>NZ_CP063362.1:1374000-1717500 GCF_016807805.1 Xanthobacter dioxanivorans | reverse complement strand
CGGCGACGATCCCCCGCTCGGGGTGGACGGAGACGAGGAGGACATCGACCGGCGCCGGGTTTCCGTACGCTGGTTCGCCGCCACGCTTCTCACCGCTTTGTGCGGCACCTTTCTCATGGGCGGCGCGGTCTATGCCGCGCTCGACGGCGAGCACCGCTTCGCCCTGATGCCGGAAAAGGTGCGCAGCGTGATCCGTGGCGCCCTCGCCCTCGGCGAGCGGCCGGTCAACACGGCGCGCAAGGGCGACCGCATGTCCCTGCTCGGCGACGCGCCCTCGGCCCGGCAGACCTTCCGCGTTTCCACCGCCACCAAGGTCGGCGATCGCGAGATCATCAAGGTGCGCCCCTTCACCCGCGTGTCCGCCAACCTCGCCATGAGCACCACCTCGGTGTCGGCGAACATCCCGCGCTTCAATCCGGCGCAGATCGTCAGCGATTCGGTCAACAAGGAAGAGAGCGCCCCCCAGGCCGAGCCCACCGGCGAGGTGACAGTGGTGTCGCGCGATATCGCCGGCCTGCCGCAGAACACCCGCTTCGGCGCCTCCCTGCCCATGGAAAATGTGCTGGTGAAGGTGCGCGAGGTGGCCGAGCTCAGCCGGGTGCAGCCCGGCCAGGGGGTGCCGAGCCCGGCCATCGCCACCGGCCCCCTGGCGCCGTCCGCCCCCTACCTGGCCTACGCCGGCACGCCCGACGCGGTCGGCGTCGGCCTGCCCCGGCCGGTGCTGCCGGGCGCGGCCCACATGCCGGAAAACATCAGCTTCGTGCCGAAGACCTCGGACGAGACCTCCGGCGGCAACGAGTGGTCGGACCAGACCGTGGTGGTGAAGAAGGGCGACACCATCGCCTCCATCCTCGCCGACAACGGCGTCTCCCGCGAGGACGCGCGCGCCGTCGCCGCCGCCTTCGGGCGCGGGCGCGACGGCGCCGTGAAGGATGGCCTGCGGATCCGGATGCTCCTGCAGGAAGAGAACAAGGGGCGGGTGCGGCCCTACAAGGTCTCGCTGTTCAGCGACCTCGGGCACGAGGGAACGGTCGCGCTCTCCGACCGCGACGATTTCGTCTCCGTGCGCGAGCCCTCCGAAACCGAGATCGCCGGCGTTTCCGAGGAGAGCGACGACGACAGCGGGCCCGGCATCCGCCTTTACGAGAGCATCTACGAGACGGCGCTGCGCAACGAGATGCCGCGCTCCGTCATCGCCGACATCATCCGCGTCTATTCGTTCGACGTGGACTTCCAGCGCCGGGTGCGCCCGGGCGATAATTTCGAGGTCCTGTTCTCCGACGATCCGGGCAGCGCCAACGACGTGCTCTACGCCGCCCTCACCGTGAATAAGGAAACCCGGCGCTACTACCGCTTCCAGACCTCGGACGACGGCGTCGTCGACTATTATGACGACGACGGCAAGAGCGCGAAGAAGTTCCTGGTGAGAAAACCGCTCGCCGGCGGCATCATGCGCTCGCCCTTCGGCTACCGCCGCCACCCCATCCTCGGCTATTCCAAGCTGCACACGGGCGTGGACTGGGCCGATTCCATCGGCACGCCGATCTATGCCGCGGGCAATGGCACCGTCATCTACGCCACCTGGAAGTCCGGCTACGGCAAGCACACGGAAATCCAGCACGCCAACGGCTACGTCACCACCTATTCCCACCAGTCGGGCTTCGCGCGCGGCATCCGGGAAGGGATCACCGTGCGCCAGGGCCAGCTCATCGGCTATATCGGCACCACCGGCCTCTCCACCGGGCCCCACCTCCATTACGAGGTGAAGATCAACGGCAACTTCGTCGACCCCATGCGCATCAAGCTGCCGCGCGGACGGGCGCTGGACGGGCGCTTCCTCGCCGAGTTCAGGAAGGAGCGCGAGCGCATCGACGCCCTGCTCAACCACGCGCCGGTGCCGGCCAAGGTGGCCGGCGTCGCCAGCGGCGGCGGGAAGACCAAGGCCGCCAGCAACTGATCCCATCGGCAGGCCGGCCGATCAGCCCGGGGGCCTTGCCGCCCCCCGGGCGCGGGCGCCGCGCCTCCAGGCCTCGGGCGAGGTTGCAGGGGGCGGGGCTGAAGGGGCGAAGAGGCAGGGGCGGGGGCAGGGCGCCACATCGGCTGGCGACAGCGGGTGATTGCCGGCTTGACCTCAGCCGTTCTTTCCCGTCCGCTGCGGCGGGAACAGCGCGCCCTTGCCACCTCCATCCCCGAGCAATCGACCATGCCACGCTTCGCGGGAGCCGGATCTGCCCCTATCGAATCGCCTCGGCAATTCACGATGGGCGATAGATCCGTGTCTTCTCAATTCCATGGAGGGCGACTCCACATGAGCGGATCGCGCTCGGGAGGCTTGGCTCGCACCCTGGCCGCAGGCGCCGTGGTCGCCGCGGCGGCCCTGCCTGCCGGCGCCGCGCCGGTGGACGATTATATGGCCGCCCGCGACAAGGCGGTGGAAAAGGGCAACAAGACCGACGACCCGCGCTGGGACGAGATCAACACCATCGGCGACGAGGGCTCGGCCGCCTTCCGCGCCTGCTTCGCCAGGGAGGCGCAGCCCTTCCTCGCCGCCGCGGTGAAGCGCGCCGAGGCGCTGCTGGCCACCGCCCGCGGCAACTGACCCGGCCGGGGGCGCGCCGCCCCATTCCGGTTTTCCCCGGCCCGGTCCAGACTGCACGCTCACCGCCCCCGCCGCGAGGCCTGCCATGACCTGCATTGACCCCCGCCGCCCGGCACGGATCGCCGGCCTCCTGTTTGCCGCCGGCACCCTTGTCGCCGTGGCGGCGCTGCCGCTGGCGGCCCGCGCGAGCCCGGCGGACGACTACATCGCGGCGCGCGAGACCGCTGTGGCGACGCTGGCGGCGGCCGAAAAGGCGGGGCTGAAGCTGGAGGAGCTGGGGGCGCGCGACGAGGCGGCGCGCAAGGTGCTGGAAACCCGGATGGCCGCGCTCCTCGGCCCGCTCCGGTTCACGGGCCTCGACCAGCCGCCGGTCTTCTCCCCCGGCACGCTCCTCGACGGCGACATGGAATCCGGCGCGCCGGACGGCCTGCTGTTCGCCGACAAGGACTTCACCACCCGGCTGCTGGTTTCCCCCGAGCCGGTGTTCACCCACTGGCTCGCCACCCGCGCCAGGGACGCCAACGCCGACCCCGCCCTCGGCCAGGGGATCAAGGCGGCGGCGGCGAGCGACCTTTTCTACACCCTCGTCATCAGCGCCGACGCCGCCTTCTCCGGCTACATGGCGCTGCCGGTGACCGCCGCCGAGGGCGAGACGGCCTATGCGGCGCTCGGCCTGTTCAGCCAGGACATCGCCGGCAACAGCCCGCCCGACACCATCGTGATCACCCGCGTGGCCGACGGGCGGGTCACCGTGGGCGCCAGTGACGTCAAGCTCGCCATCAAGCCCCTGCCCGCCTGCGACAAGCTATGGAAGGCGACGACGGCGAAGGCCGCGACCCTGCGCAAGGCAGCGCAGAAATCGAAGAAGGACGACGACCCGCGCTTCGACCAGGCCGCCCAGGCCGAGGACGAAGGCGCCGCCGCCTACCGCGCCTGCTTCGCGAAGGAGGCGCAGGGCCAGCCGTTTTTCACCGCAGCCCTGAAGCGCGCCGAGGCGCTGCTGGCGACGGCGCGGGGGAAGTGAGGGGGGTGCGTCTTGCGGCGAGTTCCAGCTCAGGACCGCCGTCGCCGAGGTCGGACGGCGGCTTTCTGACCCTTTGCGGACCTTGGGAAGGTCCTGTTTCAGGCACACCCGAGCACGCCACATCGAAAGGCGCTTCGGCAGAGCGCGGAGAGATTATCGACACCAGACGTGTCGATACGCGTTGAGGCAGATTTGAAGCGACTTGGAACTAGCGTGACGGAGGCAACCTCTTTAGCTTGCAGGAGAGAGGCGGGGTGGGCGCAAATGAAGAAAAGCTGGGCGACTTTCGAAGATAAGGTTCGCGACATAGCGAACCTCATTTGGGGACGTTATCCCACTCCCGAAAATGTAGGTGGGGTGGCTATAGATGCGGTTCTGCATCTAGATCCACAGCTTTCGGTTCTCATTGAGATAACCGAAGAACGCCAGTTAGGAAAGGTGCGCGAAGACGTAACGAAGTTGGTCACGGCTCAGAATGCACTCTACGCTAAACGTGTTATTGCGCGATCCTACTGCGTTATAGATGCAGAGACCGTTACCGAAAGCATGAAAGAGGCAGGTAGAGCGGCGAATATAAAAGTTCTCACTATTTTTGAATTCTCAAAATTGTTTTTTGACTTCAGCAGCTACAAAGTTGGAAGACTAAACGCGCCGTTTGGTAGCGCGATAAACCCCATTACTGGAGAGAAAGACGATACTGAGTATGTCCCGGTGCGTTATCGCGTAGACGGTAGCGGAGCTGATATCGGAACGGCTGAAATTGCCGAGCTCCTAAAAAAGGGACAGCACATCATATTGTTAGGGGAATATGGCAGCGGCAAGAGCCGGTGCATTCGGGAGGCGTTCCGATACATGGCGGACCGTGCGGACGCCGATTTCAACCACCCAATCTCAATCGACCTCAGAGAGATGTGGGGCCTCAAGCGCGGTGTTGAACTGCTCAATAGGCACTTGGCGGACCTAGGTCTCGATAAGCTCAGTGGAAGCGCTGTGCGTGCGTTCAACGCTGGATCTGTGACCCTGCTGCTGGATGGTTTCGATGAACTCGGTTCACAAGCCTGGAACAATGATCCAGCGCGCCTGCGAGCCATCCGCGCTCAAGCATTGCAAGGCGTTAAGGATATAATTCAGCGCTCCCAGAGCGGCGTTCTGATCGCAGGTCGGGAACATTACTTTCCTTCGAATGATGAGATGTTCCAGGCGCTCGGCGTCAGACAGAGTGCCTGCACTATTATTCGCTCTAAGAAAGAGTTTACCGATGAGGAACTTCAGGAGTTCTTCGACCAACGCGGCATTGATGTTGAGATTCCCAGCTGGTTGCCGAGACGACCGCTGATATGCCAGACCATAAACGAGCTTCCCGAGGAGGATCGGGAAAAGATGTTCGATGTTAGCGCCAGCGAGACCGCTTTCTGGGACCACTTCATGCGCGTCTTGTGCGTCCGTGATGCTCGCATCAATGTTGCGTTTGATCCGGATGCAATCTACGGCGTGCTCAAGCGACTTGGCCGGATAACACGCACAAAGCCGTCAAATGTCGGCCCTATAACCTTGTCCGATCTGCAGCGCGCTTTCGAAGACATCGTTGGTCAGGCGCCGGGTGAAGAAGCATCGGTAATGCTTCAACGTCTTCCAAGTCTCGGTCGACTCGGCACCGAAACGGACGATCGGCAGTTTACCGATACTTATATATTGGACGGTCTACGCGCTAAGGATGTTGGTGAGATCGCCCTCACATCTCTCGAGCTATTGAAGGATGTGCTCTCTACCTCATGGACGAACGGGCTCGATAGCCTTGGCCAGATGATCCTTGCAAGTGATGCAAGATGTAGCGATAAAAAATTAATTGATCTTGCACATCAAGCCGCCGTTTCGAATAACAAGACGCTGGCTTCAGATGCAATCGCCACACTTCTTAGCAGAAAAGCAGATCCTTTGGACTTTGGTAAGCTTAATTTGTCCGCTGGACATTTCATATTTATTGATTTTTCTCGTAGAGATATAATGAATCTGACTCTAACAGAGTGTACGTTTGCTAACATAATATTCGACAATAGGCCGACGAAGAATGTAATGATCTCGTCGTCTTTGGCTGAGAAGGTTACAGGAGCAACGTCGGTCAAAGGGCTTCCTCCCTGGGTTTCGTTGACTGCGGATAAATATGAATCTGCTGACAATACTGCTAGTATTCGACGGATAGGGCTCAAGCCTGCCCAACAAATGCTGGCGACCACGATCAGGAAAACCTTCTTTCAAAAAGGTGCTGGTAGAAAGGAGGAAGCTCTGACACGCGGATTCGCGCGACTTGGGGCCCCGGGTTTGGCCACCAAGGTCATAAATATGCTGATAGCCGAAGGTCTCGTTGAAAAGGTGAAGGGGCAGGAAGGTGCCCTCTATATCCCTGTTCGAAAGCACACAGGCCGCATGAAGCAGTTGCTTGCGGAGTTGACAACTAGCAACGATCCTCTTTGGCTCGCAGTGAGCGACCTCAAATAGTGGAGAGGTGGCTCGGCGCGAGATCTATATAAACTTAGTTTTGTTGTGACGCTAAGGCCCCGGAATGTCTGCTAACAGTATGGATGCTGATGTCTGTATTTGACGAAACCAGACGCAGCCTGATCAGCAGGACGCACCAGCCACTGCCCCCAAAACAAAAAAGCCCCCGGCGGGCGCAACCGCCGGGGGCCATTCCTCAAGCCTCAGAGCCAGCTAGCCCCCTCAGGCCGCCTGTTCCACCGGGGCCGCCTCGCTGTGGAAGACCAGCCGGCCATCCGCGAGCCCCACCTGCACCTTGGCGCCATCGGCGATGTCGCCGGCGAGGATCTTCTCGGCCAGCGGGTCCTGCACCAGCTTCTGGATGGTGCGCTTCAGCGGGCGCGCGCCATAGGCCGGGTCGTAGCCCTTGTCGCCGAGGAAGTGCCGCGCCTCGGGGGAAAGCTCGATGGTGATCTTGCGATCCTCCAGGAGCTTGCGCAGCCGGCCGAGCTGGATGTCGACGATGGTGTCCATCTGCTCCCGCTTCAGGCGGTGGAACATGACGATCTCGTCGATGCGGTTGATGAATTCGGGGCGGAAGTGACGCCGCACCGCGCCCATCACCATGTCGTAGGCCTCCTCGTCGGACACCACCTGGTCGCCTTCGTGGCCGGGCACCTTGAAGCCGATGGGATGGCGGGGGTCCGACAGGTACTCGGCGCCGAGGTTGGAGGTCATGACGATGAGCACGTTGCGGAAGTCCACCGTGCGCCCCTGCCCGTCCGTCAGGCGCCCGTCGTCGAGCACCTGCAGCAGCACGTTGAAGACATCCGGATGGGCCTTCTCCACCTCGTCGAACAGCACCACCTGGTAGGGCCGGCGCCGCACGGCTTCCGTGAGGGCGCCGCCCTCGTCATAGCCCACATAGCCGGGAGGCGCGCCGATGAGGCGGCTCACGGAATGCTTCTCCATGTATTCCGACATGTCGATGCGCACCATGGCGGTCTCGTCGTCGAACAGGAACTCGGCCAGCGCCTTGGTCAGCTCGGTCTTGCCCACGCCCGTGGGGCCGAGGAACAAAAACGAGCCGATGGGCCGGTTCGGGTCCTGCAGGCCGGCACGCGCCCGGCGCACGGCGGTGGAGACGGCGGCCACCGCCTCCGACTGGCCCACCACGCGCTTGGCCAGCTCCAGCTCCATGCGCAGCAGCTTCTCGCGCTCGCCTTCCAGCATCTTGTCCACCGGCACGCCGGTCCAGCGGGAGACCACGCCGGCGATGTGGCTCGGCGTCACCGCCTCCTCCACCATGCCGCCGGCCGCGCCCGCCTTCTCCATCTCGGCGAGCTTCTTCTCCAGCTCCGGGATCACCGCATAGGTGAGCTCGCCGGCCTTCTGGTACTCGCCCTGCCGCTGCGCCGAGGCCAGGTCCGCCCGCGCCTGGTCGAGCTTGGCCTTGACCGTGGTGGCCTCGCCCAGCTTCTCCTTCTCCGCCTTCCACTTGGAGGTGAGGGCGGAGGCCTTCTCCTCCAGGTCCGCCAGCTCCTTCTCGGACCGCTTCAGGCGGTCGCGGGAGGCGACGTCGGTCTCCTTCTTCAGCGCCTCCTGCTCGATCTTGCGGCGCATGATCTCGCGGTCGAGGCTGTCCAGCTCCTCGGGCTTGGAATCCACCTGCATGCGCAGGCGCGAGGCCGCCTCGTCCATCAGGTCGATGGCCTTGTCCGGCAGGAACCGGTCGGTGATGTAGCGGTTGGACAGCACCGCCGCCGAGACCAGCGCCGAGTCGGTGATGCGCACGCCGTGGTGCAGCTCGTACTTCTCCTTCAGCCCGCGCAGGATGGAGACGGTATCCTCCACCGTGGGCTCGGAGACGAAGACGGGCTGGAAACGACGGGCCAGCGCCGCGTCCTTCTCCACGTGCTTGCGGTACTCATCCAGCGTGGTGGCGCCGACGCAGTGCAGCTCGCCGCGCGCAAGGGCGGGCTTCAGCAGGTTGGAGGCATCCATGGCGCCGTCGGTCTTGCCGGCGCCCACCAGGGTGTGCATCTCGTCGATGAACAGGATGATGCCGCCTTCCGCGCCCTCCACCTCGGAGAGCACGCTCTTCAGGCGCTCCTCGAACTCGCCGCGATACTTCGCGCCGGCGATGAGGGAGCCCATGTCGAGGGCGAGCAGGCTCTTGCCCTTCAGGCTCTCCGGCACGTCGCCATCGACGATGCGGCGGGCGAGGCCCTCCACGATGGCGGTCTTGCCGACGCCGGGCTCGCCGATGAGCACGGGATTGTTCTTGGTGCGGCGCGCCAGCACCTGGATGGTGCGGCGGATCTCCTCGTCGCGGCCGATGACCGGGTCGAGCTTGCCGTCGCGCACCGCCTGGGTGAGGTCGCGGGCGTATTTCTTCAGGGCGTCGTAGGCGTTCTCGGCGGTGGCGCTGTCGGCGGTGCGGCCCTTGCGCAGGGCCTCGATGGCCGCGTTCAGGGTCTGCGGATTGACGCCGGCCTTGGACAGGATGCGCCCCGCGTCGCTGTCCTTCTCGATGACGAGGGCAAGCAGCATCCGCTCGACGGTGACGTAGCCGTCGCCCGCCTTCTTGGCCGCCTGCTCGGCGGTCTCGAACACGCGCGCGAGCTGCGTGCTCAGATACACCTGGCCGGAGCCGCCCTCGACCTTCGGCAGCTTCTTCAGCGCCGCCTCGACCTCGGCCCGCACCAGCGTGGGATTGCCGCCCGCGCGCTGGATCAGGCCCGAGCACAGGCCTTCGGGGTCGTCCATGAGCACCTTCAGGAGGTGCTCCGGCGTGAACTGCTGGTTGCCCTCCCGAACCGCCAGCGACTGGGCCGACTGGACGAAGCCGCGCGCGCGCTCGGTGTAGATCTCAAAATTCATGTCTTTCCTCCTTCTCGCGCCCGCGACCTTCGATGGAAGCATAGGGGGCACGGTGGGACACGGTCCCGGCATCCCCGGCTACCGCCGCGCAGGCAGAACACACCTGCGCCGTGGCTCATGTGGGTGTGGCCCGCCGGCAACGGAAGGGGTCCGGCGTGGAATTTGCCCGGCATGGGCCCGCCCTCCCTTGATACCGCCGTCACACCGCTCGCGCCGCAGCTTGGCCCACCCCCGGCCGTGCGGCATTGATCGAGATCGGCTTCCCGCCTTGACCGCGCCATCACCGGATGGGAGGCCTGCGCAACCGCCGACGACGAGGAGGCCCCGTTGCCCGCTTCCGCCCCGCTGCCGCCCGCCCGGATCGCCGCCCTCTTCCGCCATCCGGTGAAGGGCCTGTCCCCCGAGCCTTTGGACGCGGTGGACCTCGAGGCCGGCGCCTTCTTCCCCAACGATCGGCTCTATGCGGTGGAGAACGGCCCCAGCGGCTTCGATCCCGCCGCCCCCGCCCACCGGCAGAAGACCGCCTTCCTCATGCTGATGCGGGACGCCCGCCTCGCCGGCCTCGCCTCCCGCTACGACGCGGCGACGGCGACGCTCACCCTTCATCTCGACGGCCACGAGGTGCTGCGGGCCGACCTCTCCGCGCCGGACGGCCGGGCGGAGCTGGAAGGCTTCCTCACCTTCTACATGGGCGAGGAGGCGCGCGGACCGCTCCGGCTGCTCGCCGCGCCGGAGGGCTTCCGCTTCACCGATTCCCTGCGCTCGGGCTTCCTGTCCCTGCTCAACCTCGACAGCGTGCGCGACCTTTCTTCCCGCATGGGCGCCGAGCTCGACCCGCTGCGCTTCCGCATGAACCTGCACCTGGAGGGCTGGCCCGCCGGCGCCGAGCTCGACCTCGCCGGCCGGCGCGTGGAGATCGGCGCGGCGCAGATCGCTATCCTCACCCGCACCGAGCGCTGCGCCGCGGTGAACGTGAACCCCGCCACCGCCGCCCGCGACCTCAACGTGGTCAAAGGGCTGGTGGCGGCCTATGGCCATGCGGATTGCGGTGTCTACGCCAAGGTGCTCCAGTCCGGGCGCGTCCGCGTCGGGGACACGGTCACCCTGGCCTGAAAGCGGTCGCCATTGCGAGCCGAGGAGATCCCCATGACCCGTCCGCGAAACGCCCTTCCCATGGCCGCCGCGCTTTGCGCAGTCGCATTTGGCGCCCTCACATCTGGCGCCCTCGGCCTCGCCGCCGGCCCGGCGCGCGCCGCCAGCTTCGACTGCACCGGCGCCCAGGCCCCCGACGAGGCGGCCGTCTGTGCCAATTGCGATCTCGCCCAGCAGGACGTGAAGCTGGCGACGCTGTACGGCGTCATCACCAAGCTGGTGGGTATGGGCCAGCGCGGCATGATCCAGGACGAGCAGCGGGCCTGGCTGCACCAGCGCGCCGCCTGCAAGGGCGACACCTCGTGCCTCGCCAGGGCCTACGGCACCCGCATCGGGCAGCTCGAAAAGGCCATGGACGACATCTATTCCCGCGGTCCCTTCTGAGGCATCCTGCGGCCCCAGGCGGGCGCCCCCGCCCGCCGCCTTCATTTCTGGCGGTCCATGAGCCTTCCTCCCAGCCTTCCTCCCAGCCTCTCCCCATCCGCCTCCGGGGACACCTTCAGGCGCGTCCACACCTGGGTGTTCGACCTCGACAACACCCTCTACCCCGCCCACCACGACCTCTGGGGCCAGATCGACGCCCGCATGAAGGCGTACATCTCCGACCTGCTCGGCATCGCGCCCGAGGAGGCGTTCCGCATCCAGAAGGACTATTACCGTCGCTACGGCACCTCCCTGCGCGGGCTGATGATCGAGCACAAGGTGGAGCCGGCGGCCTTCCTTGCCCACGTGCATGACGTGGACCTCACCGGCCTCGACGCCGCGCCACGGCTTGCCGCCGCCATCGAAGCGCTGCCGGGCCAGAAGCTCGTCTACACCAACGGCTCCGAGCGCCACGCCCGCAACGTGCTGGGCAAGCTCGGCATGGACGCCCATTTCGCCGCGGTGCACGACATCGTCGCCGCCGAATTCCATCCCAAGCCCACCGAGGAGGCCTACACGCGCTTCCTGTCCGCCCATGGGGTGGACCCGGCGCGCTCCGCCATGTTCGAGGACCTCGCCCGCAACCTCGAGGTGCCGCACCGGCTCGGCATGCTCACGGTGCTGGTGGTACCCCCCGGCCAGACCGTGGCGGCGCGCGAGAGCTGGGAGTTCGAGGGCCGCGAGGATGCCTATGTGGACCATGTGACCGAGGACCTGGCCGGCTTCCTCGAAACGGTGGCCGAGGCCGCCGGCAACTGACGCCCGGCATCCGCCTTGGCTTCCCGGCCGACTGAAGCGCCGCGGAAGCACTCACCGCGCAGCGGGCAATCCCGATACCGGCAGTCACAGGGCCGCGCCTGCGGCGGACTCTTGCGCTGGGCCCCGGCTCGCATTCCGCTGCGCTGCATGCGTCCGGGGCACGCGGGCGGCCGGGGGGCCGAAACACCGGTGCCTGTCCCCGCCCACCCACCACGCCTCACCGCCCGCCTTGGCTTCCCGGCCGACTGGAGCGAAGCGGAAGGAGAGCCGGGATCCAGCGCAAGGACTCCCCGCGCAGCGGGCAATGCCCGGCGGCGCTGGTCATACGGCACGCCTGCGGCGGACTTTTTGCGCTGGATCTCGGCTCGCATTCCGCTGCGCTGCATGCGTCTGGGGCACGCGGGCGGCCGGGGGCCGAAGCGCCTGCCGGCCATGACGGCTTGCCTCTTCGGCACGCGGCTCCGGCGTGCCAAACTCCCGCGCCGGCTTTTCGCATGAGGGAGCCATGGACCAGGTGAGCATCCAGGACCAGGACCGCACCGGAAACCGGACCACGGCGATGGTGGTGCAGGCTCTCGCCCCCAACATCGCCATCGCCCTGCACTCCACCGCCCGCGCGCATCCGGGCTGCCGGGTGCGCGCGGTGGATGCCGCCAACCGCGTGGTGGACATCCGGTGACGGCTCCGCTCATCCGCGCCCTGGCAGCGCGCGAGGCCGACGAGGCCGTGGAATGGGCCGCCCGGGAGGGCTGGAATCCCGGCCGCGCCGATGCCGCCGCCTTCCTCGCCCAGGACCCGCGCGCCTTCCGCGGCCTGTTCGTGGACGGCGCCCTCGCGGTCACCCTTTCCGCCACCGCCTATGACGGCGGCTTCACCTTCATCGGCTTCTACATCTGCCGGCCGGACCTCAGGGGCCGCGGCCTCGGCTACGCCCTGTGGCAGGACACCCTCGGCAGGATCGGCGGCACGCTCGGCCTCGACGGGGTGCTGGCGCAGGAGAAGAACTACGCCCGCTCGGGCTTCGTCCTCGCCCATCGCAACATCCGCTATGGCGGCAAGGCCCCGGCCGGCATGCCGGATCCCCGCGTGGTCGCCATCGCACCGGCGCAGCGCGGCGGCGTGGCGCACGCCGTGGCGCACCTCAACGCCGTGGCGCAGCTGGACCGGACCTGCTTCGGCTTCGCCCGCCCCGCCTTCCTGGGCGCATGGCTCGCCCCGCCCTTCGGCCACGCCATGGCTTTCGTCGCGGACGGGGCCGTGAAGGGTTTCGGCGTCATCCGCGCCTGCCGGGAGGGCCACAAGATCGGCCCGCTCTTCGCCGACGACCCGGCGGTGGCCGACGCCCTGTTCCGCACGCTGGCCGCCACCGTGCCCGGCGCGCCGGTCTTCCTCGACGTGCCGGAGCCGAACGCGGCGGCCCGGAGGCTGGCCAAGGCGGCGGGACTTTCCCCGGTGTTCGAGACCGCGCGCATGTATCGCGGCGCCGCCCCCGATCTGCCCCTCGGCCGCATCTTCGGCATCACCACGTTCGAGCTGGGCTGATGGGGATTTGAGGCCGCCGCCTTGCGCCCGCCGCACCGCTGCTCTAGCTGCGACGCGGCAGGAACGGAGGAAAAGGTGGCTTACGGTCTGATCGGCGGGGCGGGCGTGGGACTGGCGCTGGGCGGCCCCCTGGGCGCGCTCCTCGGCGCCCTGGCGGGACATGCCCTCGACCGGCTGCTGCTCGCGCCCGCGCCGAGGCCCGCCGCCTTTTCGGTGGCGCTCATCGCCCTCTCGGCCAAGATGGCCAAGGCGGATGGCGTGGTGGTGCCGGCGGAGGTGGAAGCCTTCCGCGAGGTGTTCGCCATTCCGGCCGAGGACCTCGACGCGGTGGCGCGCCTGTTCAACCTCGCCAAGCAGGACACCGCCGGCTTCCAGTCCTATGCCCGGCAGGTGGCGGAGATGTTCGCCGAGGACCCGGACACCCGCGAGGACCTGCTCGACGCCCTGTTCCACGTGGCCAAGGCGGACCACGCCCTGCACGAGAAGGAGCTGGCCTTCCTGGAGGAGGTGGGCCGCATCCTCGGCTTCGAGGGCGCCGCCTACGCGCGCATCGAGGCCCGCCACGTGCGCCGGCCGGGCGACCCCTATGCGGTGCTCGACCTCGACCCCGGGGCCACCGATGCCGAGGTGAAGGCCCGCTGGCGGGCGCTGGTTTCCAGCCACCACCCCGACCGGCTGGCCGCCCGCGGCCTGCCCCCGGCCGCGCTGAAGCTCGCCACCGACCGCGTCGCCGCCCTCAACGCCGCCTACGACCGGATCGCCCGCCAGCGGGGCCTGCCATGAGCGCCCCCTTGGCCCTCGTCGCCCCGGACAGCGCCTGCGTCGATGAGCTCATCCCCTCGCCCAATTTCGGCCCGCGCCTGGCCCCGGTCGACATGCTGGTGCTGCATTATACCGGCATGGAAAGCGCGGAGGCCGCCATCGACCTGCTGCGCAAGCCGGAGGCCGAGGTCTCCTGCCACTATGTGGTGCGCGAGGACGCAAGCGTGGTGCAGATGGTGGCCGAGACGGCCCGCGCCTGGCACGCCGGCCTCTCCTCCTGGGAGGGCATCACCGACACCAACTCCCGCTCCATCGGCATCGAGATCGTGAACGGCGGCCATGATTTCGGCCTGCCCGGCTTTCCCGCGGCGCAGATCGAGGCCGTCATCGCCCTCTCGGCCGATATCGTCGCCCGCCATGGCATCCGCGCCGACCGGGTGCTCGCCCACTCGGACGTGGCGCCGGCCCGCAAGCGCGATCCGGGGGAGAACTTTCCCTGGGCCGCGCTGCACCGGGCCGGCATCGGCCACCTGGTACCGCCATCACAGGCGCAGGGCGGGCGTTTCTTCATGCTCGGGGACGCGGGCGAGCCGGTGGCCGCGCTCAAGGCCATGCTCGCCTTGTACGGCTACGGCATCGCGCTGAGCGATATCTATGACGGCGAGACGGCGCAGGTGGTGGCCGCCTTCCAGCGCCATTTCCGTCCCGCCAAGGTGGACGGCGTGGCCGACGCCTCCACCATCCTCACCCTGCGCGACCTCATCGCCACCCGGCCCGGGCCGACGCCGACGCTCGGTTGACATCGGGCGACGCGGGGCTTGTCGGGCCGGTGTCGGCTCCTCAGGCGATGCCGGTCAGCAGCAGGTCGTGGATGTGCAGCACGCCCACCGGCCGGGTGCCGTCCACCACCAGCAGGGCGGTGATCTTGCGGCTGTTGAGGATGTTCAGCGCCTCGGAGGCCAGCTGGTCCGGCCGCACGGTCCTGGGCGCCGGGGTCATGATCTCCTCCACCCTGCGGGCGGTGAGATCATTGGCCATGTGGCGGCGCAGGTCCCCGTCCGTGACGATGCCCACCAGCCCCCCGGCTTCGTCCAGAACCCCAACGCAGCCAAGGCCTTTGGCGCTCATCTCCACCAGCGCCGGCCCCATGAGCGTGCCGGCGGGAACCACCGGCACGCGGTCCCCCTGGCGCATCACGTCGCGCACGAACTTCAGGCTCGCACCCAGCTTGCCGCCGGGATGGAGCTGGCGGAAATCCAGCGCGGTGAAGCCCCGGCTCTGCAGCAGGGCCACCGCCAGCGCATCCCCCAGCGCCAGCTGCATCACCGTGGAGGTGGTGGGGGCCAGGCCATGCGGGCAGGCCTCCTGCGCCACCGGCAGGGTCAGGACCACGCTGGCCGAGGACGCGAGCGCGCTTTCGGCATTGGAGGTGAAGGCGATGAGGGGCACGTCGAAGCGGCGCGAATACTCCACCAGGTCGCGCAGCTCCACCGTCTCGCCGGACCAGGACAGGGCGACGATGACGTCGTCCGTGGTGATCATTCCGAGGTCGCCGTGGCTGGCCTCGGCCGGGTGGACGTAATGGGCCGGGGTGCCGGTGGAGGCCAGCGTCGCGGCGATCTTGCGCGCCACATGCCCGCTCTTGCCCATGCCGGTGACGACGACGCGGCCGTGGGAGTTCTGGATGGTGGCCACCGCCACGTCGAAGGCGGCGCCGAGCGACCCGGCCATGGCCTCGGCCAGGGCCGCGAGGCCGGCCTTCTCCGCATCGAGGGTCGCGAGGGCGGAAACCACCGAGGCGGGATGGATATGGGGGCCGTCGTCGGCCTTGGCCCTGTTCGCCGGAGAGCGCATCATTTTCTCTGGATAGCATCCTTCGCCAGCGAAGGGGAGCGGGGGTGCCGCGCCCTTATCCGCCGTGCTTCTCCAGGAACGCCTCGATGGGCAGCCGCCGGAAGTCCGGCAGCGCGGCCCGCAGCGCCGCGTGGCTCCAGTCCCACCAGGCCAGCCGCTGCAGGCGCAGGGCGACCGCCTCCGGAAAGCGCCACTTCACGAGCCGCGCCGGAACCCCGGCGACGATGGCGTAGGGCGGCACGTCCTTGGACACCACCGCGCCCGCCGCCACCACCGCCCCGGTGCCGACGCTGCGGCCGGCCAGCACCACGGCGCCGTGGCCGATCCACACGTCATGGCCGAGGGTGAGCCTCTGATCCCGCCGCCACTGGAAGAAGTCCGCCTCGTCCTCCTCCCCCGGAAAATAGGCCGAGGCGCGATAGGTGAAGTGCGCCTGCGAGGCCCGCCAGGTCGGATGGTTGCCCGGGTTGAGCCGGGTCATGGCCGCGATGGAACAGAACTTGCCGATGCCCGCATAGGCGATGTCGGCGTCGTTCACCACGTAGGAATAGTCGCCCATCTCCACTTCCAGCAGCTTGGTGCGCGCGCCCACCTCGGTATAGCGGCCGAGGGTGGAGGCCTTCACCTGCGCGGTGGGATCGACGAGGGGGGCTTCGCCGAGCAGCTTCATGGCCGGCCCGAACCCAGCGCGATGCGCTCCACCAGCCGGAAGCGCGTGCCCGGCCGCTCCTGCACGTAGAGGCCGAGCTCGGCGATGGTGACGGGCACCTCCGCCCCGCTCGCGGCGAACGCCTCGGCGAGGGCGTTGAGGGCACGGCCGCGCTCGGCCTCCGGCAGGGGACCGGTGAGGGTCATGTGGAAGCGATACTCCTCGAGCACGTAGGGATAGCCGTAGGTACCAAGATACTCGCACTGACGGGCCGTGAGGCGCTCCGGACGGCGCTTGGCAATCTCCGCCTCGGTGAGGGGAGCCCGAAGCGGATCGAGATCCAGCACGGCGCATCGGGCCACTTCCGCCAGCGTCGGCATGGGCGCCGGCGGCACGAGGGCGATGAAGGGGCCGAGGGCCCGCACCGCCAGCGGCGGCAATTCGAAGGGATGATGCTCGGCGGCGAGCGCGGCCAGCGCCGCGGACAGATCCGGCTCCCCCCGGTCCGTGGCGAGACGGAACGGCGCCTTGAGCGTGCCGTGGAAGCCGTAGCGCCGCGGTTCGGCGGTCACGTCGCGCCAGGTCTCCGCGTCGAACCCGGCCAGGTCGGGGGCGGCGGGCTCGGCCCCGGTCTCGGCATCGTAGCCGAGCACCGACGAACCGAAACGCCACAGGGCGCTCTCGGCGGGCGGGGCGAGATAGACGGCGTAGCGCCGGCTGGCGGTCACGGCTTCAGGCCTCCTTGGCGCGGGGTCAGCGGGTGAGGAATGGATTGTTCGCTTTCTCGTCGCCGATGCTGGTGACGGGACCATGACCGGGCAGGCACACCACGTTGTCGCCGAGCGGCAGCAGCTTCCCGACGATGCCCGAGATGAGCAGGTCGGAGTCACCATAGGGGAAGTCGGTACGCCCCACCGACCCCCGGAACAGGGTATCGCCGACGATGGCGACGCCGACGGGACGATGGACGAAGACGAGGTGGCCGGGCGTGTGGCCGGGGACGTGCAGCACGTCGAGCGAAAGCTCGCCCACGCTCACGCGCTCGCCCTCGGCAAGGTAGCGGTCCGGCGTCACCGCGCGGGCCCCCTCGATGCCGTACTTCGCCGCCATGGCGGGAATGTCGTCCATGATGAACTGGTCGGCCGCGCCGGGACCCTCGACCTGCACGCCCAGGCTTTCGGCGAGCTCGGCGGCGCCGGCCGCGTGGTCCACGTGGCCGTGGGTGAGGAGGATCTTCTCCACCGTGATGCCGGTCTCGGCGAGGGCGGCGCGGATCTTGTCGAGGTCGCCGCCGGGATCGATCACCGCACCCTTCATGGTCTTCGTGCACCACAGGATGGAGCAGTTCTGCGCGAAGGGGGTGACCGGGACGATGGCGATCTGGATGGGCTGCATGACGGCTCCGGGAAAGGGGCGGCTCCGGGACAAAGGTTCACTCGGCGGCGGCGCGCGCCATCTCCGCGAGGCGGCGCACCATGTGGGACGAGGGGTCGGCAAGGCCGTCCACCACCGTGAAGTGGTTGGCGCCGGGCACCTCGTGATGCGCGGTGAGCGTGCCCTGGGCGCGCCAGGTGACGGCGAGGTCGCGCGACTGGCGCAGGAATTCGGCGCTTTCCGCCCCGCCCACGAAGGCCTCGAACGTGCGCCCGGCCGGCACCGTCCAGAGCGCGGGCGACAGCCGGCGCGCCTCCTCCGGGTCGAGCCGCAGCGCCTTGTTGATCTGCGTCGCGATCAGGGGCTCGAGCTCGTAGACACCGGAAAGGCCGATGCCCGCCGGGATGAGGTCGTCCGGGGTGTCCACGTCGATCTCGCGCCAGGCGGTGGCGGTGAGCGCCGCGGCGAGGTGGCCGCCGGCCGAATGGCCGCTGACGGCTATGCGACGCCCCACCAGGCGGTAGAGGGTGATGGCCGCGGCGCGGGTCTGCGCCAGGATGGTGGCCACCGGCACGTGCGGGGCGAGATCGTAGCCCGCCAGCGCCAGCGCCACCCCGTGGGCGAGGCAGCCGGCGGCGGCGAAGGAGAAATCGCGCGGGTGCAGGGACTGCCAGTAGCCGCCATGGATGAAGAGGGCCACCGGCGCCTGCCGGTCCGGCGACGGCCAGAAGATGTCCAGCACCTGGCGCGGCCCTGGCCCGTAGGGCACGCCGAGGTCGGCGGCCACCGCCGCGCCCCTGAAGGCCGCCGAGGCGTGGGCCCAGCGCTCGAAGATCGCGGGGTGCTCCGGCACGCGGGCGCGGTTGTTGTATTCGACCTCGTAGTCCATGCGCTCTCCCCCGACCCTGCGTGCCGCTCAGTCCGAATCGCCGTGGGCGCTGCGGATGCGCCGCACCACCGACCACACGCCGAGAATGGCGAGGGGAACGGAAATGGCGGTCACCAGTCCCACGTCGAGATGCACGCCGAGCGTCGCCGCATCCACCCCGCTCTCATGCAGGCCCTGGGCGAGGTGGTGTATGAGGCTCACCACATAATAGGAAATGGCCGCCACAGACAGGCCCTCCACCGTGCGCTGGAGGCGCAGCTGCAGGCGGGTGCGCTCGTTCATGGAGGTGAGCAGGTCGCGGTTCTGCTGCTCCAGTTCCACGTCCACGCGGGTGCGCAGCAGGTCGGCGGCGTTGGCCAGCTTCTGGGCGATCTTCTCCTGCCGCTCCTCCAGCGCGAAGCAGGTGCGCATGGCGGGCGCCATGCGGCGATCGAGGAATTGCTGCCAGGTGGGAAAGCCCGGCACCGGCATCTCGCGGATGGTGGCGAGGCGCAGCCGCACGATCTCCATGTAGGCACGGCTCGCGCCGAAGCGGAACAGGGAGGCGGTGGCCCCCGCCTCCAGCTCGGCGGCGAGCGCCACCAGCTCGTCGAGCAGCCGATTGTTGTCGGAAAGCCCCTTGGTGGAGGTCATCTCGGTGGCGGCGCCGGCGAGGCGCTGCTCGATGCGCGCCACCGCAGGGGCGAGGCGCTGCGCCTCGGGCAGGCCGAGCAGGGACAAGGTGCGGTAGGTCTCGATCTCCAGCAGGCGCTGCACCAGCGCGCCGGCGGCATCGGGGCCGAGGCCGCGGTCGCGCACCAGGATGCGCACGAAACCGGAAGGATCCGCCTTGAAGTCGGTGGCGATCTCGGCGAAGCCGTCGTTCACGTCGGCACGGGCAAGGCTCGCCCGGTCGAACACCTGCTCCAGGAAGAAGTCCTCGGCGGTGTCCGGCACGAGGTGAAGGTCCACCGCCACGAGCAGCGGGCCGGGCTGCGGCACCTCGCCGAACGGGCTGGCCAGCACCACGGCCGGCGGCTGGAACGGCAGTCCGCCGGGCGCGATCGCGGTGGCCGGCAGATCCCACGTATAGGTGCAGAATTCGGCGTGGCTCTCCCAGCGCAGCTCGGCGCCGCCGAAGGAGACGTGATGGTACTTCGCCCCCGGCGCCGGCGCGGGCAGCCCGCGCGCGGTGCACAAGGCGGCCACCGCCGCGCGGTCGGCCTGCGCGCCTCCGACATCCAGCAGAAAGGCCGCATGCAGCATGCGCCGCGGCGGCTGCGCCGGCGCGAAGGGACGGGCGTGCAGCTCGCGCAGCACGGTGGCACGCAGCGCGTGCGCGGTGAGCGCGCGCCCTTCGCCGATGACGAGATCCGCCTCCCCCTTGCCCATCACGCTCGCTCCCTCTTCGGCTTTTTTCCGTGCTGGCACGGCGAGGAGGCGCGATCAAGCCGCCCATCACGGCGCCATGGTCGCACCGGGCGGCGGGAGGAAAGCCGGGAAGCGTCCGTCAGCGGCAGACGCGGATCGGGCCCCATGGGCCGGGGCGCCACCAGCAATAGCGCGGACCCCAGCCGCCATAACGGTAGTAATTGGGGCGGCAACCGCCCCACGGGCCGCGATGGAAGCCCCAGCCGCAACCCTGGGCCACCTTTTCCACCGCCGCGACGTCGGCAGGCACCTGCGGCGCCGGGACGGCGAGCGCGGCGCCGGTGCCGAGGCCGACGAAGCCGAGCGTGGCGGCGAGCATGATCATCTTGCGCATGGTCAGTCTCCCGAACGGGTCGGGTCACCTCCCGACCTGCTCTTGCCAAAAGACGCGGGGATCCGGCGCGCCAGACCGCCGCGCCGGAAAGGGGTGCCCCGGCCGGTGCCGGCAGCGCCCAGAGCAGAAAGCCGGGATGGGCGGCTCAGTTGCAGACCCGCACCGCCCCGTACGGCCCATTGCGCCACCAGCAATGGCGCGGGGCGACGACCACGGGACCCGGCACCACGACGCGCGGCGCCACGACCACGGGACCCGGAGCCACGACAACCGCGCCGTTGGGGCGGCAGCCGCCCCAAGGCCCGCGATGGTAGCCCCAGCCGCAGCCCTGGGCCACCGTCTGCACCGTCGCCACGTCCGGCTGCGCCGGCAGCGGGAGGGCGTTTGCGCCGGAGCCGAGGGCGAAAAACCCGAGGCCGGCGGCGAGAAGCATCGTCTTGCGCATGGAATGCCTCGCGATCTGGAGGGACGCTCTCACTCTTCTTCTTCGAAGATCCACAGCTCAGTGGACGACGGCGTCTCGCCGTGGTCATGCACGCCGAGGAAGGTGGGGATGCGGTTGCGCTGGGCCGGAGTCAGCGAGGCGACGAAGGGCTTCGCCGCGTCCACGAAGGTACGCAGCGCCTTGCCGCGAGCTTCCTCGGCATCGGCCACCTGGCCGAGCACGTCGAGCACCGTGGCCGGGGGCGGCGCCGAGGCGCGCTTGTCGCGGCGGGCGACGGCGCCCTTCACCGCGTCACGGATGGCGGCCTCCACCGGCGGCCAGAGCTTTTCCTGCTCGGGCGAAAGGCGCAGCACCGTCTTGAGCGCGGCGATGCGCGCGTCGAGAACGGCGGCCGCATCCTCTTCGGTGTAGGGCGCAGGCTGCGGCGCGCCGGCGGGCGGCGCCGGCTGGGCGACCGCCACACCACAGGCGAGGCTCACGCTCATGACGGAGGCGAGGGCGAGAAGGCGGAGTGAGCGCATGGTCGAAGAACTCCCCATGGCGGCCCGCGCGGAGCAGGCCGATTTCTGTCGGGAAACGCGCCGGGGACGGCGCGACTTCGGGGCGCCTCGTCTCCCTGCGAAGCGGGGAGAATCAAGGCGCCCATTGGTACCATTCGCGACGGCCGAATAGAAAAAAATGTTGCTGAGCCGACTGTGTTTAAAGGTGTCTCAGTATGCGGGCGGGCGGCGTGCCGAGCGCCCGCAACGTACCGAGAAGCCCGAAGCCGATGGTCACCACGAGCGCGCCGGCAACGGCGCCGGCGGCTGCGACGGAGGAGAAGGTGAAGGGGATTTCCATCACCAGC
This sequence comes from Xanthobacter dioxanivorans, assembly GCF_016807805.1. NCBI lineage: Bacteria > Pseudomonadati > Pseudomonadota > Alphaproteobacteria > Hyphomicrobiales > Xanthobacteraceae > Xanthobacter > Xanthobacter dioxanivorans. The sequence continues at coordinate 1,696,079 of NZ_CP063362.1, read as the reverse complement.
GTCACCACCCCATAGGCGGCGAGGCTGCCGGCCACGACCGAGAACAGGGCGGTGGCAAGGCCCAGCGCCCCGTACTCCAGCACATAGGCGAAGGCGATCCGGCCGCGTGTCGCCCCCAGCATCTTCAGGATCACCGCATCATAGATGCGCCCCTCCCGCCCCGCGGCGAGGGCGCCGGCCAGCACCAGCACCGATGTGACGAGAGTGACGAGGCTCGCCGCGCGGATGCCGAGGGAGAGGTTGTCGAGCATGCGCCGCGCCTCTTCCAGGGTCTCCTTCACCCGCACCGTGGTGATGCCGGGAAAGCGCGCCGCCGCCGCCTTCAGCAGCGCCACCTCCCGCGCCGTGTCGCCGCCGTCCGGAAAGGTCAGGGTGGAGAGCACGGTGTAGGGCGCCCCGGCGAAGGCGGCGGGGGTGAACACCATCACGAAATTGATTCCCAGCCGCTCCCACTTCACCTCCCGCAGGTTGGCGATGCGGGCGGTGAGGGAGCGGCCGAGCACGCTGACCGTCACCGTGTCGCCGAGCTTCAGGCCGAGCCCGGCGGCGAGCTCCGCGTCGAAGGAGACGAGGGGCTCGCGCGCATCCGGCGCCCACCACGCCCCCTGCACCAGCCGGGAGCCTTCCGGCACCTCGGCGGCGCTGGAGATGCCACGGTCGCTCTGCAGCACCCAGGCGGCATCCGCGCGCGGCTTCACCTCCTCCGCCGGCACGCCGTTGAGGGCGGTGATGCGCCCGCGCAGCATGGGCACGGACTTGACCACCGCGCCGGGTGCCGCCTCGGCGAGGAAGGCGCGGAAGGCGTCCTCCTCCGCGCTCGGGACGTCAACGAAGAAGAAGCTCGGCGCCGTCTCCCGCATGGGGCCGGTGAGCTCGCGGCTGAGGCTCGCATCGATGAGGGCGATGCCCACCATCAGCGACAGGCCGAGGCCCAGCGACAGCACCACCGAGGCGGTCAGCGCGCCTGGCCGGTAGAGATTGCCGAGGGCGAGGCGCGCCATGGCATCGCGCGGGCGGGGCGCGCGGCGGGCCAGGGCCATGAGGCCGAGGCCGACCCCGCGCAGCAGAACGAACACCGCCGCCGCCGCCACGATGAAGATGGCGGCCGCGCGCTTGTCGTCGGAGGTGGCCAGCGCCAGGCCGGCGAGCACCAGGCCGAACCCGCCCGCGAGGACGAGCGCGGCCGGGCGCAGGCGCGCCCCGCTGACCGCGATGGCTTCGCGGAACAGGTCCGACACCCGCGTCTCCTGGGCCCGGGCGAGGGGCAGGACGGCGAACAGAGCCGCCACCAGGAGCCCGTACACCGCCGCCGCCGCGAGCGCCGGCACGTCCAGGGTCGGATCGAGCGGATAGGGCACCAGCGCGCCGATGGCCGCCGCCGCGGCGAACGGGAGCATCGCCCCGAGCGCCAGGCCGATGCCGATGCCCACCAGCGCGATGAGGCCGATCTGCGTGCCGTAGATCAGGAAGATGTCGCGCCGCGTGGCGCCGAGGGCCTTCAGGGTGGCGATCACCTCGCGCTTGGCGGAAAGGTGCCCGGTGACCGCATTGGCGACGCCCACCCCGCCCACCAGCAGGGCGGTGAGCGCCACCAGGGTCAGGAACTGGCTGATCCGTGTCACGTTTCGCGCCAGCTGCGGGGTCGCGCCGTCGCGGGTGCGCATCTCGAACCCGGCCGTGCCGAGGACCGGGCGGGCCTTGTCCATGAAGGCGACCAGCGCCGCCGGGGACGGATCGGCGAGCCGCACCCGGTAGCTCCAGCGCACCAGGCTGCCGGGCTGGATGAGCCCGGTGGCGGCGAGCGCCGCCTGCGGAACGAGGAGCCGGGCGCCGAGGCCGACGCCGGTGGCGAGCTTGTCGGGCTCGCTGGCGAGCGTCGCGCGGATCTCCAGCGCCGCATCGCCCAACAGCAGCCGGTCACCCACCTTGAGACCGAGGCGGCCGAGCAGCACCGGATCCGCCGCCGCGCCGAACACGCCGTTCGCTTCGGACAGCACGGCGGGAAGGGGCTGCGGCGGGTCGAGGCCCATGGCGCCGACGAGGGGATAGGCCCCGTCCACCGCCTTCACCTCGGCGAGGGCGGCTTCCCCCGCTTCGGTCCTTGCCATGGCGCGCAGCAGAGCGACGGTGCCAACGGTACCGCCTGCGTCCAGAAGGGCGCGTTCCTCGGCCGTGGCCTGCCGCTGCACCACGGTGAAGGCGGCATCGCCGCCGAGGATGGCGCGGCCCTCCCGCTCCAGCCCACGGCTGAGCGCACCGGCAAAGGACCCGATGCCGGCGATGGCCATGACGCCGAGCACCAGGCAGCCGAGGAAGATGCCAAAGCCGCGCCGTGCGCCGCGCAATTCGCGCAAGGCGAAGCGCAGACCCAGAGGGAGGCGCGGCGTAGCCGGAGCTTGCGCCATCACAGCGCCTCCGCGTCCAACGTCGCGGCGGCGGCATCGGCTTCGACGACGCCCGAGCGCAGCCGCAGCACCCGCCGGCAGCGCCGGGCGAGGGTCGCGTCATGGGTGACGAGGACGAGGGTGGTGCCCCGCGCCCGGTGGGCGGCGAAGATGAGGTCCATGATCTGCCGGCCGGTGGCCTCGTCGAGATTGCCGGTGGGCTCGTCGGCGACCAGGATGGGCGGTTCGGGCGCCAACGCCCGTGCCACCGCCACCCGCTGCTGCTCGCCGCCGGAGAGCTGCGCCGGATAGTGCTGCGCACGCCCGGCAAGCCCCACCGCCTCCAGCTCTCGCGCGGCGCGGGCGAAGGCGTCCGGGTGGCCGGCAAGCTCCAGGGGCACGGCCACGTTCTCGAGCGCGGTCATGGTGGGGATGAGGTGGAAGGACTGGAATACGATGCCGATGTGCCGGCCGCGAAACCGCGACAGCCCATCCTCGGAAATGCCGGTGAGGTCCGTTCCGGCCACCACCACGCGCCCCTTGTCCACGCGCTCCAGTCCCGCCATCACCATCAGCAGGGTGGACTTGCCGGAACCCGAGGGGCCGACGAGGCCCACCGTGTCGCCCGCCCCGATCTCGACAGAGATGTCCTTCAGGACATGGACCCGGGCGGCGCCCGTGCCGAGGGACAGATCCACGTGCGAGAGTTCGATGGTGCGAAGCGGAGAGGAAATATCATCCATGCCTGAAAGTGCCGTGTGCAAGGGAATGGGAAAAGCGAAGCCGCCAGCCGGGGCGCGCCGCCCATGGGAGACGGCATTTAAGGCGCTGGCGGGGCTGATGGCGGCGATGCTCTGCTTCACGTTCGCGTCAGCCGCCACCGCCCGCACCGTGCGGGTGGTGGCGTTCGGCGACAGCCTCACCGCCGGTTACGGCATTCCCCGCGCGGCCGCCTTCCCCGCCCAGCTCGAAGTCGCGCTGAGGGCCAAGGGGCTCGACGTGGCGGTGGCGAATGCCGGCGTCTCCGGCGAGACCGCGACGCAGGGGCTCGCCCGGCTCGACTGGTCGGTGCCGGAGGGGACCGATGCGGTGATCGTGGAACTCGGCGCCAACGACATGCTGCGCGGCCTCGATCCGGCGGCCACGCGCCGGGCGCTGGCGGAGATCGTGCAGCGCCTGAAGGCCCGCGGCATCGCGGTGCTGCTGGCCGGCATGCGGGCGGCGCCCAATCTCGGGCGGCCCTACCAAGAAACGTTCGACCGCATCTTCCCGGACCTCGCGACCACCGAGGGGGTGCTGCTCTATCCGTTCTTTCTCGACGGCATCGCCGGCGACCGCACCCTCAACCTGCCGGACGGGCTCCACCCCAACCCGGACGGCGTCAAGCGCATCGTCGCCGGCATCCTGCCCAAGGCGGAGGAGCTGGTGGCGCAGGCGGGAAAGGGAAAGTAGAACAGGCCACATGACTAAGTTTAAGGCAGTTTCGGCATCGACCTTCGGCACTTGACCAATCCGTAGCCATTCATCTAAATTCCGCCGTTTTCGCGCGGGGCCCTCTCCGCTTGTGCTGTTGCGTCGCGTATTCGTTTGATTGAAAACAACTGCGAGAATGAAAAATGGTACGGGAATTCGAGTATCAGGGGGAGACGTTCCGCGTCACCGCCCATGGCATTCACGGCCATGAAGAAATCTTCATCGTTCATATTGAGGAGGATGGCGTGGAGGGCGCGGAAATCTCCATCGACCGCATGACGGAAGAGAATGACACCAGCGCTCCCATCGAGGAAATCCTGGTGATGCTGTGCGACAAGCTCATCCCGCAGGGCGAGATCAAGGTGCAGAACCCGGAAGCCCCCTTCGCCTGGCGGCAGGGCAATGTGGTGTTCGAGGTCCATGACGGCCTCCAGGACATCAAGCACGACTGACCCGGATACCCTGCCGCACACGCCAAAACGGCCGCCCCGCGATCTTCCGGGGCGGCCGTTTCATGTGAAACAGGGTTAAGAGAGCCGCCATCGCGACCCATGCGGGCCGCGGCGGGACCCGTCGCCTATTTCTTCTTGGCCGGAGCCGCCGGAGCGGCCGCCTTGGGCGCCGCCTCCACCACCACCTTGCGCGGCGGCAGCAACTGCAGGGTCTGCACCGCCTGGCCGGCGAAGCCGTTGAGCAGGGCGTTCTGCTCCGCCACCGAGGTCTTCTGCGTGGCCACCACCCGGCAATAGGCGGCGATCAGCGCATTGGCCACGTCCGACGGCCTTGCCTTCGGGTTCTGCTGGTAGAGCGTCGTTGCAAGGATGGAGACCGCATCGCCGGACACCGGCGGCTTGGGCGCGCCGAGGAGCTTGGTGGCCGCGGCGGAGAGATCCGCCGGCACCGCCTTGCCGTCGTCCGCCGGGCAGGCGAGCTTGTCGGCGAGGCTTCTGGGCTCCTTCAGCACCAGGCCGCTGCCCACCGGCAGAGCCCAGGCGATGGGCTGAGAATCCACCGGGCCATTGACAGTCCGCCGCGATACGTCGAGCGCCGCCTGGAGCGTGAAGCGGCGCAGCTCCGCATACTTCTGCCATTCGGGAAGGCCGCTCTTGGCCACCACCGGGCAATAGGCGGCGGTGAGGGCATCCACCACGGAGCCCGAACCGGAACTGCCGGACGCGGCGTTGTAGGCGTCCACCATCATGGGAATGGAGCGCTGGCCACCGGCCATCATGGCGGAAAGCGCCGCCACGGCCTTCGCGTCCGGTCCGTCGGAGCCGGGCGCGCCGCCCACGTCCGGGCAGGTGAAGGCGGAGGCCGCCTGGGTGCCGTAGTCGGGCACATGGGCGGTGGCGCGCCAGGCGGCGACCATGCTCGCCGTCACGTTCGGCGCGGCGGTGTTGCCCCAGGAGGTGCGCACGTAATTGGCGAGATCCGCCACCTGCCCGTCATCGAGCCGGCCGGCGAAGGAGGGCATGGCGCCATAGGTGCCGCCCGGTGGCAGGCCGCCGAGGATGGCCATGATCACGTTGTAGGGCTCGGAGGCGGTCACCGCCGGATTGCCGGCCAGCGCCGGGATCGAATCCCCCGGCCGGCGCCCTTGTCCAGGTGGCACACGGCGCAATTGTCCACATAGAGCTTCGAGGCGCGCAGATAGACGGCCGCGGGCAGGGGCGAGGCCGCCTGCGGGGCGGGGACGTCCTTCGGCGGCGGCGAATCGAACAGGTAGGTGACGATGGCGGCCCGGTCGGCCTCGGTGAGGAAGCCGAGGGATTCGTGCACCACCTCGGCCATGGGGCCGAAGACGGAGGTCTTGCCCGGCGCCGAGCCGGTCTTCAGGAAGGTGGAGAGGGTCTCCGGCGTCCAGCCGTCCTTCTTGAGCGCGGCGGTGGCGATGTCGGGCGCCCAGAAGCCGTCCACGTCGGCGCCGAGGAAATGCGCCTTCGCCTTGGTGGCGCCCATGAGGTTGCGCGGCGTGTGGCAGTCCGAGCAATGGCCGAGCGCGTTCACGAGATAGGCGCCGCGGTTCCATTCCGCGCTTTTGCCGGCGGCGGGGGTGAAGCGGCCCTGGTCGAAGAACAGCTCGCGCCACGCCAGCATGCCGAGGCGGATGTCGAACGGGAAGGCCAGCTGGTTGGCCGGCGGGGTGCTGGGAATGGGCGGGATGCGCCGCACATAGGCCCACAGGGCCTTCATGTCGTCGTCGGAAATCTCGGTGTAGGCGTCGAACGGCATGGCGGGATAGAGATAGGCGCCGTCCTTGCGGATGCCGTTGCGCACCGCGTTAACGAACTGCTCGTAGGTCCACAGGCCAATGCCGGTGGAGCGGTCCGAGGTGATGTTCGGCGAATAGATGGCGCCGAACGGCGTGTTGAGCGCAAGGCCGCCGGCGAAGGGCTTCGCCTTGTCGCCGGTATGGCAGGGCATGCAGTCCGCCGCCTTGGCGAGATATTCGCCGCGCGCCAGAAGGGCCGCATCCTGAGCCGAATCGTCCCCCTGCTGGGCCAGCGCCGGCGCAGCGGCAAGGAAGGTGAGGGCCGCTGCCGCGGCAATCCTGCGGGAAAATCCTGAACCCCTGGCCATTTTGCCCCCTTGGTCGGAGAATCGTATTCGAAGCCCTAGCTTGGACATCTTACAAGTTCGAGACATCCGCGCAGCCCGGTCTTTTCCGGATGCACGGCGCCGATTGTGGCCGGCGAGTTGCCGGCCGCAGCGGGCTTTGCCAAAAAGGGGCGCCAGAGGACACCATGACCGCGCCCGCAGCCCCCTTTCGTTCCGTGACTGTCGAAGACCTCTCGCCGGCCGAGGCCGCGAGCGAGCATGCCGCCCTGGCGCAGGAGATCGCCGGCCACGACGCCGCCTACTATCGCGAGGACGCCCCGGTCGTCTCCGACGCCGAATATGATGCCCTGCGCCGGCGCTATGAGGCCATCGAGGCGCGCTTCCCGGGACTGAGGGGCGAGGACAGCCTGTCCGAGAAGGTGGGCGCTGCGCCGTCGGAGAAGTTCGGCAAGGTTGTGCATGGCGTGCCCATGCTGTCCCTCTCCAACGCCTTCTCCGACGCGGAGGTGGAGGAGTTCGTGGCGCGGGTGAAGCGCTTCCTCAATCTCGGGCCGGACGACGAGGTGGCCTTCACCTCCGAGCCCAAGATCGACGGCCTGTCCTGCTCCCTGCGCTACGAGGGTGGCGCGCTCGCCGTGGCCGCCACCCGCGGCGACGGCACCCAGGGCGAGGATGTGACCGCCAACGTGCGCACCATCGCCGAAATCCCCGATCGCCTCTCCGGCGAGGACGTGCCGGCCCTCATCGACGTGCGCGGCGAGGTCTACATGGCCAAGGCCGATTTCGAGGCGCTCAACGATCGGCAGGCGGCGGCCGACGAGAAGGTCTTCGCCAATCCGCGCAATGCGGCAGCGGGCTCCCTGCGCCAGCTCGATTCCGCCATCACCGCGGCCCGGCCCTTGAAATTCTTCGCCTATGCCTGGGGCGAGGCCTCGGACCTGCCGGCAGAAACCCAGCATGGCGTGGTCGAGGCCTTCAAGCGCTGGGGCTTCACCACCAACCCGCTGATGATCCGGGCAACCAGCGCCGCCGAGCTCATCGCCCACTACCGCTCCATCGAGGCCCAGCGCGCCACGCTCGGCTACGACATCGACGGCGTGGTCTACAAGGTGGACCGGCTCGACCTGCAGCGCCGCCTCGGCTTCGTCTCGCGCTCGCCGCGCTGGGCCATCGCCCACAAGTTCCCGGCCGAGCAGGCGACCACCGTGCTGGAGGACATCGAGATCCAGGTCGGCCGCACCGGCGCGCTCACGCCGGTGGCCAAGCTCACCCCGGTGACCGTGGGCGGCGTGGTGGTCTCTTCCGCCACCCTGCACAACGAGGACGAGATCGCCCGCAAGGACGTGCGCATCGGCGACACGGTGGTGGTGCAGCGCGCCGGCGACGTGATCCCTCAGGTCGTGCGGGTGATCGCGGAGAAGCGGCCGGCCGGTTCAAAGCCGTATGAATTCCCCACTTTGTGCCCGGCCTGCGGCTCCCACGCCGTGCGCGAGGTGGACACCAGGACTGACAAGGTGGACGCGGTGCGCCGCTGCACCGGCGGGCTCATCTGCCCGGCGCAGATGGTGGAGCGCCTGCGCCACTTCGTCTCCCGCAATGCCTTCGACATCGAGGGGCTGGGCGAGAAGCAGGTGCGCGCCTTCTACGAGTGGGGACTGATCAAGTCGCCCGCCGACATCTTCACGCTGGAAGAGCGCAACAGGCGCGACCTGCAGCGGCTGGAGAACCGGGAGGGCTGGGGCAAGACCTCCGCGACCAACCTGTTCGCCGCCATCGAGGAGCGGCGAAAGGTGGTGGTGGACCGCTTCGTCTTCGCCCTCGGCATCCGCCATGTGGGCGAGACCAACGCCAAGCGGCTGATGCGCCATTACGGCACCGTGGAGGCGCTGGAGGCCGGCGCGCTGGCGTCGGAGATTCCCGGCGAGGCCCATCCCAAGGGGAACGAGGCCTGGCAGGAGATGCTCGGCATCGACGGCATCGGCGACGTGGTGGCGGAAGCGGTGATCGAGTTCTTCGGCGAGCCCCGCAACCGCGAGGTGGTGGCGGCGCTGCTGAAGGAGGTGACCCCGAGCCCATGGAGCGGGTGGCGGCGGCAAGCCCCGTCTCCGGCAAGACGGTGGTGTTCACCGGATCGCTGGAGAAGATGACCCGCGACGAGGCCAAGGCCATGGCCGAGCGGCTCGGGGCGAAGGTCTCCGGCTCGGTGTCGGCCAAGACCGACCTCCTGGTGGCGGGCCCCGGTGCCGGCTCCAAGCTGGAGAAGGCGCAATCCCTCGGGGTGCAGGTGATGACCGAGGACGAATGGTTCGAGCTGGTGGGGTGAGGCCAACTTTCGTTTACGCGTATCCCGGCCGACTGGAACGCAGCGTCAGCGGAGTGGAAGGGGAGCCGGGATCCAGCGCAAGGCTTCGCCGAAGGCGCTTCCCGATCCGGCTGCCAGAGACATTCTGACTGCTGCGCAGGACTCTCTGCTGGACCCCGGCTCGGCACTTCTGCCTCGCCGTCGCTGGGCCGGGGAACGCATCCACCCCTTGACGCATGACGCCCCAGCGCCCATTGCTCGCGCTCACCAGCCGGCCGGGCGGCCGCGGTATGCTCTGCATATCGAGGAAAGTCCGGGCTCCACGCAGACACGGTGCCGGATAACGTCCGGCGGGGGCAACCCCAGGGAAAGTGCCACAGAAATCAGACCACCCGTGAAAGACTTTCGGGTCCGCACGGGCCAGGGTGAAACGGTGGGGTAAGAGCCCACCGCGCGACCGGCAACGGGAGCGGCACGGCAAACCCCACCGGGAGCAAGGTCGAATAGGGACGGCACGGGAAACCACCCCTGTCTACGGGGCGCCGTCCGGGTTGACTGCTAGAGGCGCCGGGCAACCGGCGTCCCAGAGGAATGGTCGCCACGCGGGCCGCAAGGTCCGCCGTACAGAACCCGGCTTACAGGCCGGCTGGTGTTTCCCTTGAAAGGCATCCCGTGAAAACGGGGACAGGCCGCGCGCCCCCTCACACGTCCACGCTCGCCCGCAGGGCGTTCTCCTGGATGAACTCCCGCCGCGGCTCCACGGTGTCGCCCATGAGGCGGTTGAAGAGGTCGTCGGCGGCATCCACCTCCTTCACCCGCACCTGGAGGAGGGAGCGGGCGTTCTTGTCGAGGGTGGTCTCCCACAGCTGCTCCGGGTTCATCTCGCCCAAGCCTTTGTAGCGCTGGAGCGAGAGGCCCTTGCGGCCGGCGTCGGTGACCGCGTCGAACAGGTCGACGGCGCCGAACAGCGCCTGCTCGTCGTTCTTGCGCTTCAGCACCGTGGCGGCGGTGAAGACGCCGTCGAGGTCGCGGGCCAGCGTGTCAAGCCGGCGCGCCTCGGGGGAGGCGATGAAGGCATGGTCCAGCCGCGCCACCTCGGCCACGCCGCGCACCGTGCGGGAGAAGGCATAGCCGGTCTCGTCGAACAGGCCGATCCAGCCGCGCTCGGTCTCGTCCGCCAAGGCGTCGAGCCGGCGCGCCACCTCGGCAGCGGCGGCGATGCCGGCGGCCTCGTCCTGCAACGCCGCGACGCCGAACGCGCCGGCCAGCGCCGCCTGCTCGGCCACCGCGCGGTTGTAACGCGGATGCATGGCGCCCAGCGCCGCCCGCAGCTGGCGCGACACCTCCACCACATGGGCGAGGTCCGAGCCAGCGCGCACTTCGCCCGAGGCCAAGTGCAGGGAGGCCTCATCGAGGCCGGCGGTGACCAGGTAGTCCTCCAGCGCCTTCTCGTCCTTGAGATAGGTCTCGGACTTGCCGCGGGTGACCTTGTAGAGGGGCGGCTGGGCAATGAAGAGGTGGCCCGCGTCCACCAGCTCCGGCATCTGCCGGAAGAAGAAGGTGAGCAGCAGGGTGCGGATGTGGGCGCCGTCCACGTCGGCGTCGGTCATGATGATGATCTTGTGGTAGCGCAGCTTGGCGAGGTCGAAGCCGCCCGAATGCCCGTCGTCGCGGCCGATGCCGGTGCCGAGCGCGGTGATCAGCGTGCCGATCTGCTCGGACGACAGCATCTTGTCGAAGCGGGCCCGCTCCACGTTGAGGATCTTGCCGCGGAGCGGCAGCACCGCCTGGAAGGCGCGGTCGCGGCCCTGCTTGGCGGAGCCGCCGGCCGAGTCACCCTCGACGATGAAGATCTCGGACTTGGCCGGGTCGCGCTCCTGGCAGTCGGCGAGCTTGCCGGGCAGCGAAGCGACGTCGAGCGGGCTCTTGCGGCGGGTGAGGTCGCGGGCCTTGCGGGCGGCCTCGCGGGCGGCGGCGGCCTCCACCACCTTGCCGATCACGTTTTTGGCTTCCGCCGGGTTCTCCTCGAACCAGACCGACAGCGCCTCGCTCACCAGGGATTCCACCACCGGGCGGACCTCGGAGGACACCAGCTTGTCCTTGGTCTGGGAGGAGAACTTGGGGTCCGGCACCTTCACCGAGAGCACGGCGGTGAGACCCTCGCGGCAATCCTCGCCGGTGGGGTCCACCTTCTCCTTCTTGGCGATGCCGGAGGAATTGGCATAGCCGATCACCTGCCGGGTCAGCGCCGCCGCAAAGCCGGTGAAGTGGGTGCCGCGATCCCGCTGGGGAATGTTGTTGGTGAAGCACAGGATATTTTCGTGATAGCCGTCGTTCCACGACAGTGCGGCTTCCACGGTCATGCCGTCCTTCTCGGCGCGGATCACCACCGGCTTCTGCAGCAAAGCGGACTTGGAGCGGTCGAGGTACTTCACGAAGGCTTCCACGCCGCCCTCGTAATGCAGCTCCTCGCGCTTCACCTCGGCGGTGCGCGCGTCGGTGAGGATGATGAGCACGCCGGAATTCAGGAACGCCAGCTCGCGCAGCCGGTGCTCCAGCGTGGCGTAGTCGAACTCGATCTTGGTGAAGGTCTCGGGGCTGGGGTGAAGGTCACCCTGGTGCCGCGCTTGTCGGCGGGGGCGTCGCCCACCACCTTCAGCGGGGCTTCCGCGTCGCCATGGCGGAAGCGGATGAAATGCTCCTTGCCGTCGCGCCAGACGGTGAGTTCCAGGGTGGTGGACAGCGCATTCACCACCGAGACGCCCACCCCGTGCAAGCCGCCGGAGACCTTGTACGAGTTCTGGTTGAACTTACCGCCGGCGTGCAGCTGGGTCATGATGACCTCGGCAGCGGAGACGCCCTCTTCCTTGTGGATGTCGGTGGGGATGCCGCGGCCGTCGTCGGTCACCGTCACCGAGCCGTCGGCGTTGAGGGTGACCGTGACCTCCTTGGCCCAGCCGGCGAGGGCCTCGTCGATGGCGTTGTCCACCACCTCGTACACCATATGGTGGAGGCCCGACCCGTCGTCCGTATCGCCGATATACATGCCGGGGCGCTTGCGGACGGCATCGAGGCCCTTCAGCACCTGGATGGACTGGGCGCCGTAATCATCGGGGGACTCGGCGGGCACGGGATCGGCCATGATTGATCTCGAATCGTTGGACAGCTTGTTGCGAACCTAGCGCAAAGTGGCGGTTATTTGGGGGCGGCCGCGCGACTTTCCACCGCACCGGACGCGCGGTAGCGCGCAAACCCCTCGGCCCTCAACCGGCAGGCGGGGCATTCGCCGCAACCATAGCCCCAATCGCGCCTCTTGCCACGCTCGCCGAGATAGCAGGTGTGGCTTTCTTCGATGATGAGGTCCACCAGCGCCGCCCCGCCGAGCCGCTCGGCCAGGGCCCAGGTCTCCGCCTTGTCGATCCACATGAGCGGCGTATGCAGCACGAAGCGCTTTTCCATGCCGAGATTCAGGGCCACCTGCATGGCCTTGATGGTGTCGTCGCGGCAGTCCGGATAGCCGGAGAAGTCGGTCTCGCACATGCCGCCGACGATGTGCCTCAGGCCCCGGCGATAGGCGAGCGCCGCGGCAAAGGTGAGGAAGACGAGGTTGCGGCCCGGCACGAAGGTGTTGGGCAGGCCGCCCTCTTCCATCTCCACCGCCATTTCGCGGGTCAGCGCCGTTTCGGAGATCTGGCCGAGCACCGGCATGTCGAGCAGGTGGTCGACGCCCAGGCGCGCGGCCCAGAGGGGATCGAGGCCCGCCATGGCGGCGCGCAGCACCGGGCGGCGCTCCAGCTCCACGGCATGGCGCTGGCCATAATGGAAGCCCAGCGTCTCCACCCGGCCGAAGCGCTCCAGGGCAAAGGCGAGGCAGGTGGCGGAATCCTGCCCGCCAGAGAAAAGGACCAACGCGCCGTCCTGCGCCTGCGCCTCAGCCATGAAGGCTCCGCCTCCCGGCACCCGCAATTGCCCCGCTCATTCGCCCGGCGCCTTGGCCTCGATGGCGATGGCGTGCAGGCCCTTGGCGATCTCGCCCTGGAGCAGGCCGTTGACGATGCGGTGGCGCTCGATCCGGCTCTTGCCGGCGAAATCGGGCGAAACCACCCGAACCCGCAGGTGGGTCACCCCACCGTCGTCGCGATGCTCGGCGCCCTTGAGCTGATGGCGCACGCCGGCATGGCCGGCATGCTTGTGACTTTCGTCCTCGAGCTCGAGGGCGAGCGGGGAAAGCCCCGCCTCGAGGGTCTGGCGGATCGCGGAAAGGGAGGTTTCGGACATCATGAAATCCAATAGCTGAAATGGAACCAATTGAAGGCGCTTCGCCTCAGATGGCGCTTGCGCTGAGGGCGCATTATATGTGTCCTGTCGCAGCCCGCCTATCCTCGCGCCGGCGACGGGTCACGGCTCAGCCGGCTCCGGGGTTTTCCGCCCGATCGCACCTCGTTTCTTGCCGCGCCGCGGTACGGCGCCCATAATCATTGTGTCATGAAGCTGAACTCCCCGCTCTTCGATCGCATCCGGGTCAAGCCCGCAGACGACCGGCGCCACAGCCGGCCGACGCTGCAGGGCTGCCAATGGCCGGGCTGTGCGGCGGAGGGGACCCACAAGGCGCCCAAGGGCCGGCACCAGGAAGGCCAGTACTGGCAGTACTGCCTCGACCACGTGCGCGAATACAACCACTCCTACAACTACTTCTCGGGCATGACCGACGACGCGGTCTGCGCCTACCAGAAGGACGCGCTCACCGGCCATCGCCCGACCTGGAAGATGGGCGCCAAGGGGAGCCGGACGCCCGGCCCTCCGCCGCCGGGCGGCGCCGAGGGCATGCGCGACCCCTTCGGCTTCACCGCCGAGATGGGCGGCGCGTTCCATGCCGACCGGCCGGTGCCGGACGGGCGCATCGTGCGCACCACCGAGCGCCGGGCGCTGGAGGTCATGGGTCTCGAAATGTCCGCCGGCGCCACAGAGATCAAGGCGCGCTACAAGGAATTGGTAAAACTGCACCATCCGGATGCGAACGGGGGGGATCGCTCCTCCGAGGACCGGCTGCGCAGCGTCATCCAGGCCTACAACAACCTGAAGCAGGCCGGTTTCTGCTGACTGTCCGAAGGATGGTCGGATTTTTGCACGGTTGCGGCCGCCTTAAGGGTCACCGCCCCGGAACCAGGACAGGAAGGGCGCGCCACGCGCGCTGACGGAGGAGTCATGATCGGCACGCAGACCAACGCCCCGACCCCGGACATGAAGGTGTCGGTTCGCCAGACGTTCGGCATCGACATCGACATGGAGGTGCCGGCCTTCTCGGAGGCGGATCCCCACGTGCCCGAGCTCGATCCGGACTACCTGTTCGACCGCACCACCACCCTCGCCATCCTCGCCGGCTTCGCCCGCAATCGCCGGGTGATGGTCACAGGATACCATGGAACCGGCAAGTCGACCCATATCGAGCAGGTGGCGGCGCGGCTCAACTGGCCGTGCGTGCGCATCAACCTCGACAGCCACATCTCGCGCATCGACCTCATCGGCAAGGATGCGATCGTGGTGAAGGACGGCATGCAGGTGACCGAGTTCCGCGACGGCATCCTGCCCTGGGCCTACCAGAACAACATCGCCATGGTGTTCGACGAATACGACGCCGGCCGCCCGGACGTGATGTTCGTGATCCAGCGCGTGCTGGAATCCTCCGGCCGGCTGACCCTGCTCGACCAGAGCCGGGTCATCAGCCCCCACCCGGCCTTCCGCCTGTTCGCCACGGCCAACACCATCGGCCTCGGCGACACCACCGGCCTCTATCACGGCACCCAGCAGATCAACCAGGCGCAGATGGACCGCTGGTCCATCGTCACCGCCCTCAACTATCTCGCCCACGACAAGGAAGTGGACATCGTGCTGGCCAAGGCCAAGCACTTCCAGACTCCGGAGGGCCGCGACACGGTCAACCGCATGGTGCGCCTCGCCGACCTCACCCGACAGGCCTTCATCAACGGCGACCTATCCACCGTGATGAGCCCGCGCACCGTCATCACCTGGGCCGAGAATGCGGACATCTTCAAGGAGATCGCCTTCGCCCTGCGAGTGACCTTCCTCAACAAGTGCGACGAGCTGGAGCGGCCGCTGGTGGCCGAGTTCTACCAGCGCTGCTTCGGCCAGGAGCTCACCGAGAGCACGGTGAACGTCGCGTTGTCCTGAGCCGGGAAGTCCCGGCTCCTTCCATCCCCGAGAGACGCTGACCGTTGAGACCCTGATCATGGCCCCGACGAACCGCACCCCCGGCAAGACGCCGAAGGAGGCCCCCGCCGAACCCTTCAAGCGGGCGGTGGCGGGCTGCTTCAAGGCCATCGCCGGCGTCTCCGACTTCGAGGTGACCTTCGCCTCCGAGCGGCCGGCGCTGGCCCCCGACCGGGTGCGCCTGCCCGAGCCGCCGCGCCGCTTCACCCTGCAGGACGCCGCCATCGTGCGCGGCCACGCCGACTCCCTCGCCCTGCGCCGCGCCTGCCACGACCCCAAGGTGCACCGCAAGATGCTGCCCCAGGGCGAGACCGCCCGGGCAGTGTTCGAGGCGGTCGAGCAGGCGCGGGTGGAAGCCATCGGCGGCAACCGCATGCCGGGCACCAAGCGCAATCTCGCGGCCATGCTCCAGGACCGCTACCACCGCGGCAACTTTGCCGACATCACCGAGCGCGCCGACGCCCCCATCGAGGACGCCATCGCCCTCATGGTGCGCGAGCGCCTGACCGGCGAGGCCCCGCCCGCCGACGCGCGCAAGATCGTGGACCTCTGGCGCTCCTACATCGAGGACCGCGCCGCCGGCGACCTGTCCCGCCTCGCCGACAGCCTGGAGAACCAGAAGCGCTTCGGCGAGATCGCCCGCGACCTCCTCGCTTCCCTCGACATGGGCGAGGAGAGCAGCCTCGACACCGAGAAGGAGCCCGAGGACGGGGACGGCGAGGGCGGCCCCGACGACGAGGGCGGCGAGAGCGGCGACGCCCGCGAGGACGACAGCCAGCAGGGTACCACCGAGATGGAGGCCGAGCTCTCCGAGGAGGAGATGCCCGACAGCGCCATGGACAGCGATTCCGCCCCGCCGGCGGAGGTGCCCGACGGCACCGAGCTGGGCGACAGCGAGGAGCCGGCCGAGCCCTGGCAGCCCCGGCCGCCGGTGACCCACGACAATCGCGGGCCCGAATACCATGCCTTCACCACCAAGTTCGACGAGGAGGTGGCGGCAGAGGATTTGTGCGATTCGGAGGAGCTGACGCGCCTTCGGTCCTATCTCGACAAGCAGCTCGCCCACCTGCAGGGCGTGGTGGCGCGCCTCGCCAACCGGCTGCAGCGCCGCCTGCTGGCGCAGCAGAACCGCGCCTGGGACTTCGACCTGGAAGAAGGCGTGCTCGACCCGGCGCGCCTGTCCCGCGTCATCACCGACCCCACCGCCGCCCTCTCCTTCAAGCGCGAGCGCGACACCGACTTCCGCGATACCGTGGTGACGCTGCTCATCGACAATTCCGGCTCCATGCGCGGGCGGCCGATCACGGTGGCCGCCACCTGCGCCGACATCCTCGCCCGCACGCTGGAGCGCTGCGGGGTGAAGGTGGAGGTTCTGGGCTTCACCACCAAGGCGTGGAAGGGCGGCCAATCCCGCGAGGCGTGGCTCGCCGGCGGCAAGCCCGCCGGGCCGGGCCGGCTCAACGACCTGCGGCACATCATCTACAAGTCGGCCGACGCCCCGTGGCGGCGGGCCCGGCGCAATCTCGGCCTGATGATGCGTGAGGGTCTGCTCAAGGAGAACATCGACGGCGAGGCGCTCGACTGGGCGCACAAGCGCCTGATGATGCGCACCGAGGCGCGGCGCATTCTGATGATGATCTCCGATGGCGCGCCGGTGGACGACAGCACCCTCTCGGTGAATGCCGGCAACTACCTGGAGCGGCACCTGCGGCACATCATCTCGGAGATCGAGACGCGCTCGCCGGTGGAACTCATCGCCATCGGCATCGGCCACGACGTCACGCGCTATTACCAGCGCGCCGTCACCATCGTCGACGCGGAAGAACTCGGCGGCGTGATGACGGAGAAGCTGGCCGAGCTCTTCAACGAAGTGCCGAAGGCGCCCACGCGCAAGGGGCGGCTCCATTGAGGTCCGGCCTGTCCCGGCGGACGGCGCTCGGCGTCGCCGCGGGGATCGGCCTTGCGGCCGCAGGGGCCGCCCTGCTCGGCACGGCCTTCTCCAAGCCGCTGGCCTTGCCGCAGGCGCCGCTGGCGATCACGGTGAAGGCTAGGCCGATCGCCACTTTCAAGCCGGGTGACGAGACCGACCGCTTCGGCGCTCTCACCTTTCTCGGCGGCCTGGTTCTGACCTCGGACTTTGCCGGCTTCGGCGGTATTTCAGGCTTCTCGCTGGGCAAGAGCGGGCGGTTTCTCGCCGTCACCGATGCCGGCGTCTTCATCTCCGGCCATCTCGACACCGACGGCGACCGGCCCACCGGCCTCTCGGACGTGAAGGCGGCCGCCCTGTTTGACGGCGAGCACCGCACCCAGGCCACCCGCGGGCGCGGCGACGCGGAAGCCCTCACGGTGGGGCCGGACGGCATCTACGTCGCCATGGAGGACGTGAACGAGATCTGGCGCTATCCGTCCGATCCCATGGGCAAGGCGGGGGCCATCGTGCCGGCCCCGGCCATCCGCAACCTGCGCAACAATCTCGGGCTGGAAAGCCTCGCCTTCATCCCCTCCGGGCCGCTCCAGGGCGCTTTGGTGGGTGTCGGCGAAGCGGGGACCGACGCCAAGGCGGACCTGCCGGGCTTCATCATCGGCGGGCGCCATCCCGGCACCTTCACCGTGGCGAAGAGCGCCGCGTTCAGTGCTACCGACCTGGCCTTGGGCCCGGCCGGCGAGATGTACCTGCTGGAGCGTCACTATTCGCCCGCCACCGGCGTCCGCATGCAGATCCGCCGCTTCTCCCTCGCCGACGTGAAGGCCGGCGCGCGGCTCGAGGGCGAGGTGCTGGGCTCCTTCGACATGGGCTATGAGATCGACAACATGGAGGGCCTCGCCGTGACCACCAACACGGCGGGCGAGACGATCCTCACCCTTGTCTCGGACGACAACTTCAATCCGCTCCAGCGCACCATCCTGCTGCGCTTCGCCGTGGCGGTCGACTGAGCCGATCCGCATCCCAGCGCGGGACAGGCGCGGCGCCGGGCGTGAACGCACGCGGAACAAAGCCGGAGCGAATCGCTGCGATGACGCCGGCCGCGCTTCGTTCCCGCAGCCACGCCGACGACGACCTCAGACCCCATTGTTCTTTGCCGGCCGGGTGCGATCGGCGTCCCGATCCGGGACGCGTGCGGTGCCGGACGTGAACACCGGTGGAACAAAGCCGGAGCGAATCGCTGGGGGGCTTTCGGCTGCGTTTTGTTCCCCCCCGACGCGCCCCGCCCTGCGCTTCCCGCCCTGCACTTCCCCTTGCCGTGCTCCCTTGCCCCATGCCCTTATGCCCCGCCGGCCACGGGGGCCGGATACGGGGGCATCCATGATCGAGATCGGCCCGAACCTCTTCGTCATCGTGCTGCTGGTGCTCGCCGTCGCGGTGGTCTTCTCCGGTGTGAAGACGGTGCCGCAGGGGTATCAGTATACGGTCGAGCGCTTCCGCCGCTACACCAAGACGCTCCAGCCCGGCCTCAACCTCATCGTCCCCTTCGTCGATCGCATCGGCAATCGGGTGAACGTGATGGAGCAGGTGCTCGACGTGCCGACCCAGGAGGTGATCACCAAGGACAACGCCACCGTCTCGGTGGATGGGGTGGCCTTCTTCCAGGTGTTCGACGCGGCGCGGGCCTCCTACGAGGTGGCCCGGCTCGACACCGCCATCCTGGCCCTGACCATGACCAACATCCGCACCGTCATGGGCTCCATGGACCTCGACCAGCTCCTGTCCCACCGCGACGAGATCAATGTCCGCCTGTTGCGCGTGGTGGACGCCGCCGCCTCGCCCTGGGGCATCAAGATCACCCGCGTGGAGATCAAGGGCATCGTGCCCCCGGCGGACCTGGTGAATGCCATGGGCCGGCAGATGAAGGCGGAGCGGGAGAAGCGGGCCATCATCCTGGAGGCGGAAGGCCAGAAGCAGGGCCAGATCCTCCAGGCCGAGGGCCGCCGCGAGGCCGCCTTCCGCGACGCGGAGGCGCGCGAGCGTCTCGCCGAGGCCGACGCCAAGGCGACCCAGATGCTGTCGGCGGCCGTGGCCACCGGCGATCCCGCCGCGCTCAATTATTATATCGCCGAAAAGTACGTGAAGGCGTTCGAGACCATGGGCGCCGCGCCCAACCAGAAGGTGGTGCTGATGCCCTATGAGGGCACGGCGCTCCTGTCCTCCCTCGCCGGCATCGGCGAGCTGGCCCGCAATGCCTTCGGCGGCGAGGGCCCGACGTCGCCGCGGCCACAGCGCCCGGCGGGCCGGCCGACCGTGCCCGTCACCGTGCCGCCGGCGCAGGGGTGAGGCGATGGTGATCTTCGAGCATCTGGGCCCCTGGGCCTGGTTCGTCCTCGGCGGCGTGCTGCTGGTGGCGGAGATCGCCGTGCCCGGCGCCTTCCTGCTGTGGCTCGGCATCGCCGCCCTGGCGACCGGCATCCTCGCTTACACCGTGGACCTCGGCTGGCAGAGCGAGGTGCTGGCCTTCGCCGCCCTCGCGGTGGCGGCGGTGCTGGTGGGCCGCAAGGTCTCCCCCGCGCCCGGCCATGCCTCGGACCGGCCGTTCCTCAACCGGCGGGCGGAAGGCTTCGTCGGGCGCGTCTTCACCCTGGAAAGCCCGATCCAGGGCGGGATCGGCCGGGTGCACATCGACGACACGGTCTGGCGCATCGAGGGGCCCGACCTCGCCGCTGGCACGGACGTGACGGTGGTGGCGATCGACGGGGCGGTGCTCAAGGTCGCGCCGGCACCGCCGCCGGCCGCCTGAAGGCCGCGCTCACAGCCGGCCCGAGCGCAGCGGCGCGTTGCCCTCGCGGGGCGCCGGCCGGCCGAACAGGAAGCCCTGCGCCTCGGTGTAGCCGCTGGCCACGATGGCGGCGAACTGCTCCTCGGTCTCCACCCCCTCGGCGGTGACGTGCATGCTGAAGGCGCGGCACAGATCGGTGAGCGCCCGCAGCACCGGTGGATTGTCCCGCGCCAGCTTGTGGATGAAGCTGCGGTCCACCTTCACCCGGTCGAAGGGGAAGCGCCGCAAATAGTCGAGCGACGAATAGCCCGTGCCGAAATCGTCCATGGCGATGCTCACCCCCAGCGCCTTCAAGGCGTGGAGGGTGGCGAGCACGCCTTCCGTGTCGCGCAGCAGGGTGGTCTCGGTAATTTCGAGCTCGAGCCGCTCCGGCGACAGGCCGCTGGCGCCGAGTGCCGAGGCGACCACCTTCACCAGGTCCGACCGGCGGCTGGTGAACTGGACGGCCGAGAGGTTCACCGCGATCCGGCCCTCCCCCGGATGGCGGGCGGCGGCGGTGCAGGCCTGGGCGAGCACCCATTCGCTGATCGGCTCAATGACCCCGATCTCCTCGGCCAGCGGGATGAACCGGTCGGGCGCGACGAGGCCACGCTCGGGATGGCGCCAGCGCAACAGCGCCTCATGCCCCACCACCTCCCTCTCGGGCACGCTGACCACCGGCTGATAGAAGATCTCGAACTCGCCGGCCACAGCGGCGCGGCGCAATTCCACCTCCAGCGTCCGGCGGTGCTGCATGGCGACCTTCATCTCCGGCTCGAACAGCCGGTAGTGGCCCCGCCCCTCCTCCTTGGTGCGGTAGAGGGCGAGGTCCGCGCATTTCAGCACGTCGTCGGGCTCCCGGCCGTCGTGCGGAAGCAGGGCGATGCCGATGGTGACGCCCACCACCACCTGCTGTCCGTCCACGTGGAACGGCACATCGAGCACGCCGATGAGCCGCTGCGCCAAGGCGATGGCGGCGGCGGGCTGGGTGCCGCCGCACTGCAGGATGCCGAATTCGTCGCCGCCGATGCGGGCGATCACGTCGCCGGTGGCGATCGTATCCCTAAGTTTCAGGCCGACCTGCTGGAGCAGCCGGTCGCCGGCGCTGTGGCCGAGCGTATCGTTGATGGTCTTGAAATGATCGAGATCGAGCAGCAGTACCGCAAAGGTCGTGCCGTTGCCGCCCTCCACCGCCGCCTGCTCGAGGCGTTTGCGGAACAATACGCGGTTGGGCAGGCTGGTCAGCTCGTCGTTGAGCGCCATGCGCGACAGGAGGGTGGCGATGCGGCGTTGGTCGGTCACGTCCTCATGGGTCGCAACCCACCCGCCGCCGGGAAGATTCTGGTGCTTGATGACGAAGGTGCGGCCGTCCACGAGGTTCACGGCGGTCTCGGGCGGCGACGGCTCCCCCTTGGTGATCCGCTCCCGCCAGGCGAGATATTCGGTGGCGGGCATGTTCGGGGCGACGCCCGCCTCCTCCCTCAGGGCGACGACCTCGGCCAGGGTCATGCCCGGCCGGAGCTGCTCCGGCGGAATGCGGTAGAGTTCCGCGTAGCGCGCATTGAAGACGACGAGGCGGCCCTCCGCGTCGTAGCAGCACAACCCCTGCGGCATGGCCTGGATGGCGATCTCGAAGCGCAGTTGAACGAGCTCGCGTTGATCCTCCAGCCGCTGGTGCGCCCGGGCGAGGGCGAGATGCCCCTCCGCCAGCCGGCCGGCCTCGCGCGCTTCGCGCAGGTTGCGCAGGCTCCGCGCATGGCGCGCGGAAAGCACCACCAGTGCGAGCGACGAGAGGACCAGCAGCGCCGCGCCGGCGAGAATCAGCCAGGCCTGCGACCACCAGGGGGTATTGTCGAGGCCGGTGCTGACCACGGCGACGGCCGGGACCGTGGGCAGCCGGCGCAAGGCCACCAGGCGATCGGCCGCATCCACGAGCCCTGGCGCGTGGGCGTAGCCCTCGACCTGCAGGAGGTTCCATTCCCGCGGCACCCTGCGCCCGACCACGCCGTCCACATGGGGGAAGCGGGCAAGCACCGTCCCGTCGGCGGTGGCGAGGGCGACCGCATCGCCGTCGCGCAGGGCGAACCGCGCGAGCAGGGTCTCGGTCGCGCTCTCGTCCATCACCACGATCGACGCGCCGATGAGGCCGCCTTCGGCACCGAAGACGGCCCGGACCAGGCCGAAGACCACGCGGCCGTCGGACGCGGTGCGGATCGGCGCGGTGAGGAAGGGACGGCCGGGCCGGAGGTCGGCGAAGGGCACCGCCGCGATCACTCCGGCCGCCGCCTCCCCGGCCCGGGTGGCAACGAGAAGATGCCCGGCGCCATCGACGATGATGAGGCCGGCGACGGTGGGCACGGCGGCGGCCATCCGCTCGAGGTGGCCGCCTTCCAGCCCCCGCGCCGCACTCGCGAATGCGTCCGCCGTGAGGTGGGCGCCGACGATCTCGCCGATGAGCGCGCCCTGGAAGGCGCCCACGGCGGCGAAGGTGTCGTCGGCATATCGGGTGAAGAGGTCCGCCATCCGCGCGACCACGGCTCCGGACTGCGCGACGGCGCGCGCGTGCAGCTGCCCGGCGATGAAGGCCACGAGGGCCGTGATCAGGATGAACACGGTCGCGGCCGCGCCAATCAGCCAGGACCGGGCGCCGCCAGGGCCGGCGACGACGCCTTTCCCTCGCCCCGAATCGGTTCGGTCCGGTTCGACAGAAAGCAGGTCCTCGGACATCTCTTCCCCCGGTCGGCGCGAGCATAGTGGATCGCGGCCGGCGCTGCGACAGCAGCGCTCACGCTTGTCCGGAAAAGGTTACCACAGGCTGTCTGAGGAACCGGGCGACGGCGCTCATCCACAGGGCACGCGCGCGATCCGGGCAAATGGAGCCTGATTGCTTGGCGAATCGCCCCCTAACTCCTCGTTAAAAAACGCGTTTCCAACCCGCTTGCACCGCAGGCGGTCGACACGGGCGCCGGCGCGTTTTCCTTACGCGAACCAGACTCCCCTTCGCTCGAAAGCGCCCTGCCGCCCGGCCGCACGCGGCTTGGCGTCCCGGTGTCCGACCCCGGGCGCTTGCAGGGCTGTGACCGGCTGCGGCCTCGCGACGGGTGGGCGGGATCGCCCGGCCGAAACCGGGCTCAGAGGCCCTGCAGCAGCCGCTCGAGATAATCGAGCTCGAGCTGCGGCCGGTCCGGCTGCTCCAGCCGGCGGCGCAGCTCCTCCAGCACGCGGCGGGCGCGCTGCGCATCCACCTCGTCCGGCACCTTCACGGTGAAGTCGTCGCCGTAATCCTGGTTGCGCAGCGGACGGCCGAGGGGATCGGTGCGCTGCGCCGTCTCCTCTCCCGGCCCGCCCGGTCCTGGACCACCGTCATTGCCGCGCTGGGCTTCGGCGAGGGACTGCGCGCCCTGGCGCATGGACTGGAGGGCGCGGCCCTCGGCGTCGAGGGCACCCTGCCCGTCGCCGCGCCCGAGCGCCTCCTCGGCGTCGCGCATGGCCTGCTCGGCGCGGCCGAGGGCGTCCCCGGCGCGGCCCATGGGATCGCCACCGGGCTGCCCGCCTTCGCCATTCTCGCCCTGCTGCTGGCCGGGCTGCATGCGGCGCAGGTCGTCGAGCATGCGGCCGAGCCGGCGGCGCAGCTCCTGCTGGCCCTGCTGGAGCTCGCCGAAGCCGTTCTCGCCCTGCTGGCCTTCGCCTTGCTGGCCCTGCTGGCCCTGCTGGCCACGTTGCCCCTGCTGCCCCTGCTGTCCTTGTTGGCCCTGCTGCCCCTGGCGACCCTGGCGATAGGTGCGGTCGCGCAGCTGCTGCTGTTCCTGGATCATCTTGCCCAGCTCGCCCTGCTGGCCCTGCTGGCGCCCCGCCTGGCGGCCGCCGGGACGCATGTTCTCCATCATGGCCTGCAGCTGGTCGAGCAGCTGGCGCGCGGCGTCGCGGTTGCCGGAGCGGGCGAGATTCTCGATCTGGTCCATCATCCGCTGGATGTCCTGCGGGCGCACGATGCGCGCCTGCGGATCGAGCGGACGGTCGTTGCCCGGATCGCGGCGCGCCTGCTCGGCCAGCTGGCGCATCATCTTGTCCATGGCGGCGCGCAGGTCCTGGGTGAGGCGCTTGATCTCCTCGTCGCTGGCGCCCCGCTCCAGCGCCTCGCGCAGGGCTTCCTGCGCCGCGCGCAGGTCGCGCTCGGCCTCGGTGAGGGTGCCGTCCTCGATGCGCACCGCGATGTCCCACAGATAGTCGAGGAGCGAACGCAGCTCGTCGTCGGTGCGGGCGATCTTGGCGCGCATCAGCGCCGTGCGCAGGCCGAGATACTGGCCGGCGGGCAGCGAAACCTGCTGCGGGGCGAAGGTCAGGGCCTCCAGCGCCCGCACCAGGCGGGGCCGGTTGTTCACGTCAAGCGCGAGCCGCCGCCGCTCGTCGATGAGCGCCCGCGCCATGGGCTTGGTGAAGGTGCGGGCCGGCAGCCGCACCGTCTTGGTCTCGCTCCTGGCCGCGTTGCCGGCCTCGTCGCGGGCCACCAGCGTCACGTCGACCTTCGCCCCCGCCCACGGGTGGGCGACGAGATCCTTGGTGGTCTGGGCGGCGCCGGTGCGCCCGCCCGGCGGCAGCGCCAGCTTGAAGTTGGGCGGCGGCACCAGGGGCTGGGCCGCCTTGCGCGGCTCGGCGCCCGGCCGGGGGAATACAGGCGGGTCCGCCGGCGCGGCCGCGAAGGTCGCCTCGGCGTCCTTCACGCCGTAGTCGTCCTCCACCTTGTAGGCGAGGACGAGCACGTTGCGCGCGCCGGTCTGCGGCTCCTTGGCGAAGGCGATGGACGGCTTCAGGTCCGGCACCGCCTTGAAGCGCCAGGAGAGACGCCGCTGGTCCGGGCTGAGGAACGAGACGTCCGCGTCGCCGCGGATGACATAGCGCTGCTCGCCCGGCGCAAGGGTCGCGGGCGGCACCTTCGCGGCGGTCGCCGTCTCACCTTCGGCCCCCGCGCCCTCCGCCTTCTCCTCGTTCACCTTCTCCTGCGCGATACCGCCCTCCAGCTTGAGGGCGGAGGTGTCGATGCCGGCCCCGCGCACCACCAGCACGCTGCCGGCGGGCACCTGGAGCGCGGCCGCGTTGAGGGAGGTCGGCTCGTCCGAGCGCAGGCCCGGCAGCACGATGGGCGGGCGGCCCGTATAGCCCGGCGGGTCCACCCAGGCATCGAGGCGATAGGGCGCGGGCGGGGTCAGCGCATGCCAGTCGAAGGCGGCCCGCAGGCGGGACAGGTGCTCGCCGGGTGCCATGAAGAAGGTGGCGAAGAGCGCCAGAACGGCGATGGCGCGGAAGGCGCGCGGGTCGCGGCGGGCGAGGCCCGGCTCGGGTGCGCCGGCCTTGAGCACGCGCGCCGCTGCCAGCGCCCGCGAAAGGTGCGCGCGCCAGAGCGCGGCGCCCACCGGGTCGTCGGGACGGGTGGCGAGGCTGTCGGAGATGGCGGTGGCAGGACGATGGGCGGCGGCGCTGTGGCGATCGAGCCGTGCCACGGCCTCTTCCCGGCTCGGCCAGCGCAAGGCGAAAAGCGGTCGCGCGGCGAAGGCGAACAGCAGCGCGAAGGCGCCGACCCCCGCGATCTTCAGCAGCGCCGGCAGCACCAGCCACAGGCCGGCGAACGAGACCGCGAGGAAGGCCGCGAGCACCACGCCAGCCTGCACGAAAGCAGGCCACGCGCGTTCCCAGAACACGGCGAGGCTGGCCCGGCCGGTGGCGCGCGCCAGGAGCAGGCGGGCGTCGTCTTCCGGCGGACGCGGGAGCTTCCTGTCGCGAGATGCGCTCACATCATTCCCTTTCTCCGCGCGCTCGGGGCCTCCACCGCCCTGTAAGAGGCCGGCACATGGGCATCCGCTGCGCGCGCCGATGGCGGCGAAAGATCAGCTTAGCACGTAGCAAGGAGCGGGCCAGCGCACCCGGTCACACCCGCGCTTCACATCCCGGTCAGGCGGTCCGCCCACGCCTCAGGTCTTCCCGTCCGGGCGAAAGGCATCGGCGGCGCGACCGACGTCCTCCGGCGAAAGATCGAGATGCGCCAGCGTCTCGCACATATGCGGCGGCAAAGGGGCGCTCACGTCCACCGGCGGCCCGTTGCGCGCCAGGGGCACCACGACGCGCCGCGAATGCAGGTGCAGCCTCGGTCCGCCCGGCAGGCGCGAGGCCCCGCCATAGATGGCATCGCCGAGGATCGGGTGGCCGAGGGTGGACAGGTGCGCCCGCAGCTGGTGGGTGCGGCCGGTGAGCGGCGACAGCGCCAGCACGGCGAAGCCGCCGGCGCGGTGGAGCACGCGGTAGTCGGTAATCGCCTCCTGGGCCCCCGGCGTGCCCTTCGGCACCGCCTGCATCCACCAGCCGCGCTGGGGGGAGCGCTTGGCCAAGGGCTGGTCGATGCGGCCTTCATCCTGCGCCGGCGCCCCGTGGGTGAGCGCCACGTAGGTCTTGCCCACCACCCCGCTGGCAAACAGCTTTCCGAGCAGGGCCAGGGCCTTCGGGTGCCGGCCGAGCACCAGGCAGCCGGAGGTGTCCTTGTCGAGCCGGTGCGCCAGCTCCGGCGCCCGCGGCAGGCCGAAGCGCAGGGCGTCGAGATGGTCGGCGAGGGTCTCGCCACCCTTGGGGCCCGCATGCACCGGGAGGCCGCAAGGCTTGTCGATGATGAGCATCATGCCGTCGCGGTGGAGGATCGGCAGATCCGGCGCGGGCTCAATTGGACGGGACAATGCCGTGGGCACGGAAGGCGTCATGGTGCAGGTCGGCGGCCTCAGCTGAGAAGCAGCAGAACACCACGCGGGTGACGCTGCCGGGAACCGCAAGATGCGCGAGGACGCTTTCCACCGCCAGTGGCGCGGCCCGATCCGCCGGAAAGCCATAGATGCCGGTGGAGATAGCGGGAAAGGCGATGGAGGCGAGGCCGGCCTCGTCGGCCAGCCTGAGGCTCTCGCGATAGCAGGAGACGAGCAGCGCATCCTCGCCGAAGCCGCCGCCGCGCCAGACCGGTCCCACCGTGTGGATCACATGGCGGGCCGGCAGGCGGAAGCCGGGGGTGAGGCGCGCCTCCCCCGTTGGGCAACCGCCGAGGGCGCGGCAATAAGCGAGCAGCTCCGGCCCCGCCGCCCGGTGAATGGCCCCGTCCACGCCGCCTCCGCCCAGCAGCGCTGGCATTGGCGGCGTTCACGATGGCGTCAACCGCGAGGCCGGTGATGTCCGCTCGCAGAATCTCCAGGCGCGCGGGGCGCGGAGCGTGCACAAGGGGTATCGAAGGATCGGACATGGCCGCCGCTCGCCGGATGTGCCTGGGGATGCGTGCCCCAGGCGTCGCAAGATCTTCATATTTCCAAGGCGTAGCCATGACCTTCGATAAAAAAGGGGAGGAGCTCGACCATGGCGCATACACGCAAGACGGAACGCCGCCTGCTGGACGACACCGAGATGGAGTTCGTCGACAAGGCCCGCCATCCCGCGCTCGCGGAGCTGTCGGACGATGACCTTCACGGCCTCGTCACTCGCCTGCGCGAACGGCGCGAGCGGGCCCTCACCATCGCCAACAACCAGCGCCGGGCCTTGCGCGGCAAGGGCGGGCGCGGCGAGGTGACGTTCGAGAAGGCGGATTCGGGCAACCGCCAGAAGGCCGCCGTGCTGACCGACGCGCTCACCCGCGCCCGGCGCGAGCTGACCCGTCGCAAGGACGAGGCGGCGCGGGCGGAGCTGATGGCGAACGCCCACCGCGCGCTGGAGCTGAAGCGCGATTCCAAGCGGGCCAAGCGCCCCGCCAACCTGCCGCGGCCGAACCAGGGCATGCGGTCCAAGGCGCGGACGCGGATCGACCCCATCGGCGCGGCGGGCGAGGCCGGGCGGGTCACCAAGTTCGTGGCGATGGCGCAGGCGCGCAAGGATTCGCGCGGCTAGGACCGATCGACGCGCAATTCGATCGGGCGACCACTGGGAGGGCCGGGTCTGCCCCGGCCCTCCACGCCCCCGGCTTTCGATACACTCTCGACCACGCCCGGCAGGCGGGCTCAAGCCCGCCTCAGTCCGCCAGTTCCAGCTTGAGATCCAGCGTCGAGCGGCGGCCGATATCGTCGAAGTGCGCTTCGAGGAAGCCATCCGCCGCGGAGCGGCCAAGATCGCGCAGGTGCTGGAGGAAGGACCATTCGGCATTCATCTTCGAGGTGGCATCCAGGGCCACCAGCTGGTCCGCCCCGCCGATGCGGTGGAGCCGCACCCGGCGGAAGCTCGACCCACCCAGCGTCCAGCGGGTGAGAAGCCCCTGCTCGATGAGCTTCGTCGCATGGTCGATGGCGCGCAGCTGGGACAGCAGGGAGGCGTTGAAGGTGATCTCGTTGATCCGGTTCTGGATCTCGGAGGCGGTGCGCGGCGTGGTCTCGCGCGCCACCGGATTGATCTGGACCAGGAGGATGTCGTCCGCGTCCGCCTGCTCATAGAGCGGAAACAGCGGCGGGTTGCCCATGTAGCCGCCGTCCCAGTAGGGCACGCCGTCGATCTCCACCGCCTGGAACAGGAACGGCAGGCAGGCGGAGGCCATCACCGCGTCGGCGGTCATCTCCTCGCGGCCGAAGATGCGCGCCCGCCCGGTGTGCACGTTGGTGGCGGAGATGAAGACCTTCACCTTCGACTGGCGCAGGGCCTCGAAATCCACGTGCGCTTCCAGGATCTCGCGCAGGGGATTGATGTTGAGCGGGTTGAAGTCGTAGGGCGAGAAGAAGCGCGAGGCCACTTCGAAGGCGAGATAGGCCGGGTTGCGCGCCAGGGACCAGTTGCCCATCAGCCGGTCGAACGCCGTGCGCTGGAGCGGCGACATCCGCCCGTCGCGGGAAACGTCGCGCCAGAACTGGGTCAGGGCATGGCGCGCCTCTTCCGGGTCGCCCTTGGCGAGGCCGGCGGCCAGCACCACCGCGTTCATGGCGCCGGCGCTGGTGCCGGTGATGCCGGCAATGGCAATCCGCTCGTCCTGCAGGAGACGGTCGAGCACGCCCCAGGTGAAGGCGCCATGGGCGCCTCCCCCTTGCAGGGCCAGGCTCAACGGCTTCACGCCCTCGCGCCGGCTCACGACCGTCGTCCCGACGGGCCGGCGCTCACTCGGCGACCCAGCCGCCGTCGATCTGCTGCAGGGACCCGGTGATGGAGCGGGCATTGTCGGAGGCGAGGAACACGGCGAGGGCCGCAACCTCTTCCACCGTCACGAACTCCTTGGTGGGCTGGGCGGCGAGCAGCACGTCCTTCTTCACCTGCTCCTCGGTCATGCCGCGGGCCTTGGCGGTATCGGGGATCTGCTTCTCGACGAGAGGCGTCCACACATAGCCGGGGCAGATGGCGTTGACCGTGATGCCGAACTGCGCCGTTTCCAGCGCCGCCGTCTTGGTCAGGCCGGCGATGCCGTGCTTGGCCGACACGTAGGCGGACTTGAACGGCGAGGCGACCAGCGCATGGGCCGAGGCGGTGCTGATGATGCGGCCCCATTTGCGCGCCTTCATGCCGGGAATGGCCGCGCGCATGGCGAAGAAGGCCGCCGACAGGTTGATGGCGATGATGGTGTTCCAGGTGTCGATCGGGAATTCCTCGATCGGCGCCACGTGCTGGATGCCGGCATTGTTCACCAGGATGTCGCAGGCGCCGAGCTCGGTCTCGGCCAGCTTCACCATGTCGGCGATCTCGTCCGCCTTCAGCATGTTGGCCGGCGAATAGAGCGCCTTCACGCCGAACTCGGTCTCGATGGCGGAGCGCTCCTTCTCGATGGCGGCGGCGTCACCGAGGCCGTTGAGGACGACGTTGGCGCCCTCCTTGGCGAAGGCGCGGGCATAAGCGAGCCCGATCCCGCTGGTGGACCCGGTGACGACGGCGACCTTCCCCTTGAGCATGGCTGTTCCCCAAAAAGGCGCGGCGTGGCCCCGGCCCGACGCCGGAGCTCACGATGTAGCGGAGCGGTGTGACGATGCTGTCACGCGCACAGGTGATCCTGCGGGCGGCAGATTGCAACGCTCCTTTCCGCGGTGCAACGCATGTGGCGGCGCCATCGGCGCACGGATGGCGGGATCGCACGACATGCACTAGATTTACGGGCGTGAGCGATCCCGTGCCTTCCCTTCTCGACCATGATCACGGCCAATGCGTGGCCGGTGCCATGGCGCGCGTGGAGCAGTGCTGCGCCGAAAGGGGCCTGCGCCTCACGCCGCTCCGCCGCAGCGTGATGAAGGCCCTGGCCGAGAGCCATGCGCCGGTGGGCGCCTACGACATCGTCCAGCGCCTCACGGCCGCGGGCGAGCCGACGCCGCCTATGTCGGTGTATCGGGTGCTCGACTTCCTCGTGGCGGAGGGCCTCGCCCACCGCATCGAGAGCCGCAACGCCTATCTCGCCTGCACCCATCCCCACGAAGCGGGCGAGGTGGTGATCTTCCTCATCTGCGAGCGCTGCAGCGACACCAAGGAGGTGGCCTCCCACGCCATCGGGCGGGACCTCGCCTGGGCGGCGCGGGCGGCGGGCTTCGAGCCGCGCCAGAGGGTGCTGGAGGTGGCCGGGAGCTGCGCCCGGTGCCGCGAGGCGGACGCCGCGCCGGCCGGCGCGGGTTGACGCTCGCCGCGCCCCGGCCTAACTCGAATGCGCCCGCGCGGCGCCGGGGGCGTATCGATGGGACGTATCGATGGCCGGGGACGATCCCCCCACGCCGCAGCTGAAATGCCCGAGGACGCAGTGCCCGAGGATGCGAAATTCATGACCAGCCCCGTGCCCGTGGTTCCCGCCGAGCTTCTCCAGGCCGGTCCCGCGCCGCGCCGCGACACCGTGGGCGTGCCGGTGGGCGGGGTCATGGTCGGCGGCGGCGCGCCGGTGGTGGTCCAGTCCATGACCAATACCGACACCGCCGACATCGCCGGCACCGTCCGCCAGGTGGCGGCCCTCGCCCGCGCGGGCTCCGAGCTGGTGCGCATCACCGTCGACCGCGACGAGGCCGCCGCCGCCGTGCCGCACATCAAGGAGAAGCTGCTGGCCCAGGGCCTCGACGTGCCGCTGGTGGGCGAC
Organism: Xanthobacter dioxanivorans; assembly: GCF_016807805.1. Lineage (NCBI taxonomy): Bacteria > Pseudomonadati > Pseudomonadota > Alphaproteobacteria > Hyphomicrobiales > Xanthobacteraceae > Xanthobacter > Xanthobacter dioxanivorans. Next base: position 1,665,353 of record NZ_CP063362.1, on the reverse strand, counting down.
TTCCATTATATCGGCCACACCCTGCTCGCCGATCATCCGGCCTGCGCGCAGGCCCTCGACAAATACCGAATCAATCCGGGCAACGTGGGCTTTGGCGACAAGAAGGACCGGCAGTTCGCCGCCATCGTGGAAACCGCCATACGCCACGACAAGCCGGTGCGCATCGGCGCCAACTGGGGCTCCCTCGACGGCGAGCTCCTCACCCGCCTCATGGACGAGAATGCCCGCCTGCCGAACCCGGCCGAGGCGCGGGCGGTGACCCGCGAAGCGCTGGTCCGCTCGGCCCTGCTGTCGGCGGCGCTGGCGGAGGAGATCGGGCTCGGCCGCAACCGCATCATCCTCTCCGCCAAGGTCTCGGCGGTGCAGGACCTGGTGGCGGTCTATGGCGAGCTGGCGCGCCGCTCGGACTATGCGCTGCATCTCGGCCTCACCGAGGCGGGCATGGGCTCGAAGGGCATCGTCGCCTCCACCGCCGCCATGGGCGTGGTGCTGCAGCAGGGCATCGGCGACACCATCCGCGTGTCGCTGACCCCCGAGCCCAACGGCGACCGCACCCGCGAGGTGCAGGTGGCGCAGGAGATCCTGCAGACCATGGGCCTGCGCACCTTCGTGCCGCTGGTGGCGGCGTGTCCCGGGTGCGGGCGCACCACCTCCACCGTGTTCCAGGAGCTGGCGCAGAGCGTGCAGGACATGATCCGCACCCGCATGCCGGTGTGGAAGGCGAAGTATCCCGGCGTCGAGACCCTGAACGTGGCGGTCATGGGCTGCATCGTGAACGGACCGGGCGAGAGCAAGCACGCCGACATCGGCATCTCCCTGCCCGGCACCGGCGAGACCCCCTCCGCCCCGGTCTTCATCGACGGCAAAAAGGCCGCCACCCTGCGCGGCGCCAACATCCAGGACGAGTTCCGCCAGCTGGTGGAAGCCTATGTGGAGCGGCGCTTCGGCATTCCCGGGCAAGCCCCGGCAGCCGGGCGCTCTCCGGCCGACGCCGCGGAGTAGCGCGCCCGGCTACCGCTGCGTTACCAAAATTTCATCCGGGGCGCCCTTCCTCCGTCACGGACGGCTGCTCATATGCTCGGTGGTCCAACCACCGGAGACGGATATGACCCCCGAGGAACGTGCCCTGATCGACGGCCTGTTCGACCGCATGCGCGGTGTCGCGAACCAGCCGCGTGACCCGGAGGCCGAAGCGCTGATTGCGCGCCGCGTCGCCGAGTCCCCCCATGCCACCTATGCCCTCGCCCAGAGCGTGATCGTGCAGGAGCACGCGCTGCAGCAGACCTATGCCCACATCCAGGAGCTGGAAGCCCAGCTTCAGGATGCCGAGGCCCGCGCGGCGGAGGCCCAGTCGCGCCCTTCCGGCGGCTTCCTCGGCGGATTGTTCGGTGGCGGCAGCGCCCGCCCCTCCGTTCCCTCCACCGGCGGCCGGAGCGCGGGCGAACCCATGGGCCTGCCCCAGGGCTATGGCCAGCAGGGCTACGCGCAGCAGGGTGGCGGCTACCCGCCAGGCCAGCAGGGGTATCCCCAGCAGGGCTATGGCCAGCAGGGCGGCTATCCGCCTCAGCAGGGCGGACCCTGGGCTCAGCAGCAGCCCCCGCAGCAGCGCGGTTTCGGCGGCGGCGGATTTCTCCAGGGCGCCCTCGCCACGGCGGCGGGCGTTGCCGGCGGCGCGCTTCTGTTCGACGGCATCAAGGGCATGATGACCGGCGGCGGTGGAGCGCTCGCCCAGCATGCGGCCGCCGAATACGGCAAGCCGGCCGCCGAGCCGGCCAGCGGGAATCTCGGCCAGGATGCCCAGACCGCCCTGGGCGGCGATGCCCCCCAGGATCAGGGGCAGGATGGCGGCAATTTCTGGAATGCCGATCCGCAGAGCACCGATCCGCAGGAGGCCTCCTTCGACGACGGCGGCGATTGGGGCGGTGACGACGGGTCCGACGACAGCTCCTGGACCTGAAGTCCCGGCGAAATCGAGCCAGAAAGACGCGAACGGCGGTGCATCGCACCGCCGTTTTTCTTTGCGTGCGGAATGATCCGTCCCGTCGATCGAACCGGTGGGGCGCTGCTGCGGCGCCGGCTTCCGTTCCTTTCGCCGGTATTCTACCCTCGGGCGCTCGGAGCGGGATCAAGGGGGGCGAATCCCCCCTGCAGAACCCTGTGCCTCCAGGCTCGAAGAAGGTGCCCGCGCCGGACGGCGGCGGCAGGAAGGCCGGCCATGACACCCTTGGGAACATGACGCCGTTCGGAAGCCGGGTGCGCGACCTGCGCGCCCAACGCGGCGTGACCCTCACCGAAATGGCGCGCGCCATCGGGGTCACGCCCACTTATCTCTCGGCGCTGGAGACCGGCAAGCGCGGCAAGCCCACCTGGGCGCTGGTGCAGCGCATCATTGCCTATTTCAACGTGATCTGGGACGAGGCGGAGGATCTCCAGCGCCTCGCCGAACTGTCCCGGCCGCGGGTGGTGGTGGACACCGCGGACCTGAGCCCACAGGCTACGGAGCTTGCCAACCTCATTGCCCGGGAGATCCGCCACCTGCCGCCGGAGGCGGTGGCGGAGCTGCTCGGCCGGCTCAAGATCCTGCGCAAGCGGGCCTGAGCCGACGGGTTGGCGTCGCGCCGACCCATCAGGGCTTGAGGCAGACCGCCACCACCTGCTTGACCGGATTGAGGCATTCCACCTCGGTCTTGCCGTCCCGGGCCGAGAACACGGCGATGTGCTGCATGCCCCGGTCATGGTTGACGCAATAGCCGCCGATCACGCTTTCGCCGCTCTCGCAGCCGGCGAGGCACCCGGCCGCCGGGCAATCCGAGGCGCGCACGGCGATGTTGGCGGCAGCGGGCACGCCCTGGATCCCTTGCGGACCGGCGGGTCCGACCGCGCCCTGGGGGCCGGCCGGACCTGCGGGACCAGCCGCACCGACCGGGCCGGCCACGCCGGCGGGCCCCTGCGGACCGGCAGCGCCAGCCGCGCCCTGCGGGCCAGCGGGGCCCTGCGCCCCCTCGAAACAGGCGGCCAGAGACAAGGCCAGCACGAGCCCGACGATGAGCTTTATGAATCGCATCCCGATACCCCCCAGGAAGAATGGCGCGGCATGGTGACGCTTGCCGTTACGGGACGCAAGGGACGGGCGAAACAATCGGATTTGCCGGCTCACGGCCCGGCGATGCCGACCATATGCCTGCTCCCGGAACCCGTGCCCTCCGGGGTCCGTGCCTCGCTGGGCATCAGCCGCGCGCCCGCACCAGGGCCTGCGTCGTCTGCTGGAGCCTCATGGCGAGGTCGCGCAGCACCGAGCGGGCGAGGGAGGGGGTCTTGTCGAGCAGCGACAGGAAGAGATCGGTCTCGATGCGCAGGACGCTCATGGGGTCGCCGGCGCGCACCGTGGCGGTGCGCGGCTCGCCGGTGAGCACGCCCATCTCGCCCACCACCGTGTCGCGACCGAGCCGCGCCACCTCGTGCGCGGCGCCGCCCGCCGCCACCTCGATCACCGCCGTCCCGTCGAGCACCACATAGGCGGCATCCGGCACGTCACCCTGGTGGAACAGCACATCGCCCGCCGCCACGTCGAGCCGGCTGGCGGAAAAGGCGAGCAGCCGCAGCTGGCTCGGCTCGAGATCGCGGAACATGGGGATGCGGGCCAGTGTCCGCGCCTCGTCCTCGATGCTCATGGGGGCATTCCTCCCGCAGATGGTCCACGCGCACCGCGCGACGGACACATGGTCTTCTCCTCAGGCCCGGGCCGCCTGTGGCGACACTGCCCCCGCACCGGGCTCCTCGATGCGCTCGATCTGGCCGTGGGTCATCACGATGACCTCGCGGAACAGATGCAGCGGCTCTCCCGCATCTAGGACGACGAGCGTGGTGCGTCCAGTGCGCCGGGCGAGCACCGCGTCGATGAGGGTGCTCTGTTCCGCCGGGGCGAGCGGCACCAGCGCATCGTCGATCACCAGGATGTCGGGATCGGCGAGCAGGCAGCGCGCCAGCGTCAGCTTGCCGCGCTCGGCGGCGGAGAGCGGCAGCCCGCCCTCGCCCACCGTCACGTCGAGGCAGAGCCGCTCCACCTGCCCGATGAGGCCTTCCTGCGCCAGGCATTCGCGCACGATCTCGTCCACCGCGGCGGCCGCCCCCGCCCGGTCGGCGGCGATGCGGCCGAACAGCAGGTTGTCGCGCACGGTGAGGGCCTGGCAATAGGCATCCGGCTGGTAGCGGGCGAGGCGGATGCCCGACACCTCGGTGACGTGCGCCAGATGCGCCCGCGCCGCCAGCGTCCGCTCCTGCCACGCCTCGTCCAGCAGGCCGAAGCGGTGGCGCGGCTCGCAATAGCGCCCGGCGATGCGCACGAGCAGCGCCCGCTCCCCGGTGGTCATCTCCTCCACGGCGCGGGCGGCGATGCGCCCGGCGGCGCGCATCTCCTCGGCCCGCAGCAGGCCCTTGGTGTCGATGCCCGCCAGCTCCTCCGGCCCGCCGGCCAGGTCCACGAGGATGCCGAGCGCGGCCCGGCCGAAGCGCGGCAGGTCCCCGGCGAGGCCGATCTTGGTCAGCTGCGGGCCAAGTCCCGGATCGGCGAGCAGGGAGGAGGCCCCGCGCCCGTCGTTCAGCGGGGTGGCGAACAGGATGTTCTCGGCGAGCGTCATCCACCGGTTGAAGGCGGCGAAGCGGAACGGCTCCATCAGCACGCGCCCGGTCTGCGTCTGCCGGCGTGCCACCGCGTCGGTGACGGCGGCGCGCTGCGAGACGAGGCGCGAGGTGAGCGCGCTCTCCCGTTCGGGATCGAGCCGCCGCTCCAGCCCCAGCCGCACCACGAGGTCGCCGAGGCCGGCGAGCGACAAGGCGGCGAGCGCGCGCTGGTCGAGGTCGGCCGCATCGCGGGCGCCCATGGCCGCAAGGTCGGCGGCCTCCCCCGTCGTCCGACGGGGCCGGCGGAGCAGGGCGCAGGCGAGGTTCTCCCGCAGCGTGCCGTTGATCACGATGGGGTCGCCGCCCGCATAGGCCACGTGCCGGCCGTAGAGCCCCTCGGACATGCTGGCAAGATCGTGCCCGCCGACGCGCACCGTGCCGCTGTAGAGCGAGATGGCGCGCCCGCATACCTTGGCCACCGCGTGCTTGCCGCCGGCATCTGGACCCTTCAGCGCCACGGCGCGTCCGGCCGCGACGTCGAAGCTCACCCCATCCACCAGCGCCCCGCCCGCCGGATCGACGATGCCGAGGTCGGCCACCTTGATGGAACCGTCGAAGGCGGGCTCCGGCCCCTCGGCGACGTCCTGCACCCCCTCGGGCCAGACCTCGCGGGTTTCCAGATAATAACGGGCGAAGTCGTAGCGCACCTGCGCCACCACGCGCTTCTCGTCCCAGTCAATCAGCTCCTTGAGCGGCTCGGGAATCTGGCCGTAGGCGGCCACCACCGCCACCAGCTGGCCGATATTGATGGCGCCCGACAACGCGAGCCATCCGCCCACCGAATAGAAGACCAGGGTGGGCACGTCCGACATCAGCAGGTTGAGGATGCGGTCGGTGGCGTTCTGCCGCTTCATGTCGAGGCTCGCCTCGGAGACGATGGCGAGGCGGCCGTCCACCTCGGCGCGCTCGAAGGGGCTGGTGGCGAAGCCGTGGACGAGGGGCAGCCGGTCGATGCCGGACATGACGCGTTTGCCGAGGGCCACGGCCTCGCGCTGGTAGATCTGCAGCTTCTTCTCGTTGTCGCGGCGCTGGATGCCGAGCAGCACGTGGTTCAGCGCCAGGATGCCGATGGCGCAGGCGCCCAGCGCCGCGTTCTGGGTGAAGATCAGCAGCGTCGCCGAGCCGATGAGGCCGGCCGATTTCAGCGGCTGGGCGAAGGCCATGCCGGCGAAGGGGGCGATGGGCCCCACCTCGAACCGCAGCATGTTGCCCACTTCCAGGGCCTTGCTCTTCATGGGCGCCTCGGGGCGCAGCCGCTGGATGATGTCGAACAGCTGGCGGCGCAGGCCCACCAAGATGCGCTCGCCGAGCCGCGCCTTCGCCATCTCGATCAGCCGGGAGATGTGCTGCTGGATGAGCTGGAGGGCGAACAGCACCAGGGCCAGGCCCGCCAGAAGCCCGAAGGCAGTCACCTCGAAGCCGGGAAAGCTGTAGAACCTCGCCCCGCCGAGAAAATCCGGCAAGGCAAGGTCGAAGGCGAGGAGGCGGGGGACCGTGCCGCCGATGGCGTCGGTCACGCCGTTCACGATGAGGCGCGGCAGCTCGAGCGAGGCGTAGTTGAAGGGCAGCAGCAGCAGCACCAGCGCGAACAGCTTGATGTGGCTCGCCGGTGCCGCCCGCCAGAGATAGGTGAGCATGGCGCGCGGCATGGCGCGGGCCGGGCCCGTCCCGCCGTGCGCCGAAGGGTCCGTTCCGTCGGAAGGTGACGTGGGGTCCGCGCCGCTCATGCAACCTTCTTGCTGGGGACGCTCCCGGTTGGCAAGCGCAAAACCGCGTCAAACGCATGGATCTCAGGCACTTGCCGAGGGCACCTCGCGGCCCTCGCGGCTGCGCTCGGCATAAAGGGCATAGAAGCGGGAGAGGCGCGGCGGGCAGTTGTGCTCCAGCGCCGCCGCCAGCGCGCCGGCGGCCGCGAAGTCACCGGCGCCGTAGGCCGACATGAGCGCGGCATGGTCGCGCGCCAGCGCCGCGAAGTCGTCGGAGATGGCGAAGGCGGCGTCGCCGGCGAGAAGGTGGAGCTGGCTCGCCCGCGACTTGCCCTTCAGCATCAGCATGTCCGCCTCGATGAAGGCGAGGCCGGCGGCCGCGTCGCGGGTCGCCTCGGAGACGAGGATGTCCACGCGCATGGATTTCGTCGCCCCCTCGATGCGTGAGGCGAGGTTCACGTCGTCGCCGAGGCAGGAGTATTCGAGCCGCTGATCGGAACCCAGATTGCCCACGCAGCACGGCCCGGTGGCGAGACCGATGCCGCAGCGCACCGGGGCATAGGGCCGGCCGGCCGCCTCCGCCGCGCGGCGCCAGTCCTCGTTCAGGGCGTCGAGCCGCCGGGACATGGCCAGCGCGCAGGCGGCGGCGTTGCGGGCGTGGTGGGGATCGTCCATCGGCGCATTCCAGAAGGCCATGATGGCGTCGCCGATATATTTGTCGATGGTCCCCCCGTGGCTCAGCACCACCTCGGTCATGGGGGTGAGGTAGGCGTTCATGAAGCGGGTGAGGGCCTGGGCGTCCATGGTCTCCGACAGGGAGGTGAAGTCGCGCAGGTCGCAGAACAGGATGGTGATCTCCCGCGTCTCGCCGCCGAGGACGAGGCGCTCGGGATTTTCCGCGAGGCGCTCCACCACCTTGGGCGATACGAAGCGGCCGAACACCGAGCGCACCCACTTCTTCTGCTGCTGCTCGTCGCGATAAAGCGCCAGCACGCCGAGGAGATAGACTCCCAGCACCGCCGCGCCGGGCCCCATGGGGTCGAGCAGCAGGTCGAGCCGGGTGAAGGCGAACCAGGCGCCGGCCCCCAGCGCCGCCAGCACCAGCACGCCGGCGAGCCCCGCCGTCACCGCCGAAACCCGCGGCAGCACCAGAGCGAGGAGGACGCCGAGCACGGCGGTGAGCACCATCTCCGCCCCGCGCGCCCAGTCCGGCCGGGCGAGACCGGCGCCGGTGATCACGTGCTCGATGAGCTGGGCCTGGATCTCCACCCCCGCCACCGCCGCATCGAGGGGCGTCGCCCGCGTGTCCATGAGCCCGGCGGCGCTGGTGCCCACCAGGATGATGCGGCCTTCCACCTCATCGCGCGCCACCGTGCCGTCGAGCACGGCGGCGGCGGACAGGAAGCGCCGCGGATCGGTGGGAGAAAAGCGCACCCGCACCTCCCCCATGGCGTCGGTGGGCACGTCGAGGGCGCCGATCTTCACAGCGGTGATGCCCGATCTGGTGCCGAAGCCGGCGTCGCCGCTGGCATTGGAGGCCCGCACCACATAGGTGGACGCCCCCTGCGCCACCCGCAGCGCCTCGGCCCCGAGGCCCGGCACGAGCTTGCCTTCGAGGCCGAGCAGCAGCGGCACCCGACGCACCACCTGGTCGCGGTCCGGCAGCCAGTTGAGCGCACCGATGCCCTTGGCCGCCTCGGCCAGCACCGGCAGCGGCGCGACGGCTCCGGAAAAGCGCGGCACGAAGGCGAGGGGATCGTCGCCGGCGCTGGCGAGGCCCCATTTGGCCGGATAGGCCCCGCCGGCCTTGGTCCCTGTTTGGGCGTCGGTCAGCACCGCGCCGAGGACCGAGGGGCTGGCGGCCAGCACCCCGGCGAAGCGCGCGTCGTTCCCCTCCCGGCCGACCAGGGCGGCCACCACCGGCGCGCGGACCTCCTCGGGCAGGAGGGCGGCCACCGCGACGGGGTCGAGGCGGTCTGGCTCGGAGAAGACCATGTCGAAGGCGATGGCGCCCGCTCCAAGGCCGGCGAGGCGGTCGAGCAGCGCCGCGATGGTGGCGCGCGGCCATGGCCACTGGCCGATGCGGGCCAGCGAGGCCTCGTCCACGTCAACGATGCGCACCGGAAGATCCGGATCATAGGGGCGCGGCGCGGCGCGCTGGTAGAGATCGAACAGGCCGTTACGCGCATCGGCCAGGGGGCCGGGATCGGCGCCCATAAGGACGAGGCCGGCGGCGAGCGGGCCGCCCACGGCGAGCCAGTAGAGGCGGGACCACATGTGGCGGGCGGATTCCGTTGTGAGCGCGCGAGCCTAGCGCGTTTCGGGGAAAGGGGAAAAGGCGGTCCGTCCCGGCCGGGCGCCTGCCCACGGGGCAGCGGCGGGGGGCTCTGCGCACGCCGCTGCCCCGTGGGGGGGTCTCAGTTTGAAAACGGCGCTGTGCCGCGCCCCTTCCCCCGGCAGGCGGGAGAGGGGTCTCCGGCGCAGTGGAAGGCGAGACCCGTGTTTTCAAACCGGGACACGGTCACTCACCGTCGTTCCGTTGACGCCCATCAGATCCCATGTTAGCCCATTATCACCCAAGAACACGTTGGACGGCTCTCGCCGTCGCGCGGACGGTACCGAGAGGCCGGCCGCCGCAAGAAGGGGCACCCGGGCGCCATGGACCGCTTCGTGTCCACCTACACGATGCGCCTCGACGCCAAGGGCCGGGTCTCCATCCCCGCGCCCTACCGCACGGTGCTGGCCAAGGACGGCGCGGACGGCCTCTATTGCCATCCGAGCCTTGCCGAGCCCGCGCTGGATGCGGGCGGAAACCGGCTCATCGGCGAGATCGACGCCCTGATCGGGCGCTATCCGCCTTATTCGGAGGCGCGCGAGGAGCTGGCCGCCGCCCTCTACGGCACCAGCGAGACCCTGCGCATCGACCCGGAAGGCCGGGTGGTGCTGACCGAAACCCTCAAGTCCCACGCGGGGGTCGCCGGCGAGGTGGCCTTCGTGGGGCTCGGGCACAAGTTCCGGATCTGGGAACCGGAGCGGCTAAAGGCGCATCTCGCGGAGGCCACCCGAAGGGTGCGCGAGCTGCGCCGGGCCATCGGCTCCCAAGCGCAGGACCCGGGGAGCACCGGGGCATGACGACGGGCCACGGCGTGGGCCCTGCCGACGCCGCTGGCGGACCGGCCCGTCATCTGCCCGTGATGCTCGCCGAAGTCCTCGCGCATCTCGCGCCGAAGGACGCCGGCCGCTACGTGGACGGCACCTTCGGCGCGGGAGGCTACACGCGGGCGATCCTCGCCGCCGCCGACTGCCGCGTGCTCGCCATCGACCGCGACCCCACCGCCATCGCGGCGGGACAGGGCCTCGTCGCCGCGTCCGCCGGCCGCCTCGTCCTCGCCCAGGACCGCTTCTCCCGGCTCGACGCGCTGGCCGAAGAGGCGAACTTCGGCCCCCTCGACGGCGTGGTCCTCGACATCGGCGTCTCCTCCATGCAGCTCGACGAGGCGGAGCGCGGCTTCTCCTTCCGCCGCGACGGCCCCCTCGACATGCGCATGGGCGATGCCGGCCCCTCCGCCGCCGACCTGGTGGCCGAGCTCGACGAGGTCAGCCTCGCCCATGTCATCTGGTCGCTGGGGGAAGAGCGGCAATCGCGCGCCATCGCCAAGGCCATCGTGAAGGCGCGGGCCGAGGCGCCCATCACCCGCACCGCGCAATTGGCCGAGATCGTGTCGCGCGTCGTCTGGGCCAAGCCCGGCGAGATCCATCCCGCCACCCGCACGTTTCAGGCCCTGCGCATCGCGGTGAACGAGGAGCTGGACGAGCTGGTACGGGCGCTGGCGGCCGCCGAGCGGGCGCTGGCCCCGGGGGGACGGCTGGTGGTGGTCACCTTCCATTCCCTCGAGGACAGGATCGTTAAGACTTTTCTGTCACACCGGGCAAAGGCACCATCCGCCTCGCGCCACATGCCGCAAGCGGAAGGGCCGGAGCCCTCCTTCCGCCTCGTGGCGAAGGGTGCGGTGGAAGCCGGCCCCGACGAAGTGGCAGGAAATCCGCGTGCAAGGTCCGCGAAGCTTCGCGCGGCCGAGCGCACGGAGGCCCCGGCGCATCCGGGCGGTGACCTGATGGGGCTTCTTCCCGCCCCACCACCGCAACGCCACGGGCGGAGACGCTAGGACAGATGTTTCGTGTCGCCAACGTCGTGATGATCGTCGCGCTGCTGGTGACCGCCGCGGTGGTCTACCAGCTGAAATACGCCTCCACCGCCGAAGCCGAGCGCCTGGCCACCCTGCGCGCCGGCATCCGCAAGGAGCGCGATGCCATGTCCCTCATGAAGGCCGAGTGGGCGCGCCGCACCTCGCCCGTCTACATCCAGGGGCTCGCCGAGCGGCACCTCGACATGAAGCGCCTCGACGTGGATTCCATCTCCAGCCTCGACGACCTGCCCGAGAAGCCGGGCGGCAACTCGGACGGCATCGGCGGCATGATCGAGGCCCTGGTGGACGCCCCGCTCGTCACCTCCTCCACCGGCAAGCCGGCAGCCTCGCCGACCGCGCCCACCAGCTCGGGGGCGCCACCGTGCCCGCGACCTCCGCGCTCAGGCCCGCCACCCCGCCGAAGCCGTCCGCGAGCGCGGCGGCGGCACCCCGGCCGCAGGCGCCGCGTCCCGCGCCGGTGGTCCAGCCGGCCCCCGCCGCTCCGCCCGCCGCGGCCCCGGCGCCCCAGCCCGAATCCACCAATCCCCTGGAGCGTCTGCTGCCCCCCGGCTTCCTGTCCGGTTTCCGCTGACGAGGTCGCCATGGTCGAGAAGACATCCCTTTCCGCCCGTCTCTCCGGCTTCGCCGCGCGGGCCGCCACCGCCGCCGGCCCCGTGGTCGCGCGCCTCGACGCCATGTCCGCCGATCTGCTCGCCGCCGGCGGGCGTTCCATCGCGTCGGGCAGCCGCGCCACCGCGAGCGGCCTCGGCCGCACCCTCCTCTTCGCCGGGCGCGTCGCGCAGGCGATCACCGTCCTGGCGGCCCGAGCCGCATATCGCGGCTGCCGGCACATGGTGCGCGGCCTGCTCGGCATCGGCCGCGGCGACGCCGAGACGGTGGCGCGCGGGCGAATCAAGCTGATCATGGCGGCCTTCTGCGCCGTGTTCGTCGCCATCGGCGCGCAGCTCGCCCACCTCGCCTTCACCTCCGACCCCGGCGCAACGCGCGGGCGTGGCTCGGACGCGGTGTCCTCCGCCCGCCCGGACGTGATCGACCGCAACGGCGACATCGTCGCCATCGACGTGAAGTCGCCATCCTTGTTCGCCGAGCCCAAGCGCCTCATCGATCCCGACGAGGCGCTGGAGGGCCTGCTCAAGGTGCTGCCCGACCTGAACGTGGCCGAGGCGCGCGCCCGGCTGAACTCCGGCAAGGGCTTCGCCTGGCTCAAGCGCGAGATCACCCCGTCCCAGATGCGCGCCATCCACCGGCTCGGCATCCCCGGCATCGGCTTCCTGAAGGAGAACCGCCGCATCTACCCGGACGGGCCCATCCTCTCCCACGTCATCGGCGGCGTGAACGTGGACAACCAGGGGATTTCCGGCCTCGAGAAATGGATCGACGGGCGCGGCCTCGCCGAGCTCCACCTCGCCGGCTTCGCCACCGACCTCCAGCAGGCGCCGGTCCAGCTGTCCATGGACATGCGCGTGCAGCACGCGGTGCGCGACGAGCTGCTGCGGGCCAAGAACAAGTTCTCCGCCCTCCACGCCATGGCCGTGGTGACGGAGGTGAACACCGGCGAGATCGTCTCCATGGTCTCGCTCCCGGACTTCGACCCCAACGTGTCCGGAAACCCCACCGACGACGCCTATCTCAACCGCCTCACCACCGGCGTCTACGAGATGGGCTCCACCTTCAAGGCCCTGTCCTTCGCCATGGCGCTGGATTCCGGCAAGATCGGCCTCAGCTCCTCGTTCGACGCCCGCGGCGCGCTGCATTTCGGCCGCTTCAAGATTTCCGACTACCACGCGGAGAACCGGGTGCTGACGGTGCCGGAGATCTTCCTCGTCTCGTCCAACGTGGGCACGGCGAAGATGGTGCTCTCGCTCGGCGTGGAGGCGCACAAGCAGTTCCTCAAGAAGATGGGCCAGCTCGACCGGCTGCGCACCGAGCTGCCGGAAAGCTCCGAGCCCATCGTGCCTAAGCGCTGGGGCGAGCTGAACTCCGCCACCATCGCCTTCGGCCACGGCCTCTCCGTCGCCCCGCTGCAGGCGGTGATGGCGGTGAACTCCATGATGAACGGCGGCTTCCTCATCCCGCCCACCTTCTTGAAGCGCAGCCCGGAGGAGGCGCAGAAGGTGGCGGTGCGGGTGCTGAAGCCGGAGACCTCGGACAAGATGCGCTACATCATGCGCCTCAATGCCGAGAAGGGCACCGCCACCAAGGCGGAGGTTCCCGGCTATATGGTCGGCGGCAAGACCGGCACCGCCGAGAAGGTGGTGAACGGGCGCTACGCCAAGAACAAGCTCCTGACCTCCTTCACCGCGGTGTTCCCCATGGACAGGCCGCGCTACCTCGTCCTGGTCATGCTGGACGAGCCGAAGGCCACGTCGGAAACCTACGGCTTCGCCACGTCCGGCTGGAACGCGGCGCCCACGGCCGGCAAGATCGTCGAGCGCATCGCCCCCTTGCTCAACATCGCCCCCCGGCAGAACCTGCCCACGGCCGAGCAGATGCTGCGCATGCCGCTGAAGGTGGCCGACCGGCACTGAGGGGCTCAACTTGATACCGCCGCCGCCAGGGACTGACGACGGCGGCGTGACAACCGGCGCGGGTGGATGCCAAAAGAGGTCCGATGACCAATCTTCCTCTTGGACAGCTTCTCGACGGCCACGCCCGCATCATGACCGAAGGCGCGGGCGCCGATCCCGTCTTCGGCCTCTCCGCGGACAGCCGCCGGATCACGCCCGGCGACCTCTTCGTGGCGGTTCCCGGCACCCATGCCGACGGCACCCGCTTCATCGCCGACGCGGTGGCCCGCGGCGCATCGGCGGTGCTCATGGAGCCTGCCGCCCCCCGGCCCGCTCTGCCGCCGCAGGTGGCGCTCGCGTTCTCCCTTGATGCGCGGCGCTCCCTGGCTCTAGCGGCGGCGCGCCTTCATCCGCGCCAGCCGGCCACCGTCGCCGCCGTGACCGGCACCGCCGGCAAGACCTCCGTCGCGGTCTTCCTGCGGCAGATCTGGGAGCGGCTCGGGCACAAGGCGGCGTATCTCGGCACCATCGGCCTCGTGGCGCCGGATGGCGCCGCCTATGGTAGCCTCACCACGCCCGACCCGTTGGAACTGCACGCCACCCTCGACCGGCTGGCCGGGGAAGGCGTCACCCACATGGCGCTGGAGGCCTCCTCCCACGGGCTCGACCAGAAGCGCCTCGACGGGGTGCGCATCGTCGCCGGCGGCTTCACCAATCTCGGCCGCGACCATCTCGACTACCATCCCACCATGGATGCCTACTTCCGGGCCAAGCTGCGGCTGTTCACCGAAGTGATGCCGGACCATGGCACCGCGGTGGCGGTCACCGCCGCCCCGTTCGCCGCCACCGCCCTCGCCTGGGCGGAAACACGGGGCCTGAGCCTGCTGCCCATCGGCGAGGGAGCGGGGCTCGACATCTTCGGCGTCACCGGCGCGGGCGCCGGACAGAAGGTGATGTTCGCCGACGGCACCAGCGCCGTGGTGCCGCTGGTGGGCCGCTTCCAGCTCGACAACGCCCTGCTCGCGGCGGGCCTTGCCATCGCCTGCGGGGCCGAGCGGGCGCCGGTGCTCGCGGCGCTTGCCACCCTCAAGGGCGTGCCCGGGCGACTCGAGCGCATCGGCGAGGACCCGCGCCGGCTGGTCTTCGTGGACTACGCCCACAAGCCCGAGGCCCTCGCCACCGTGCTCAACACCCTGCGTGCGTCCGTGCCGGGCCGTCTGGTGGTGGCCTTCGGATGCGGCGGCGACCGGGACAAGGGCAAGCGGCCGATCATGGGCGCCATCGCCGGCGCCAAGGCGGATGTGGTCATCGTCACCGACGACAATCCCCGCAGCGAGGACCCCGCCGGCATCCGCGCCGAGATCCTCGCCGGGGCCCCCGGGGCGCGGGAGATCGGCGACCGGGCGGAAGCCATCCGGGCGGGCGTGGCCATGCTCCAGCCGGGGGATGTATTGCTTGTTGCCGGCAAGGGTCACGAAACCGGCCAAATCATCGGCGACCGGACATATCCGTTCTCGGATGCGGCGGAAGTTCTCGCCGCCCTCGAGGCAGGCTGACCGGTCGGGTTGCATCAACCGGAGCGGTCGGTCCGTCTTTCAACCTGGAGTCAAGGAGCCCCGCGTTCTCCGATCGGCTTGCCCAGCGAGACGATCGGCGCGTGCTCCGGAGGAGGTAGCGGCATGAGCTTGAGCGGTCGGATCCTCCACACCGTCGCAGAGATGGCGGCGGCGATGGGCGCGGAGGTGCGCGGCACACCCGCCGACGCCACCGGCATCTCCATCGACAGCCGGACGCTCGCGCCGGGCGACGCCTTCTTCGCCATCGCCGGCGAGAACAGCGACGGCCATGCCTATGTGGCGAAGGCGCTGGCCGCCGGCGCCGCGCTGGCGGTGGTGTCGCGCGAGAAGGCCGGCGCATTGCCCGAGGACGACTTGCCCGAGGACGCCCCGCTCCTGGTGGTGGATGATGTGCTCGCCGGCCTCGCCGACCTTGCCCGCGCCAGCCGGGCGCGCACCTCCGCGCAGATCGTGGCCGTCACCGGATCGGTGGGCAAGACCACCACCAAGGAGGCCCTGCGCATCGCCCTCGGCGCCGATGGCGAAACCCACGCCTCCGCCGCCTCCTACAACAATCACTGGGGCGTGCCGCTCTCCCTCGCCCGGCTGCCGCGCGAGGCGCGCTACGGCGTGTTCGAGATCGGCATGAACCATCCCGGCGAGATCACCCCGCTGGTCCGGCTGGTGCGCCCGCACGTGGCCATCGTCACCACCGTCGAGCCGGTGCACATCGCCCAGTTCTCCTCCATCGAGGAGATCGCCGACGCCAAGGCGGAGATCTTCGACGGCATGGAGGACGGCGGCGCGGCGGTGCTCAACCTCGACAATCCGCTGTTCCCCCGCCTGAAGGCGGCGGCACAGGCCCGCGGCATCGAACGCATCGTCACCTTCGGCTCCGCCGAGGCGGCGGACGTGCGGCTGAAGGATGTGGCGCTGCAGTCCTACTGCTCGGTGGGGGTGGCCGACGTGATGGGCACCCCGGTGACCTTCAAGGTGGGCATGCCCGGCCGGCACATCGTGCAGAACATGCTGGCGGTGCTCGCCGCGGCCAAGCTCGTGGGCGCCGATCTGGCGCTGGCCGCCCTGGCCTTGTCGCGGCTGAAGCCGCCGCCGGGGCGCGGGGTGCCGATCCGGCTGCAGGTGAAGGGCGGACCGGCGACGCTGCTGGACGAGAGCTACAACGCCAACCCCGCCTCCATGCGCGCCGCCCTCGACGTGCTGAGCCGCACCCCGGTGGGGACACGCGGACGGCGCATCGCGGTGCTCGGCGACATGCTGGAGCTGGGCCCGGACGGCGAGGCGCACCATGCCGGCCTCGCCGAGGCGATCAAGACGGCGAAGATCGACCAGGTCTATTGCTGCGGGCCGCAGATGCACGCCTTGTGGCAGGCCCTTCCCTCGGAACGGCGTGGCGGTTATGCCATCCACGCGACCCATCTCGAACCCATGGTGGCAGTGGCCATCAGGGCCGGGGACACGCTCATGGTGAAGGGATCCAACGGCAGCCGCATGGGTCCGCTGGTCAAAAGCCTCTCGGAGCGCTTCCGCGCCGGCGAGGACGCGCTGCTCGAAGGATAATCTTCTTATGCTCCAGTGGCTTACCGAGTTTCACGCGTCGTTTTCCGCGTTCAACGTCTTCCGCTACATCACCTTCCGCACCGGCGGCGCGATGGTCACCGCGCTGCTGTTCGTGTTCCTGTTCGGGCCGGGCATGATCTCCACGCTCCGCCTCAAGCAGGGCAAGGGCCAGCCGATCCGCACCGACGGGCCGCAGTCGCACCTTCTGACCAAGAAGGGCACGCCCACCATGGGCGGGCTGATGATCCTGTCGGGCATCGTCGTCGCCACCCTGCTGTGGGCGAACCTCTCCAACCCCTACGTCTGGGTGGTGCTGCTGGTGACGCTCGGCTTCGGCCTCATCGGCTTCTACGACGACTACCTGAAGGTGACCAAGCAGACCCACAACGGCCTGTCCGGCAAGGCCCGCCTCGCCATCGAGGCGGTGATCGCGGGGGCCGCGGTGGCGGTCATCATGCACGTGGGCAAGCCGGGGCTCTCCACCTCCGTCGCCTTCCCCTTCTTCAAGGACCTGCTGCTGAACCTCGGCATCTTCTTCGCCATCTTCGGCATGTTCGTCATCGTGGCGGCGGGCAATGCGGTGAACCTCACCGACGGGCTCGACGGCCTCGCCATCGTGCCGGTGATGATCGCGGCCGGCTCGTTCGGCTTCATCGCCTACCTCGCCGGCAACGTGGTGTTCGCCGACTACCTGCAGATCAACTACGTGGCCGGCGTCGGCGAGCTGGCGGTGGTGTGCGGCGCGCTGATGGGGGCTGGCCTCGGCTTCCTGTGGTTCAACGCGCCCCCGGCCCAGGTGTTCATGGGCGACACCGGCTCGCTGGCGCTGGGCGGCCTGCTCGGCACGGTGGCGGTGGCGACCAAGCACGAGATCGTGCTGGCGGTCATCGGCGGCCTGTTCGTGCTGGAGGCGGTGTCGGTGATCGTGCAGGTGGTTTCGTTCAAGCTCACCGGCAAGCGCGTGTTCAAGATGGCCCCCATCCACCACCATTTCGAGCAGCTCGGCTGGACCGAGCCGCAGGTGGTGATCCGCTTCTGGATCGTCGCCGTGGTGCTGGCGCTGGCCGGGCTGGCAACGCTGAAGCTCAGGTGAGGCCGGCATCTTTCCCCGAGACGGGAAGGGCCCGCGGGAATGTCTCCCCGGGCCCTTTCTCATGTTCGGTTCACTTGGTGTCGCAGGTATTCACCCCGAACGGCACATAGGCCGGGCAGAAGCGGAACACGGCGGTGAGCAGCATCACCAGCCCCACCGCCCCGATCACCCAGGCCCAGTTGCCGAGACCCGCCAGCGCCGGCACGGCCGGCGCCGCGAACGGCACCAGGATCAGCGCGACACCGACGATGAACCGCAGCACGCGGTCGACGCCACCCACATTGCTCATGGCCTATCCTCCACCCTCGCCACTCATCAGACATTCAGTGTTCTGAATGTCGACATGGGTCAAGGGCGGGATTTCCCGTAGGTCGCCTGTGGATGCGAAAGGCGGTCGCGCTTTCCGCGGCTTTGTTCTAGACGGGAAGCTGACGTTCCATTGCCGCACCGGATTTTTCGCACCGCCATGATCCCCGTCACCGTCTTCAAGGACCAGACCGTCGCCCTTTTCGGGCTGGGCGGCTCCGGGCTCGCCACCGCCGAGGCGCTCAAGGCCGGCGGGGCGCATGTCATCGCCTATGACGATGCCGAAGCCTCCCGCCGCAAGGCCGGCGAGGCGGATATCACCGTCCAGGACCTCCGCTCCATCGACTGGACCATCGTCCGGGCCCTCGTCCTCGCGCCCGGCGTGCCACTGACGCATCCCGAGCCGCACTGGTCGGTGAAGCTCGCGCGCGGCGCGGGCGTCGAGGTCATCGGCGACATCGAATTGTTCTGCCGGGAGCGGCACGCCATCGCCCGGCGCTCGCCGTTCATCGCTATCACCGGCACCAACGGCAAGTCCACGACCACGGCGCTGATCACCCACATCCTGCGGGTGGCCGGGCGCGACGTGCAGATGGGCGGCAACATCGGCACCGCCATCCTGTCGCTGGCCCCGCCCAAGCCGAGCCGGGTGCACGTGGTGGAGTGCTCTTCCTACCAGATCGACCTTGCCCCCAGCCTCGACCCGTCCGTGGGCGTGATGCTCAACGTCACCCCCGACCATCTCGACCGGCATGGCACGCTGGAAAATTACGCGGCGGTCAAGGAACGCCTCGTCACCGGCGTCGAGGGCACCGGCACCGCCGTGGTGGGTGTCGACGACACCTTCTCCGCCGCCATGGCCGATCGCGCCGAGCAGGCCGGCACCCACGTGGTGCGCGTCTCGGTGAAGCGGCCGCTGGCGGACGGCGTCTGGCGCGAGGGCGAGACGCTGGTGGTGTCCGAGGGCGGCGCCGAGCGATTCCGCCTGCCGCTCGGCGGCATCGGCTCCCTGCGCGGGGCCCACAACGCCCAGAACGCCGCCGCCGCCTACGCCGCCTGCCGCGCCGTGGGCGTCGCCCCGGAGGTGATCGCGGTGGCCATGAAGCGCTTCCCCGGCCTCGCCCACCGCATGGAGGAAGTGGCCAACAAGGGCCCGGTGCTGTTCGTCAACGACAGCAAGGCCACCAATGCCGACGCGGCCGAGCGGGCGCTGTCGAGCTTCAAGGACATCTTCTGGATCGTCGGCGGCAAGCCCAAGATGGGCGGCATCGCACCGCTGGCCCCCCTGTTTGACCGGGTGGTGAAAGCCTACCTCATCGGCGAGGCGGCGGACGACTTCGCGGCGACTCTGGGCGCGGCGGTTCCCCACGAGATCGCCGGCACCCTCGACACCGCGGTGGCGGCGGCGGCCCGCGATGCGGAAGCCTCCGGCCGGCCCGAGCCGGTGGTCCTGTTGTCGCCGGCCTGCGCCAGCTTCGACCAGTTCCCCAATTTCGAGGTGCGCGGCGACGCCTTCCGCGCGGCGGTGAAGCAGGTGCCGGGGGTCGAGGTGCGCACGAAATCCACCACCCCCGCCGCCCAGAAGGAGCCGCCCAAGGGCGCACACCCAGGCGCGCACCCGGGCGGGCATCCCGGGGGCCACCCCGGCGGCGCGCCGCATGGCATGGGCAATCCCCATGGCGGCGGCCATCCCCATGGCGCGGGTCATCCGGGCAAAGGACATCCCTGAGGCCGGAGCCTCCGCGGCCCCGCGAACCGATCACCCGCCCTTGTCGTTCCCTTCCCGTCATGGCACCTGTGCGCCGCACAAGAGGAGAGGACACGATGGCCGACGGCAGCAACGGAACGACACGGACACGCCCGCACGCGCCGCCCATGGTGTCCGGCCTCTCCGCCTTCGCCGACGCGTACGACCTGATCTTGTGCGACGTCTGGGGCGTGATCCACAACGGCGTCGCGGCATTCCCCGCCGCCTGCGATGCCCTCGCCCGCGCCCGGGCGGGCGGGGCGACGGTGGTCCTCGTCTCCAATGCGCCGCGGCCGAACCGATTCGTCCAGCAGATGCTGGACGGCTTCGGCGTGCCGCGCACCGCCTATGACGCCATCGTCACCTCCGGCGACGTCACCCGCGACGTGCTGGCGGCGCGGCCGGGCGCACGCATGTTCCACCTGGGCCCGCCCCGCGACCTCGGCACCTTCGAGGACCTCGACCTCGTCGCCTCCGGCCTCGACGAAGCCCAGATCGTGGTCTGCACCGGGCTCGTCGACGATGACGTGGAGACGCCGGACGACTATCAGGCGACCCTCGCGGCCATGAAAGCCCGCAAGATCCCGCTGGTGTGCGCCAATCCGGATCTGGTGGTGGAACGGGGCGACAAGCTCATCTACTGCGCCGGCGCCATCGCCCTCGCTTATGAGGAGATGGGCGGCGAGGCCATCTGGTGCGGCAAGCCCTACCGCCCGATCTACGACACCGCCCTGGTGCGCGGCGAGGCGATCCGCGGCAAGGCCATCGACCGCGCCCGGATCCTGGGCATCGGCGACGCCCTGCGCACCGACATCACCGGCGCCAACGATGCCGGCTTCGACAGCCTGTTCATCTCCGGCGGCATCCATGCCCAGGAGCTGAAATCCATGGACGGCGCCATTCCGGACACCGAATCCCTCGCCGACCTGTTCACCGGCCACGCTCATCCGCGCGGCGTCATGCCCCGTCTCGCCTGGTGAGGCGCGGCGGCCTTGACGCCGCTGCCCGTCAAAGCCTAGAGCCGAACGCAGGACATTCCGCCGAAGCCGAAGGCAAGGCCCCCGCCCGCCGATGACACAGACGCCATCTTCCGCCTTCGTCCTGGTCCGCGATGCCGAGCCGCTGCCGCCGGCCCTCGCGCACCCGGTGATCGCCATCGGCAATTTCGACGGCGTGCACCGCGGTCACCGTGCGGTGTTCGACACCGCCCGCACCATGGCGCGGGACGGCGGGGTTCCCGCCCTCGCGCTGACCTTCGAGCCGCACCCGCGCACCTTCTTCAATCCGGCCACCGCGCCGTTCCGCCTCACCCCCGAGCCGCAGAAGCTCCAGTACATCGCCGAAACCGGCCTTGCCGGCGCCATCGTGCTGCCGTTCGACGCGGCCCTGGCGTCCATGGAGGCGGAGGACTTCGTGCGCCGGATCCTGGTGGAGCGCTATGCGGTCACCGGCGTGGCGGTGGGGTTCGATTTCCATTTCGGCCGTGGCCGCGCCGGCTCACCCGCCTTCCTCCAGGAGGCCGGGCGCCGCCATGGCTTCCAGGTGAAGGTGGTGGAGCCCATGCGCGACGAGGACGACGCCATCTCCTCCACCGCCGTCCGCCAGGCCCTCGCATCGGGGCAGGTGGGCCACGCCGCGCACATGCTGGGGCGGCCCTTCACGGTGTCCGCCGAGGTGATCCACGGCGACAAGCGTGGCCGCACCATCGGCTTCCCCACCGCCAACCTCGCCTTGCCGGCGGACCTGGAGCTTGCCTTCGGCATCTACGCAGTGCGCGCGGTCACTCCCGCCGGCCGGTTCGACGGCGTCGCCAATTACGGGCGCCGGCCTACCTTCGACAACGGCCGCGCCCTGCTTGAGGTGCACCTGTTCGACTATTCCGGCGACCTCTACGGCGTGACGCTGGACGTGGAATTCCACGCCTTCCTGCGGCCGGAGCTCAAGTTCGACGGCATCGATGCCCTCGTCGCCCAGATCCGGGCGGATGCGGAGCAGGCGCGCGAGGTCCTCGCCAAGGTGTGATCGATCCCCTGGAAGCGGGTTTGAGTTAGCCGCACCTTAACCGGCTGGGCCCCATTCTGGCGCCGACCATGATCGCCGCCAGGAAAGTCCGCACCCCCGTGCCAGCCCCCGCAGCGCCCGCCGAGGATCGCCGCTCGCCCTTCATCCGCCTCGCCGACCTGCTGGCGGGGATCGATCCCGGCCGCCAGCCGCTCAGCGCCGCCGTGGGCGAGCCGCAGCATGCCATGCCCGATTTCGTCGGTCCGGCGCTGGCCGCCGCCCTGCCCGGCTTCGGCCGCTATCCCCGCGCCGAGGGAACGCCGACCTTCCGCGCCGCCGCCGCCCGCTGGCTGGCGCGGCGCTACGACCTCGCCCGCCCCGTCGACGCGGAGCGTGAGGTGCTGGCGCTGAACGGCTCGCGCGAGGGCCTGTTCTCCGCCGCCATCGTCGCGCGACGGCTCACCGATCCAAACAAGGGCGCGAAGGGCCGGCCGGCCATGCTGCTGCCCAATCCCTTCTATGCCGCCTATGCTGCCGGGGCCGAGGCCGCCGGGTGCGAGGCGGTGGTGGTGCCCACCACCCGGGACAGCGGCTGGCTGCCCGATCTCGACGCCCTCGACACCGATTTGCTGGAGCGCACGGTGGCCATCTACGTGGCCTCCCCCGCCAATCCGCAGGGCGCCATCGCCTCCGCCGCCTATCTCGGACGGGCGCTGGAGTTGGCCCGCCGCCACGGCGCCTTCCTGTTCTCCGACGAATGCTATTCGGAGATCTATCTGGGCGCGCAAAAGCCGCCCGGCATCCTGGAGGTGGCGGGCGGAGACTTCAGCCGCGCGGTGGCCTTCAACTCACTCTCCAAGCGCTCGTCCCTGCCCGGGCTGCGCTGCGGCTTCTGCGCGGGTGACCCGTCCTTCCTCAAGGATTTCCTCGCCTTCCGCTGGGTCGCGGCGCCGCAGGTGCCCGAACCGCTCCAGGCGGTGGCGGTGGCGGCGCTGGAGGACGAGGCGCACGTCACCCACTCCCGCGATCTCTACAAGGCCAAGTTCGACCTCGCCGACCGCATGCTCGCGGGCCGCTTCGGCTATGAGCGGCCGGGCGGCGGCTTCTTCCTGTGGCTCGACGTCTCGCACCTCGCCGATGGCAACCTCTCCGGGGGCGAGGCGGCGGCGGTGAAGCTGTGGCGCGAGCAAGGCCTGCGCACCGTGCCGGGCGGCTACCTCGCCCGGCGCGACCTGTCCGGCGCCAATCCGTGCGCGGATTTCCTGCGCGTCGCCCTGGTCCAGGACCTTCCCACCTGCGAGGAGGTGCTGAAGCGCCTCGTCGCCGCCCTCGCGTGAAGGAGAGCCGAGCCGATGCCGATGGCGCGCCGCCGACCCTCTGCCGATGCCGTGCTCAACACCCGCACCATCGCCCCCGCCCCGCGGTTCGATCTCATTCCCGAGGGCCTGCGGCTCGCCGTGCGGCGACGCGGGCGCGAGATCGTCGGGGCGCTGCTGATCCTCGCCGTCCTCACCAGCTTCCTGGCCCTCGGCAGCTGGCGGGTGACCGATCCGAGCCTGTCCAACGCCACCCACGCGCCGGTCGCGAACCTCCTTGGCGCTCCCGGCGCGGTGGTGGCTGACCTGCTGGTCCAGCTGTTCGGCCTCGCGTCCCTCGCGGTGCTGCTGCCGCCGCTCTATTGCGGCTGGCGGCTGGTGACCCACCGGCCCTTCACCCACGAGCGCATGCGCGTCACCTTCTGGATCCTCGGCGTGCTCGGCACCACCGCGTTCCTGAGCGCGCTGCCGCAACCCCAGAGCTGGCCCGGCCTCACCGGGCTCGGCGGGGCGCTGGGCGACCTGTTTCCCCGCGCCATGGGGGTGATCCGGGGTCTGCCGTGGGCGCCCTCGACAACATCGTCGCCGGCACGGCCGGGCTGCTGATCGGCGCCGCGGGGCTGTACTTCGCGGTCAGCGGCGGCCGCCGCACGCCGCTCCGGGCCGCCACCGCCGATGAACTCCCCGGCGAGATCGGCGGCGACGACGAGGACGACGACGGCACCGCCATCTCCCTCGGTGCCCTCACCCACACCTTCCTGTCATGGAAGGCGCGCCTCGCCGGAGCCGGGCTTCTGGGCCGCAAGCCGTTGCCGCGGCGCGGCGCGGCCGACGCCGCCGCCGTCGCCGCGGCGCGGGTCCGGGCCAGCGAAGGCCGGGTGGAACCGCGCATGGGCGGCGGCGCCCCCGCCTCCCCGTCCGACGACGCGCCGGTCGCGGCGCCGGCCGAACGCACCGCCCCGGGGCGCGAGCGCGCCTCCGGCAAGCGCAGCGGCCGGCGCGCCGGCTACCAGCATCCGTCCCTCGACCTTCTCACCCCTGCGGCGGCGAGCAAGGCCCCCGCCATGAGCCCGGAGGCGCTGGCGGAAACCGCGCGGCAGCTCGAAACCACCCTCGAGGATTTCGGCGTGCGCGGCGACATTGGCCAGGTGCGCCCCGGCCCGGTGGTCACGCTCTATGAGCTGGAGCCGGCGCCCGGCATCAAGTCGTCCCGCGTCATCGGCCTCGCCGACGACATCGCCCGCTCCATGAGCGCCGTGTCGGCCCGCGTCGCCGTGGTGCCCGGCCGCAACGCCATCGGCATCGAGCTGCCCAATTCCAAGCGCGACAAGGTGCTGCTGCGCGAGCTGATCGCCACCAAGGACTTCGGCGATTCCGGCCACAAGCTCGCCATCGCCCTGGGCAAGACCATCGACGGCGATCCGGTCATCGTCGACCTCGCCCGCATGCCGCACCTGCTGGTGGCCGGCACCACCGGCTCCGGCAAGTCGGTGGCCATCAACACCATGATCCTGTCCCTGCTCTACCGGCTGAAGCCGGAGCAGTGCCGGCTGATCATGGTCGACCCCAAGATGCTGGAGCTCTCCGTCTATGACGGCATCCCGCATCTCCTCGCCCCCGTGGTCACCGATCCGAAGAAGGCGGTGGTGGCGCTCAAGTGGGCGGTGAAGGAGATGGAGGACCGCTACAAGAAGATGTCGAAGCTCGGGGTGCGCAACATCGATGGCTTCAATGCCCGGGTGAAGGATTCGGTGGAGCGCGGCGAGGCCCTCGCCCGCACCGTGCAGACCGGCTTCGACCACGACACGGGCGAAGCCATCTACGAGCGCGAGGAGATGAACCTCGAGCCTCTGCCCTACATCGTGGTCATCGTCGACGAGATGGCCGATCTGATGCTGGTGGCCGGCAAGGACATCGAGGGCGCCATCCAGCGCCTCGCCCAGATGGCGCGGGCCGCCGGCATCCACCTGGTGATGGCCACCCAGCGCCCGTCCGTGGACGTGATCACCGGCACCATCAAGGCCAATTTCCCCACCCGGATCTCCTTCCAGGTCACCTCCAAGATCGACAGCCGCACCATCCTCGGCGAAATGGGGGCCGAGCAGCTGCTCGGCCAGGGCGACATGCTCTACATGGCCGGCGGCGGGCGCATCTCGCGCGTGCACGGGCCCTTCGTCTCCGACGAGGAGGTGGAGAGCGTGGTGAGGCACCTCAAGGCCCAGGGCGCTCCCTCGTATGTGGAGGCGGTCACCGCCGAGGACGACGCCGAAGGCGAGGACGGCGACGGCGCCGTGTTCGACAAGGGCGGCTTCGGCGAGGAGGGGCAGGACCTTTATTCCCAGGCGGTGGCGGTGGTCGTGCGCGACCGCAAGTGTTCCACCTCCTACATCCAGCGCCGGCTGCAGATCGGCTACAACCGGGCCGCCTCACTGGTGGAGCGCATGGAAAAGGAGGGCCTCGTCGGCTCCCCCAACCATGCCGGCAAGCGGGAAATCCTGATGCCGGAAGAAGCCGCCGAATAACCCCGCCCGCCGCGCGGCCCTTGCAAGACGCGCGGCCGGGCCACAGGATCGCCATAGGCTGGCGCTAGGAGAGCCCTCCCGCCCGCCTCGAACGCCTCGCCCCAGAGAACCCCATGATGCCGAGCCGCCACCTCTTCCCCGCCCTCCGTCTTCGCGGCATCGCGCCGATGCCGCAGCGGGGCTGGGGATTGCGCCGCGCGGCCGGGATCGGCGGGTTCGGCCTCGCGCTGGCGCTGGCGCTCCTTCCGGGCACCGTCGCGCACGGCCAGGCGCTCCAGCCCCCCGGCGACCTGATGCGCCCGCAGGGGCAGGCCCAGAAGCCGGCGACGCCCGCCGCGCCCTTCACCGCTCCGCTGCCGCCGCACCGCCCGGCCCAGGCAGCCGGAGCCGGGTCCGCCGACGGCATCACCCTCGCCCAAGCCAAGCCGACCGGCCAGGCGAAGCCCGGTTCGGCCGCGCCCGACGGCCGCGCCGCCCGCTCGACCATCGACCGGGTGACCAACTACTACAATTCGGTGCAGGCCCTGAGCGGCAACTTCACCCAGATCGACCCCGACGGCTCTCGCCGCACCGGCGACTTCTACATGCAGAAGCCGGGGCGGGTGCGCTTCGAATACGATCCGCCGAGCCCGGTGGAACTGATCTCCAACGGGCAATCGGTGGCGGTGCGGGATCGCAAGCTCAACACCCAGGACATCACGCCGCTCTCGCAGACGCCGCTGCGCTTCCTGCTCGCCGAGCAGATCGACCTGGCCACCGACCCGCACGTGACCGGCGTATTCCAAGACGACAACTTCGTCAGCGTGGTGATGCAGGAGCAGGTGCCCATGATCGGGACCTACCGCCTGATCATCCTGTTCGACACCAAGACTTCGGCGCTGAAACAGTGGATCGTCACCGATCCGCAGGGCTACGACACCCAGGTCACGCTCACCAACGCCCAGGTCAACAAGCGGCCGGATCCCAAGCTCTTCGTCATCAACTTCGAGCGCATGCTGCAGTAAGCGGGCACGTCTCGCCGCTGCCGGGCGGCGGCGCGATCACATTTGCGTGCGCGCGCGAATGGCCGCCGACAGCGTTCCTTCGTCCAGATAATCCAGCTCGCCGCCCACCGGCACGCCTTGGGCGAGGCGCGTGATGCGCACCGGGACCTCGCGCAGAAGATCGGTGATGTAGTGCGCCGTGGTCTGGCCGTCCACGGTGGCGCCGAGGGCGAGGATGACCTCCGCCACCTTGTCCTCATGCACCCGCGCCACCAGTTTCGGCAGGTTGAGGTCGTCGGGCCCGACCCCGTCGAGCGGCGAGAGCACGCCGCCGAGCACGTGATAGCGCGCATTCAGCACACCCGCCCGCTCGAGCGCCCACAGATCCCCCACGTCGGCGACCACCACCAGTGTACTGGATTCCCGCTGCGGATCGCCGCAGATGGTGCAGGGGTCGCAGACATCCACATTGCCGCAGCGGCGGCATTCCACGATCTTGCCCAGCGCATCGGCGAGCGCGGCCGCCAGCGGCGCCATCAGCGCTTCCCGCTTCTTGATGAGGTGCAGCGCCACCCGGCGGGCAGAACGCGGCCCAAGGCCGGGCAGCCGCGCGATGAGCTGGATCAGGCGCTCGATCTCTGGACCGGCGACGGCACGGGGCATGTGCGCGGGAACTCCTTCAGGCCCGATCGACCGGATGCCGGGCGTTCCCCGGGGAAAAACCGGTGGTCGACCGCCGCGCTCACCCATGAGCTCGATGGTCGAAGGTTCTCTAGAGCATTTTCCGGCTCCGTTGAATCGCGAAGATGCTCCGCCCGCCTGCCGCGGTATGTTTCCTTCCTGCGGCTAGCGACGTCGAGCGCGCGAAAACGCTCATAATTGTGATCCGGTTGACAGGAGCCGGGCTTGTTTTCGACGCGCCGCCGACCCGTTCCTTCGCCGGCATATCCGGTTGAACCGGACCAGCGCACCCTCCTTTGCTTTGGCGGGTCTCGCCTGAGCCAGCCAATGCGGGGGAAACGGCGAGGCGCAGCCATATACCGCTACGTGAACACGCGTCTGGACTTTGCGTCGACCCCGGAAAAATAGAGATCATCCTGCTCCGCGCCGCACAGGACGTGCCCAGAGTGGGCCATGCGCAAGAACACGACATGCGACCTTCAGTTGCGCGACTTCTCAGCTGTACTTTCCTGCAGAGGCACAGAAAAAGTCCCGATCTTCGCAGGCCGCGCGGACCCGCCGACAGGGCTGGAGCCGGTCGCGTCCTGCGCCGCACCGGGGGAACAGCTCACCCTACCGATGATTTCAACTGTCCGGACCGCGATTCGCCGTCTTCGGAATGATCAAGATGACGCGCGCCCGCACTCTCACAGCCCCGGATCAGAGCCCACAAATCCGCACTATTTCTGGATCTTCAAGAGTTTTCGCAACACGGATTGTATTTCTTCCGGCTGGTGCTATACACTATTTGTGAAAGCTCAGATGCCGACTAGGCATCGGTCGGCGGCGATGCTCCGGCTCCGACCATTGCAACGACCAAGCAGAAAGGACCTCCCGTGAGCGACTCCGCTTCCAATTCTCCGTCGACGGGCCACATCGACTTCACGACAGAAATCGTTGCGGCCTATGTCAGCAACAACAGCGTGGCCGCGACCGAGCTTCCCGCCCTCATCGAGTCGGTCTATCGCGCCCTCGGCCAGCTCGGCACGCCGGCCGCCGCGCCGGTGGAAGAGCAGAAGCCTGCGGTTCCTCTGAAGAAGTCGGTGACGCCGGAATACATCATCTGCCTGGAGGACGGGAAGAAGTTCAAGTCGCTGAAGCGCCATCTGCGCACCAGCTACGGCATGACCCCCGACGCCTATCGCGAGAAGTGGGGCCTGCCCAAGGACTATCCCATGGTGGCCCCGGCCTATGCCGCCGCCCGCTCCGAGCTCGCCAAGAACATGGGCCTCGGCCAGACCCGCAAGAAGGCGGCTCCCGCCCCGGCCAAGAAGCCCACCCGCCGCAAGGCTGCGGCCTGATCCACTCGGGCGCCGGACCGGCCAGATTGCATTGCAGCCTGATCGGATCCGGCCCTGAGGTCTCTCAAGCCGGGCGCTTCCCGGTTACGAGACGAAAAAGCGACCCCGAAAGACTTGGAGTGTTTTTCCGTTTCCGTGAAGCGACGCAAGCACTCCAGGGCCTTTCAGGAGAGCGTTTCAAAACCCCGCCCGGCCATCGCGCCGGGCTTTTATTTTGCGTGGCTCCCGGCGAAGCTTCTCAGCATCGGTCAAAAGAGCAGGGCCGTTGCCATCAATCCAGGCCAAGACGGCGACAGATCTCGTCCAGTTGCTCAAGACTCGCATAGCGGATCTTCAGTTCGCCGGCTTCGCCCGCCCCCTCGACGCTCACAGTAAGCCCCAGAGCATCCGACAGACGCTTCTCCAGCGCCCGAACATCCGCGCTCTTGCGCTCGGGTGCGGCCTTCCCCTTGCCGGCCGCGCCGCCACCCGTGGCCGCCGGCGGGGCGACAAGCGCCGCGCGCGTCTTCGACAGCGCCTCCACGTCGCGGACGGTCAGGCCCTTCTCCACCACGTCCCGGGCCATGCGCTCGGGATCGGCGCAGGCCAGCAGCGCGCGGGCATGGCCGGCGGTGAGCCGCCCGTCCGCCAGATACCCCATCACGCTCGCCGGCAGCTTCAGCAGGCGCAGGGTATTAGCGATATGGCTGCGGCTCTTGCCGATGACCTTGGCGAGATCGTTCTGGCTGTACTTGAACTCCTCCATCAGGGCCTCATAGCCCTGCGCTTCTTCCACCGCGTTCAGGTCGGCGCGCTGGACGTTTTCGATGATGGCGATCTCGAGCGCCTCGCGATCGGTGAGTTCCAGCACCACCACCGGCACCTCGTGCAGCGCGGCGCGCTGGGCCGCGCGCCAGCGCCGCTCGCCAGCGACGATCTCGAAGCTGTCGGATCCCTTGAGCGGCCGCACCACGATGGGCTGGATGATGCCCTTCTCCCGGATCGAGGCGGTGAGATCCTCCAGGCCCTCCTCCAGGAAGGCCCGGCGCGGATTGCGCGGATTGGGCCTGACGTGCTCGATGGGCACCCGGCGCGGGCCGCCGCGGCCGGCCGGGGCGCGGCCCGTCGCCGGCGCCTGGGGCTCCCCCATCTCCCCGATGAGCGCCGCAAGTCCCCGGCCGAGCCGGGAGGAGCGCTGTTCGTCCGCCATGGTCTTCTTCTTCCGCTTGCCCGGCGCGCGGCCGGCCCGAAGGGCGGCCCGCGCTCCCACTCCCCACGAGAGCAGACTTCAACCCTGAGACGCGTGCGCGTTGCACGCCTCATCCCCGGGCGTCCGGCTCCCACACCTCAGGCGGCAGCCACCGCCCGCGCCGCGCGCTCGCGCTGGATCACCTCTGATGCAAGCCGCAGATAGGCCTGCGAGCCCACGCACTTGAGGTCGTAGAGCAGCACCGGCTTGCCGTAGGACGGCGCCTCGGACACCCGCACATTGCGCGGGATCACGGTCTCGTAGACCTTGTCGCCCATGAACTGCCGCACATCCTGCACCACTTGCTCGGACAGGTTGTTGCGCCCGTCATACATGGTCAGCACGATGCCGTGGATGGTCAGGCCCGGATTGAGCCCGGTGCGCACCTGCTCCACCGTCTTCAAGAGCTGGGACAGGCCTTCGAGGGCGAAGAACTCGCACTGCAGCGGCACCACGATGGCATCCGCCGCCGCCATGGCATTCACCGTGAGCAGCGAGAGGGACGGGGGGCAGTCCACCAGCACATAGGTGAAGCGCGGCCCCTCGGGATCCTCGGCGAGGGCCTTGAGCGCATTGCGCAGCCGGAAGGCGCGGTCGCGCTCGGCGGCGATCTCCAGCTCCAGGCCCGACAGATCGAGGGTGGACGGCGCCACATAAAGCTGCGGCACGCCGGTCTCCATCACCGTCTCGCGCATGCTGGCCTCGCCGATGAGCACGTCGTAGGTGGAGAGGCGGCGGGCGCGCCGGTCGATGCCGAGGCCGGTGGAGGCATTGCCCTGCGGGTCGAGGTCCACCACCAGCACCGTCTCGCCGATGGCGGCCAGCGCCGTGCCGAGATTGATGGCCGTGGTGGTCTTGCCGACGCCGCCCTTCTGGTTGGCCAGCGCGAGCACCCGGGGGCTGCCGGGAATGCCGCCGGCAGGGGAGGCGGGGTGCGTTTGGGAAGGATCGCGAGTTTCGGTCATGGCGCCTTGGTCCTCGACGCGTCGACTGCGGGCGGTTCGCCGCTGGCGCGCGGCTCCTTCTGGAGGCCCCCCGCGCCGAAAAGTGATTCGGAAGCTTCGCTCCCGCGCCGCGCGCCCCGCACCAGGAGGATCTTCCCGTGGGGATCGCTCGCGCTGGCGCGAAGGTTAAAGTCGAGTGTCCAGCCTTTGCGGGCGTCGGTCAATTCTTGCTCGGCGTCGCGGCCCTTCGGAAACACGCCGATGGCGCCTGCTTCGAGGAAAGGCGCGGCCAGTTCCAGCAGCTTCGGCAGTGGCGCGAGCGCCCGGGCCGAGACCACATGCGTGCCCGGGGCGAGCTGCTGCGCCACCTGCTCGATGCGCACCGCGTGGACGGTGACCGGCAAGTCCGCGACCCGCGCCGCTTCCCGCAGGAAGGCGGCCTTGCGGGTGTCGCTCTCCACCAGATGCACCGCGCTGCCGCCGCGCTCCGCCAGCACCGCCGCCACCACCAGGCCCGGGAATCCGCCGCCCGAGCCGAGATCCACCCAGCGCAGGGGATTTTTCGAAACGTGGTGAACCAATTGTAAAGAATCCCCCACATGCCGGCGCCACAGCTCCGGCAGGGTGGCGGGAGCCACCAGATTGATGGTCTTCTGCCACTTCACCAGAAGCTGCGCGATGGCGTCGAGCCGCCGGAATGTTTCACGTGAAACGGCCCGCTCCGCGTCGGCGCGGCCCGGCTCGGTTCCCGTCTCCCGCTGCCCCTTCATGCCCGGCCCCACATTGCGACGACGCGCGCCATCCCCGTCTTCCACAAGCCGGCCGTCCGGATACCCCGCCTCACCGCGCCAAACCCGCCCGCCGCGCGTGGGTGGCGATGAGGGCGAGGGCGGCGGGCGTCATGCCCTCCATGCGCCCCGCCTGTCCCACCGTGCGCGGACGCACCCGGGCGAGCTTCTGCTTCAGCTCGTTGGAAAGCCCCGGCAGGTCGGCATAGGCAAGATCCTCCGACAGGGCGAGCTGCTCGTCCCGCCGCAGCATGTGGATGTCGGCCGCCTGCCGCTCCAGATAGACCGCATACTTGGCATCGATCTCCACCTGGTCCGCCACGTCCGCCGGCAAAGCCGACAGCTCCGGCCAGATGGCGCAGAGCCGGGCCATGTCGATGTCGGGATAGGCGAGAAGGTCGAAGGCGCTGCGACGCTGGCCATCAAGGTTCAGCGAAAGGCCGTGCCGCGCCCCTTCGGTGGGGGTGAGGCTGAGCCGGCGCGCGAGCGTCCGCGCCTCCTCCAGCAGCCCGGCCCGACGGGCGAAATGGGCGGAGCGCTGCCGCCCCACCAGGCCCAGCGCCTCTCCGTGCGCGGTGAGGCGCTGGTCGGCATTGTCGGCACGCAGCGTCAGGCGGTATTCGGCGCGCGAGGTGAACATGCGATAGGGCTCGCTCACCCCGCGGGTGACGAGGTCGTCCACCATCACGCCGAGATAGGCCTGCGCCCGGTCGAAGACGATGCCCTCCACCCCGTCCGCCCTGCGGGCCGCATTGAGCCCGGCGAGGAGGCCCTGCGCCGCCGCCTCCTCATAGCCGGTGGTGCCGTTGATCTGGCCGGCGAGGAAAAGCCCCTTCACCCGCTTCGCCTCCAGCGTCGGGGCCAGCTCGCGCGGGTCCACATGGTCGTACTCGATGGCGTAGCCGGGCCGCAGCACCGCCACCTTCTCCAGCCCCGGAATGGTTCGCAGGAAGGCGGTCTGCACCTCCTCGGGCAGGGAGGTGGACAGGCCGTTGGGATAGACGGTGGGATCGTCCAGCCCCTCCGGCTCCAGGAAGATCTGGTGGCCGTCACGGTCGCCGAAGCGGACGATCTTGTCCTCGATGGATGGACAGTAGCGCGGCCCGGTGCTCTCGATGCGGCCGGAATACATGGCCGAGCGGGAAAGGTTGGCGCGGATGAGGTCGTGCGTCGCGCCCGTGGTGCGGGTGATGCCGCATTCCACCTGCGGGTTGGGCAAATGGGTGGTCAGCGCCGAGAAGGCTTCCGGCGGATTGTCGCCGGCCTGCATCTCCAGGCTCGCCCAGTCGATGGTGCGACCGTCGAGACGCGCCGGCGTTCCGGTCTTGAGCCGGCCGAGGGCGAAGCCCAGCCGGGCAAGGGCAGGGGAGAGGCCGAGCGCCGGCTTCTCGCCCATGCGCCCGGCGGGACAGCTCACCTCGCCCATGTGGATCAGGCCATTGAGGAATGTGCCGGTGGTGAGCACCACCGCGCCGCAGGTCAGCGTGCGCCCGTCCGCCAGCCGGATGCCGGAGATACGGCTGCCGTCGGCGAGGAGGTCCTCCGCCTCGCCCTCCACCAGCGTCAGTCCCGGCTGGTCGGCGAGGGCCTCCTGCATGGCGCGGGCGTAGAGCTTGCGGTCGGCCTGGGCCCGAGGCCCCCGCACGGCCGGGCCCTTGCGGCGGTTGAGCACGCGAAACTGGATGCCGCCCTGGTCGGCCACCCGCCCCATGAGCCCGTCCAGCGCATCGATCTCGCGCACCAGATGACCCTTGCCGAGCCCGCCGATGGCGGGATTGCACGACATGGCGCCGATGGTGGCGCGGGAATGGGTGACGAGGGCCGCACGCGCGCCGATGCGCGCCGCCGCAGCCGCCGCCTCACACCCGGCATGGCCGCCGCCAACGACGATCACGTCGAATGCGGCGCGGGAAAAAGTGTCGGTCATCATCATCCAGGGCAGAAGGCGCGGCCCCGTGCCGCCCCTTCTGGAAACGCCCACTTTCCGGCGCCGTCAAGGCCGCAAGGCGCACGATGTTTCACGTGAAACAGTTTTGGAGGGAGCGCCCGGCGCGCACGCGCCTATTTACCGATGCAGAAGGTGCTGAACACCGCATCGAGCACCTGGTCCACGTCCACCCGGCCGATCGTCTGGTCGAGCGACCGCACCGCCAGGCGCACTTCTTCTGCGCGCAATTCCTCGCGCCCGCCGAAATCCCCCAGCGCCCGCTCCAGATGCGCCGTCGCAGACTCCAGGGCGAGCCGCTGGCGCTCCCGCGTCACCAGAGCGGGCTCGCCGCCGCCGATCTCGCCCGCACGTCGCTCCAGGTGCGAAACCAGCCCCTCGATCCCCGCCCCCGTGGCGGCGGAGATGCCGAGCCAGTCCGCCGGACATGCGCCACCCTGGTCGGTCTTGGTGCGCACCTTGATGGCATTGGAAAAGACCGCGGGCGGGGGTGCCGCGTCCTCCGACAGCCAAAGCACGAGGTCCGCCCCTTCCGCCCGCGCCCGCGCCCGCCGGACCCCTTCCGCTTCCACCATGTCCGTTGTCTCCCGCAGGCCGGCGGTGTCGAGCAGGGTCACCGCCTGTCCGGCCAGTTCCAGATGCACCTCCAGCACATCCCGCGTGGTGCCGGGGAGGGGGGAGACGATGGCTGCCTCCCGCCCGGCGAGGCGGTTCAGCAGCGTGGACTTGCCGGCATTCGGCGGGCCGGCGATGGCCACCACGAGGCCGTCGCGCACCCGCTCGCCCCGCGCCGCATCGGCAAGGGCGGACAGGAGATCCGACCGAAGGCCGCCGATCACCCCGGCCGCCTGGGCGGCCAGGTCCCCCGGCACGTCGCCCTCGTCGGAAAAATCGATGGTGGCTTCCAGCAACGCCAGTGCTCCGATCAGCCCCTCGCGCCACCCTTCCACCCGCCGGGAGAGCGCGCCGGACGCGATCGCGAGGGCCTGGCGCCGCTGCGCCTCGCTCTCCGCCGCCACCAGATCCGCAAGGCCCTCCACCTCGGCGAGGTCGAGCTTGCCATGGGCGTGGGCGCGGCGGGTGAACGCCCCGGCCTCCGCCGGCTTCAGGCCCGGCAGGCCGGACAGCGCACGCAGAACCGCCGTCACCACGGCCCGGCCGCCATGCAGATGCAGCTCCACCACGTCCTCCCCGGTGGCGCTGGCCGGGCCGGGAAAGAACAGCAGCAGCCCGCGGTCCAGCACCTCCCCGCTCGCCGGATCCATCAGGGCGCCGTAGCGGGCGAGCCGCGGCGGCGGCAGGACGCCGGCGAGTGCAAGACCCGCCGCCTGTGCCCGCGGACCGGAAATACGCACCACCGCGACACCCGCCGGCGGGCGTCCCGAGGACAGGGCGAAGATGGTGTCGGACATCGCACGCACCTCATTGGCTGCAGATTTGCACGGGGCGGCCCGATGGCGGACCATGTGCCGTCTCTTGATTGAACCTTTAGTCGCGAACCCGATTGCCATCAAAGCCGGGAATGCCCGAGGGATTTTGAGCCATGAGCGAAAACCGCCTGTCGCGGGAGACGAGCCCCTACCTTCTCCAGCACAAGGACAATCCGGTCCACTGGTGGGCCTTCGGCCCGGACGCCTTCGCCGAAGCCAGGGCCACGGGCAAGCCCATATTGCTCTCCGTCGGCTATGCCGCCTGCCACTGGTGCCACGTGATGGCGCACGAGAGCTTCGAGGATCCGCAGGTGGCGGGGCTGATGAACGCCCTGTTCGTGAATATCAAGGTGGACCGCGAGGAGCGGCCGGACGTGGACCAGATCTA
Source organism: Xanthobacter dioxanivorans (assembly GCF_016807805.1). Taxonomy (NCBI): domain Bacteria; kingdom Pseudomonadati; phylum Pseudomonadota; class Alphaproteobacteria; order Hyphomicrobiales; family Xanthobacteraceae; genus Xanthobacter; species Xanthobacter dioxanivorans. The sequence continues at coordinate 1,630,406 of NZ_CP063362.1, read as the reverse complement.
CATGGCCGCGCTCCAGCAGCTGGGCCAGAGCGGCGGCTGGCCGCTCACCATGTTCCTGGATCCGCAGGGCCGGCCCTTCTGGGGCGGCACCTATTTCCCGCCGGTGACGAGCTATGGCCGGCCGGCATTCAGCGAGGTGCTGCAGCAGGTCTCCACGGTCTTCACCGAGAACCCCGACAAGGTGGAGAAGAACGCCAATACCATCCTGACCCGCCTCAAGAAGGCGGCCGAGCCCGTGGCCGGCGTCGCCATCGGGCAGGAGGACCTCGACGGGGCGGCGGCGCGCACCGCGGAGCTTTTCGATCCGGTGCATGGCGGGCTGAAGGGCGCGCCGAAGTTTCCCCAGTCCGGCCTCATGGAGCTGCTCTGGCGGGTCGGCACCCGGCGCCGGGACGACAAGCTGAAGGCCATGGTCGCCCTCACCCTCAACCGCATGAGCGAGGGCGGCATCTACGATCATCTCGGCGGCGGTTTCGCCCGCTATTCTGTGGACGAGATCTGGTTCGTCCCGCATTTCGAGAAAATGCTCTACGACAATGCCCAGCTCCTCGATCTGCTGGCCTTGGCCCATCGTGACACCGGTGACGGGCTGTTCCTGCGCCGGGCGCGGGAGATCGTCGGCTGGCTCGAGCGGGAGATGCTGACGCCCGAAGGCGCCTTCGCCGCCAGCCTCGATGCGGACAGCGAGGGTCATGAGGGCCGCTTCTATGTGTGGACCGCGCGAGAGATCGAGGCCGTCCTCGGCGCCGAGGATGCGGCCTTCTTCAACCGCTTCTACGACGTGACCCCCGCCGGCAATTGGGAGGCGGGCAACATCCTCAACCGCACCGACGCCGGCTTCGTTAGCGCCGAGGCCGAAGCGCGCCTTGAGCCGCTGCGGGAAAAGCTGCTGGCCGCGCGGGAGCACCGCGTGCGCCCCGGCCGCGACGACAAGGTACTGGCCGACTGGAACGGCCTGATGATCGCCGCTTTGGCCCGGACCGGCGCCTTCCTCGGCGAGGCCGCCTGGGTCGCGCTGGCGCAGCGGGCGTTCGACACCGTGTGCGCTCGGATGATCACGGGCGGGCGCCTCGCCCATTCCTGGTGCGGCGACAAGCTGGTGGCTCCCGGCCTTGCCTCGGACCTCGCCGCCATGGCGCGCGCCGGCCTCGCCCTGCACGAGGCAACGGGGGCAGGGGAGGGCCTGGAGCGGGCCGCCGGCTTCCTGGAGGCGCTGGAGGCGCACCATCTCGACCCGGCGACGGGCACCTATTTCCTCACCGCGGATGATGCCGACAGCCTCGTCGTGCGCCCCCGCATCACCCATGACGAGGCGGTTCCCAACTCCAGCGCGGTCGCGGCGGAGGCCCTGGTCCGCCTCTCGGCCCTCACCGGCAACGATGCCCTGCGGGCCCGGGCCGACCGGATCCTCTCCGGGCTGTCGGGGCCGGCAGCGAAGAATGCGCTCGCGCACGGAGCTGCGCTGAACGCCATCGACACCCGCCTCAACCTCGCGCAGATCGTCGTCGTGGGGGCGAGGAGCGGGGCGCTTGCAACCGCCGCGCTTGAGGTGCCGTTCCCACTCAGGGTCCTTGTCCGCGCGGATGAGGGCTCTTCCGCTCTCGCCGGCAGCGTCATGGCGGCGCGGATCGCGTCGGCGCCGGCAGAGGGTGCGGCTTTCGTCTGCATCGGCGAACGCTGCTCGCTCCCGGTGACCGATCCGGGGCGCCTTCCGAAGGCCGTGGCGGAAATGCTGGCCTGAGACCTCTTTAAATCCGCCAGGCTGGGGCGACACCCTCTAAAATCGCATCCGGAAGCCAGGGACAGGCTCGCGGTAGAGGATGAGGAATGGATCGGAGAGGCGGGCGTTTCTCCGCCTGCGGCCTTCCTATTCGATCAACCTTTGATTGATCTGTGGTTGTAAATCGACCGGAAGCTGCTCCGACGCCGTGTCAGCTTCCGGTCTTCTCCACCGGCGGCGCATCCGCATATTTCAGCCAGACGGCCTTCTCTCCCAAGCTCGCCACGAACACCGCATGCGCCTGCGCCTCCGCATCGGTGAGGCGGGGGGCGAGCGGCTCGGGCCGAACATGGGCGGCGCGCGCCTCCACCACCAGGCGCGGGGCTTCGCTCGCCTCCTCGGTCAGGCCGATGAGACTCGCCTGCTTGCCGCCGAGCAGCTCGCCATAGACTTCCGCCAACAGCTCCGCATCGAGCAGCGCGCCGTGCTTCACCCGGCGGGAGCTGTCGATGCCGTAGCGCCGCATCAGATCGTCGAGGCGGTTGCCGCCACCGGGATGCTTGCGCCGCGCCAGGGCCAGCGTGTCCACCACCCGGTCGCGGGCGATGGTGGACCGGCCGGAACGCTCCAGCTCGGCATTGAGGAAGCCGATGTCGAACGCGGCATTGTGGATGACCAAGGTATCTTCGGCGATGAAATTCAGGAATTCATCGGCAACTTCTTCGAATTTCTTCTTGTCCGACAAGAATTCGGCGGAGAGGCCATGGACGTTGAACGCCTCCACCGGCATGTCCCGCTCAGGATTGATATAGACGTGGAACACCGTCCCGGTGAGGATGCGGTTGACCATCTCCACGCAGCCGATCTCCACGAGCCGGTCGCCACCATAGGCCTCGAGGCCCGTCGTCTCGGTATCGAGCACGATCTCGCGCATGGATTCCCTATCCTTACTCCGGCCGCCGCCGGCCCGGTCCGGCCAGCGCCCGCACGATCCCCGCCACCTGATGCTCGGCCGAAGCGTAGCCACGCCCGGTGTCGATGACGAAATGCGCCCGCCGGCGCTTCTCCGCATCGGGCATCTGCTTGGCGAGGATGGCCTCGAATTTGTCGTCCGTCATGCCCGGCCGGTCGAGAACACGGGCGCGCTGCACAGCTTTCGGCGCGCTGACCACGGCGATCGCATCGGCGCGCCCGGCACCTCCCGTTTCGAACAGGAGCGGGATGTCGAGCACCACCAGACGAGCCCCCGCCGCGCGGGCGCTGGCGAGGAAGGATTCCTCCTCGGCCCGCACCAGGGGATGCACGATGGCCTCCAGCCGCCGCATCGCCTCGCCGTCGCCGAGCACCCGGGCGCCAAGCGCCGCCCGGTCGACGGCGCCATCCCGCGCCACCCCCGGAAAGGCCGCCTCCACCGGCCCCACCGCCGCCCCGCGATAGAGCCCGTGTACCGACGCGTCGGCATCGTGCACCGGCACCCCATGGGCGCGGAACAGGCGTGCCGTCGCCGATTTCCCCATGCCGATGGAGCCGGTGAGGCCGAGGATCCACATGTCTGCTCAGGCCTCCAGCTGGCCCTTGGCCTTCAGGTCGGCGACGAGAAGAGCGCGCAGTTCCGGCGTGACCTCCGGCCGCACGCCGAACCAGCGCTCGAAGCCGGGCACGCCCTGATGCAGCAGCATGCCGAGCCCGTCCACGGTGCGGAAGCCTTGCCCGGCGGCCATCTTCAGCAGCGGCGTCACCAGCGGCACGTAGACGATGTCGCTCACCACCGCCTCGGGCCGCAGCCCCGACAGGTCAAGCAGGAGCGGGGCCGCCCCCTTCATGCCCAGCGACGTGCAGTTCACCAGGACGTCCGCATCCCGCATCACGTCCCCTATGCGCTCAAGGGCCAGGGGACGCACAACCGGGCCAAACATGGCCGCGATCGCCTCCGCCCGCTCCAGCGTGCGATTGGCGAGCGCCACCCGCTCGAATCCGCGTGCCACCAGCGCATGCACGATGGCCCGCGAGGCCCCGCCCGCGCCGAGGACCAGCGCGGTCTTGCGCTCCCCGTCCCAGCCCAGCGCCCCCGCATCGAGATTGGCGATGAAGCCGTAACCGTCGGTGCTGGCGCCGCAGAGCCTGCCGTCCTCGAGCCACAGGGTGTTCGCCGCGCCCAGCGTCGCCGCGCTCTCCTCCGCCTCGTCGAGGACCGAGAAGGCGATCTCCTTGTTCGGCGCGGTCACGTTGCAGCCGACATAGCCCCGCGTGGCGAGGCTGCGATAAAAGTCCACGGCCTCCGACGGTGGTACTTCCTCACGGCCATAGGCGCCGTCGATGCCGTATTTCCGAAGCCAGTAGCCATGCAGAAGGGGCGAGCGGGAATAGCTGACCGGCTGGCCGGTGACACAGACACGCACGCTCACGGCAGAAGCCCCTGCTCGCGGAAGAAGGGCAGGAGCTGCAGCAGGGGCAGGCCGAGAATGGTGAAGTGGTCGCCATCCACGCGCGTGAACAGGTGCACGCCCACCGATTCAAGCTGGTAGGCACCCACCGAGGTGAGCACCCGCGCGCCCGCCGCCACGAGGTAGTTGCTGAGCGCTTCTTCCGACAAGGGCCGCATGGTGAGGAAGGCACTCACCACCGTCTCGAACATCACCGTGCCATCCAACGCCACGGCCACCGCCGAATGCAGAGCATGGGTGTGGCCGGCGAGCTCCATCAGCTGGATCCGCGCCGCTTCGATGGTGGCCGGCTTGTGATAGATCTTCGGCCCGAGGGCCAGGGTCTGGTCCGCGCCCAGCACCATGCGCCCCGGCGCCGCCGTCGCGCCCGAAAGCGCTTTCGCCCGGGCCAGAAGGAGGGCGATGCGGGCGGGGTCCAAATCGCCGGCCTCCGCCTGAAGGGCGCGCTCGTCCACATCGGCGGCCACCGTCTCCACGGGCACGCCCGCATGCACGAGAAGGCTCAACCGCGTTGCGCTCTTGGACGCGAGCACCAGCGGCTGTTCACCACGCCACACGATCGTCCCTCCCCCTCATGTTTCGGCAATCTCGCGCCGGCGGCGCTCGCTGTAGAGCGTATAGATGTTGGCCGCCGTCTCCTCGATGGACCGGCGGGTCACATCAATGAGCGGCCAGCCGTTGCGCGCGCACAGGCGCCGCGAAAAGGCGATTTCGTCGCTCACCGCCTCGCGGTCCGTATAGGAACTTCCCGCCTCCCCCGCATTGAGGCTGAGCAGGCGGTTCTGCCGGATCTCGACGATCCGCTCCGGGCTCGCCACCAGGCCGACCACAAGCGGCTTCTTCAGCTTCTCGATGTTGGGCGGCAGCGGCACGTTGGGGACCAGCGGGATGTTCGCGGTCTTGATGCCCCGGTTGGCAAGATAGATGGAGGTAGGCGTTTTGGAGGTGCGCGATACGCCGAGCAGCACCACGTCCGCCGCCTCCAGGTCCTCGGTCATATGGCCGTCGTCGTGCATGACGGTGAAATTGAGCGCATCGATGCGCTTGAAATAGCTCGCGTCGAGGGAATGCTGGCCGCCCACGCGCGGGGTCGGCTCGCCGCCCAGATAGGACTGGAACAGCCGCACCACTGGCGCCATCACCGACAGATGCGGGACACCCAGCTCCTCGCAGCGCTGCCGGAGCCGGCTGCGGATGTCGTTGTCCACCAGGGTGAAAAGCACGATGCCGGGATTGTTCTCGACCTCGTTCAGCACCCGCTCCAGCTGCTTCATGGAGCGCACCAGCGGGTAGACGTGCTCGATGGGCAACACGTTCACGTACTGGGCGCACGCCGCCCGCCCCACATTGATGAGGGTTTCGCCCGTGGCATCGGAGACGAGATGGAGGTGGAAGTAGCTTTCGGCGGGCGACTTCGAAGGTGACACGGTTATCCACCGCTCCTGTGGAACACTGTTGAAGAAGGCACGCTCATGAACGCCGCGCAAGGGTGGCCTTTGGATAACCCCGAATCCCGTCCACATGCACACCCCACGGGACAGATTCCAGCACCCCCCTGTGCGTCCATGTGGACGACGTTTCGACCCTCCCCCCTTAATCCTTTGTTAACCGGCCTTTCGCCGGCTTCGCACCTGCGGCAAGTGCGCCTTTGTCAGCGGGTCGAATTGTGGATCGGTTGTCGAGAGCCGGGCGAATGGTTAATCAACCGTTAAGACAACAAAGACTCCTCTCTTAAATATATATCTCTTTGATTGAAGGGACGGGATGAACCGCTCTCGCACCACGCCGTCGCCGTTCCTCACCGTGCTCGACGGCACTCCGCTCGATCCACCGCCATTCTGGATGATGCGGCAGGCAGGCCGGTATCTGCCCGAGTACCGGGAGATCCGGGCAAAGGCCGGCGATTTCCTCACGTTGTGCTACACGCCGAAGCTCGCCGCCGAGGTGACGCTCCAGCCCATCCGCCGCTACGGTTTCGACGCCGCCATCATTTTCTCCGACATCCTGGTGGTGCCCCACGCCCTCGGCGTGGACCTGAGCTTCGAGGCCGGCGAGGGTCCACGCCTGTCTCCCGTCGCCGACGCCTCAAGCCTCGCCGAGCTGCGGGCGGAGCTCGACCCGGCGAAGACAGGCCCCGTCTATGAGGCCCTGTCGCTGGTGCGGGCGCAGCTGCCGGCGGACGTGGCGCTCATCGGCTTCTGCGGCGCGCCGTGGACGGTGGCCACCTACATGGTGGCCGGCCACGGCACCGACGACCAGGCGCCCGCCCGCCTCCTCGCCTTGCGCGATCCGGTCCTGTTCCAGAGCCTCATCGACCGGCTGGTGGAGGCGTCGATCATCCACCTCGCCGGCCAGGTGGCGGCGGGGGCGGATGTGGTGCAGATCTTCGACACCTGGTCCGGCGTGCTCGACCCGGCGTCCTTCCAGCGCTGGTGTGCCGAGCCCCTGCGCCGCATCGTCGCGGGACTGAAGGCGCTGCACCCCCACGTGCATGTCATCGCCTTTCCGAAGGGGGCGACGCTGGAAGCGCTGGAGCGCCTGAAGGACACCGGCATCGCCGCCATCGGCCTCGACTGGGCGGCGGATCGCGGCGCTGCGCGGGCCCGGCTGTCCGACCGGCTGGTGCTCCAGGGCAACCTGGATCCCCTGCGGCTGATCGCCGGTGGTTCTGCTCTGGAGGAGGAGGTGGCGCGCATCCGCGCCGACTTCGCCGGTGCCCGCCACATTTTCAATCTGGGGCACGGCATCCGCCCCGAGACGCCGCTCGCCCATGTGGAAAAGCTGGTGGAAGCGGTTCGCCGCGCGCTTTGACCCGACCTTGGAAGCGGATCGCTATGGCTCACGATTTATATAGCTGGATCAAAGCGCTGCACGTGATCGCCGTGATCTCCTGGATGGCGGCCCTGCTCTATTTGCCGCGGCTGATGGTCTATCATTGCGCGGCCGAGGCCGGTTCGGTGCAGTCGGAGACGTTCAAGGTCATGGAACGCCGGCTGCTCAAGGCCATCGCCAATCCGGCGATGATCGCGACCTGGCTCGCCGGCCTCTATCTCGCTTTTGCCGGCGGCTGGTTCGTGGCCGGCTGGTTCCACGGCAAGCTGCTGCTGGTGCTGGCGCTTTCCGCCGCTCACGGCTTTCAGAGCCGATGGGTGCGCGCCTTCGCACAGGATCGCAACACCCGCCCCGCCCGCTTCTTCCGCATGGTCAACGAGGTGCCGACCGTGCTGATGATCGGCATCGTCATCCTGGTTGTGGTCAAACCGTTTTGATTTCACTTCGCCTCAAGGAGGGCTTGCGCAGCACCGCCGGGGTGCCTATCCTCCTGTCGCTTTCCTAAACGCAGGCAAATGCGCTTCCTGTACTTCGGGTCCGTTATTGGTCCGGCGGGAGCGCCAGGCGGCAGCTGCGTGCCCCGGCTTCTCCTGAAGACCTGCGATCCCCGTACCCCTCCCCTCCGCCTGGTAGCGATCCCACAGCGATCCGCACCGGCATACTCAAGACCCATCGAGGCTTTCCCTTATGCGGGAAGTGAAACTTCAAGACCTTAAGTCCAAGACGCCCGTCGAGCTCCTCGCCTTCGCCGAGGAGAACGAGGTGGAAAACGCCAGCACCCTGCGCAAGCAGGAGCTCATGTTCGCCATTCTCAAGCAGCTGGCAGCCACGGAAACCGAAATCATCGGCGAAGGCGTGGTCGAGGTGCTGCAGGACGGATTCGGCTTCCTGCGCTCGCCGGAAGCCAATTATCTGCCCGGTCCCGACGATATTTACGTCTCTCCCTCGCAGATCCGCCGCTTCGGCCTGCGGACCGGCGACACGGTGGAGGGACAGATCCGCTCGCCGAAGGAAGGCGAGCGCTATTTCGCCCTTCTCAAGGTCAACACGATCAATTTCGAAGACCCCGAGAAGACCAAGCACAAGATCAACTTCGACAACCTCACGCCCCTCTACCCCGACGAGCGGCTCAAGCTCGAGCACGAGGAGACCCAGGGCAAGAAGGACTTTTCGGCGCGAATCATCGACATCGTCGCGCCCATCGGCAAGGGCCAGCGCGGGCTGATCGTCGCGCCGCCGCGCACCGGCAAGACGGTGCTGCTGCAGAACATTGCGAAATCCATCACCGCCAACCATCCGGAATGCTTCCTCATCGTGCTGCTCATCGACGAGCGGCCGGAAGAGGTTACCGACATGCAGCGCTCGGTGAAGGGCGAGGTGGTCTCTTCCACCTTCGACGAGCCGGCCTCGCGCCATGTCCAGGTCGCCGAGATGGTGATCGAGAAGGCCAAGCGCCTTGTGGAGCATGGGCGCGACGTGGTGATTCTCCTGGATTCTATCACCCGCCTCGGCCGCGCCTACAACACGGTGGTGCCGTCCTCCGGCAAGGTGCTGACCGGCGGCGTCGACGCCAACGCCCTCCAGCGGCCGAAGCGCTTCTTCGGCGCGGCGCGCAACATCGAGGAAGGCGGCTCGCTGACCATCATCGCCACGGCGCTCATCGACACCGGCTCGCGCATGGACGAGGTGATCTTCGAGGAGTTCAAGGGCACCGGCAATTCGGAAATCATCCTCGACCGCAAGGTCTCCGACAAGCGGGTGTTCCCGGCCCTCGACATCACCCGCTCCGGCACCCGCAAGGAAGAGCTCCTGGTTCCCGCGGACACGCTCAAGAAGATGTATGTTCTGCGCCGCATCCTCAATCCCATGGGCACGGTGGACGCCATCGAGTTCCTGCTGGACAAGCTGCGGCAGACGAAGACCAACGGCGATTTCTTCGATTCCATGAACACCTGAGGGTGGCCGCCGGTGGCCCGCCGCGGCCGCCCGTCCATCTGCCCAACCTCATGCCCCGGCTCCGCCGGGGCATTTGCTTTTGTGCCGCCTGTGGGCGGGCAACCGTCCGCGTGCCTTGGGACCACGCGCCGGGCACCGGCCGTGATCCTGGCCATCCGGAGCTGCAGACGCATCGGTCGGGACCTGCCAGGAACGCGGGACCTGCCGAAAACGAACCTGCCGGGAACGAAGGGGCAACCGGCGGATGCGACCGATTCGCCCTCTTTTCGTTCCGCCGCTGTTCTCCGTGCCGCGGCCGGGGCGTCCCGGATCGGCACACCGCCAGCCCATTGCGCGCGCCGTGCGGGTGCTGGCTGCCGGCCAGCGGCGCAGGCCCTTCGCCCGGTCCCTGCCGGGAGGGACGGAACAGACGGGCAACATCCGGGCGGCAGCGATTCGGCCGCCTTTCGTTCAGGCGGCGTTCCGGCTCGCCCGGCGCAGCGTGTCAATTCGGGACATTACCGGGGCCGGCCTTTCCGTTTGGCGACGGAGCCCCTATCTTCAAGACAAATGCGCGGGCCATGTTCCGCACCGTTCTTTTGAGGATTGGGCCATGTTCATTCAGACGGAAACCACGCCGAACCCCGCAACGCTCAAGTTCCTGCCTGGCCGTTCGGTCCTGGGAGACGGCACCCTTGATCTGCGCTCGGCCGAGGACGCGGACCTGTCGCCCCTCGCCCAGCGCCTGTTCGACGTGCGCGGCGTCTCCGCGGTGTTCCTGGGCTCCGATTTCGTCACCGTCACCAAGGCGGAGGCCGAATGGCCGCAGATCAAGCCGGCCATTCTCGGCGCCATCATGGAGCACTTCATGTCCGGTGCTCCGGTCCTGTCCGAGGGCGTGAAGCCGGATGCCCCGGATGCGGACGAGTTCTTCGAGGAGAAGGACGCGGAGGTCGTCGCCACCATCAAGGAGCTGCTCGACACCCGCGTGCGCCCGGCCGTGGCCAATGACGGTGGCGACATCACCTTCCGCGGCTTCAAGGAAGGCACCGTCTTCCTCAACATGAAGGGGTCCTGCTCCGGCTGCCCCTCCTCCACCGCGACGCTGAAGAACGGCATCGAGAACCTGCTCCGCCACTTCGTTCCCGAGGTCCTCGAGGTGCAGGCGGTATAAGAGAACGGTGCCATTAACCTTTCTCGAATGTGAGCGGGTCGGGTTGCTTCCCAACGTCCCGGTTTCGGTTGATCGTGGCGGCGATTGGGGCACCCGCGTTCATGTACGTTCTTGCCATAGACACGGCGCTCGGCGCCTGCTCCGCCGCGGTGCTCGACACCGAGGCGGATGCGATCGTTTCGGGTGATTCCCTGCTCATGGAGCGGGGTCACGCGGAAGCGCTGATCCCGCTCGTGGAGCAGGTAATGGCGGCGGCCGGGCTCGATTTCGAGCACCTGGCCCGCATCGCCGTGACCATCGGCCCCGGCAGCTTCACCGGCTTGCGCGTGGGGCTCTCCGCCGCCCGTGGCTTCGGCCTCACCGCCAACCGGCCGGTGGTGGGGGTCACCACCTTGGCTGCGCTCGCCGCACCCTACCTCGCCCAGGACGATGCCGTGCCCGTGGTCAGCGCCATCGACGCGCGGCATGGCCACGTCTATCTGCAGATGTTTGGCGTCGGCGCCCGCACCCTCATCGCCGCGCGGGTGACCAGCGTGCGCGAGGCGGCGCGCTCGGTGGCCATCGGCGCGGTGCGTCTGGTGGGGTCGGGAGCCCAGCTCGTCGCCGACGCGTGGCCGCCCTCCGAGCAGGAGCCGCTTTCGGTGGATGATGCAGCGGCCGCGGATGTGGCCTGGGTGGCCCGCCTCGGCGCGGTCGCGGATCCCGAGGCGGCGGAGCCGCGCCCGCTCTATCTGCGCGCGCCGGATGCCAAGCCCCAGGACAAGGCGCGCATCGCCCGCCGCTGATGTGCCCGCCATGATGCACCTCCTCGACCGTCTCTTTCCGCCACGACCGCCGCGCCTCAGGGAGGCCTGCGCCGACGACATCCCGCATCTTGCGGCGATTCACGCGCGCGCCTTTGCCCGTGGCTGGGGCGTCGATGAGTTCGAGCGCCTTCTGGCGGAGCGTGCCGTGAGGGCTCACGTCGCGTGTGGCGGCGGGCGCCGCGCGCCGGTCGGCTTCATCCTTTCCCATGTGGTGCCGCCGGAAGCCGAAGTGCTCACCGTGGCGGTGGTCACCGACCGGCGCCGGCGCGGCATCGGCCGGCTGCTGCTCTCCCACCACCTCGCCCGGCTCGCCAGCGAGGGCGTCACCACCTCGTTCCTCGAGGTGGAGGAAGCCAACGTCGCCGCCCTCGCCCTTTATCGCACCCTCGGCTACCGGGAGACCGGGCGGCGGCGCGGCTACTATGCGGGCGGCGCCGACGCGCTCATGCTGAGGCGCGATTTCTGAGACGGATGGCCCCCTTGCAGGGAAGGGACGGGAGGGCGATAAGGCAGCCAGTCCCCCCGCCGTCGTTCGGAGGTCGCGCTTGAGCGACAAGATCAGCGTCATCGAAGAGGCCTGCCTCGCCAAGGGCATGAGGATGACGGAACAGCGGCGCATCATCGCCCGCGTGCTGTCCGGCGCGCAGGACCATCCGGACGTGGAGGAACTCCACCGCCGTGCGGTCGCCATCGACGACAACATCTCCATCTCGACGGTCTACCGTACGGTGAAGATGCTGGAGGACGCCGGCATCATCGAGCGGCACGATTTCGGCGACGGCCGGGCCCGCTACGAGCAGATGCCCGACGAGCACCACGACCACCTCATCGACCTGCGCACCGGCCGGGTCATCGAGTTCCGCTCCGAGGAGATCGAAGCCCTCCAGGAGGCCATCGCCCGTCGCCTCGGCTTCAAGCTGCGGGGCCATCGGCTCGAACTCTATGCCGTCCCCCTCGACGAGGACGAGAAGCCGTGACATCCCCCGGCGGTGCCGGCGCCCGGGCCGCCCCCGGTGACGGCGCAGGCGTGGACGATCTTGGTCCCGAACGGCCGGCCCTGTCGCGCCTCCTCGACCGGCTGCGCATGGGCGCGGTGCTGGTGCTGGTGGCGGCGGTGACCATCGTCGGCATCCCGCTGCAGTGGCTTTCCCTGCGCCTGCGCCTGCCCGCCCGGCGCCGGATTCCGGTGCTCTACCACCGCCTGCTGCTGCGGCTGATCGGCGTGCGGGTGAGCGTCCGCGGCGCGCCGGCCTCCGGCCGCCCTCTGCTTCTTCTCGCCAATCACGCCTCCTGGCTGGACATATCGGTCGTCGGTTCGCTCACGCCTCTGTTCTTCGTGGCGAAGAGCGAGGTGGCCGGCTGGCCGGTCATCGGCCTTCTGGCCCGGTTCCAGCGCACCGTCTTCGTGGACCGCCAGCGCCGCCAGGCCACCGGCGAGGTGAACCGGGAGATCGCCAGCCGCCTGCACGAGGGCGATCCGGTGGTGCTCTTCGCCGAAGGCACCTCCAGCGATGGCAATCGGGTCCTGCCCTTCCGCACCGCCCTCGTGGGGGCGGTGCGCGAGGCGTTCGCGGCCACCGAGGAGGTGGTGGTGCAGCCCCTCGCCGTCGCCTATGTGCGGCTCCAGGGCGTGCCCATGGGACGCCGACACCGACCCGTCGCCGCCTGGTTCGGCGACATGTCGCTTGCCCCGCATCTTCTCGACGTGCTGCGGCAGGGCGCCCTCGACGTGGAGGTGACCTTCGGCGCGCCGCTGCAACTCGATGCCGCCCATGACCGCAAGAGCGTGACGCGGGCCTGCGAGGCGGCGGTGCGCCATATGTGCGCCCTCTCCCTCGCCGGCCGCGCCGGCTGAGGGGCCGTCGGCCCTTGTCTGCGGCCTCCGGCTGCGGCATCACCGCACCATGAGCTCTTCCCCCACCTGCCTCGCCGCCCTGGGCTTCGGCTATTGCGCCCGCCATCTGGCCGCACGGCACCCGGCCGCCTTCCCCCGCGTCATCGGGACGGCCCGGACGGCGGAGCGCCTCGCCGGCCTGCCGGCGGGCGTGGCGCCGCACCTGTTTGATGGTGAAAGCCTTTCGCAGGACCTGTCCCCGGCCCTGAAAGCGGCGGAGGTGCTGCTGGTATCGGCACCGCCGGACGAGCGGGGCGACCCGGTGTTGCGCTGCGCCCGGACGGTATTGGCGGAGGGGGGGCTGCGGCAGGTGGTCTACCTCACCACCCTCGGGGTCTATGGCGACCACGGCGGGGCATGGGTGGATGAGACGACCCCGCCGCGCGCCGGCAGCCCGCGGCTGGAGCGGCGCCTGAAGGCGGAGGAGGAATGGCTGGCCTTCGGCCGGGCGGGCGGCGTGCCGGTGGCGGTTCTGCGTCTCGCCGGCATCTACGGTCCCGGGCGCAACGCCCTGGTGCAGCTGAAGGCGGGGGAGGCGCGGCGCATCGACAAGCCGGGGCAGGTGTTCAACCGCATCCACGTGGACGACATCGCGCGCACCATCCTCGCCGTGGTGGACCAGCGCTTCGGCGGCATCGTCAACGTGACCGACGATCTGCCGGCTTCACCCGCCGATCCCATCGCCTATGCGGCGGAACTTCTCGGCGTGCCGGTGCCGCCCGCCATCCCCTTCGCCGAGGCGGCGCGCACCATGAGCCCCATGGCGCTCACCTTCTGGGCCGGCAACAAGCGTGTCGCCAACGCCCGGCTGAAGGACGAACTGGGGGTGCGCCTCGCCTTTCCCACCTACCGCGAAGGGCTGCGCGCGCTTCACGCGGCGGGGGCCTGAGCGCGCGCAAAGGTGAGATAGGTGGGAACGCGTCCGTCCTCGACCGCCTTGGCCTCGTAGCGCGTGCCGGGCCAGTGCGGAAAGGGACGGCGCCAGTCGTCCGCGCGCTCGGCGGTCCAGTGGAAGGCCCCGTGATCCCTGACGGCGGCCAGCGTCCAGCCCACATAGTCGGTCACGTCCGAGGCGAAGCGGAAGCTCCCGCCGGGACGGATGGCGCGGGCAAGGCGGTCGAGATTGTCCGGCCGCACAAACCGCCGTTTCCAGTGCCGCCGCTTGGGCCAGGGATCGGGATAGAACAGGTCGGCGCCGTCCAGGCACCCGGCCGGCAGCCGGTCGAGCAGCAGTGCGGCATCCTGGTCGAACAGGCGGATGTTGGAGAGGGCGCTGGCCTCCAGGTCCACCAGCATCCGCGCCATGCCGTTCAGGAACGGCTCGACGCCGATGAAGCCCATGTCGGGCCGGCGGATGGCATGGGCGAGAAGGTGCTCGCCGCCACCGAAGCCGATCTCCAGCCACAGGCCCGCGACCGGACCAGGGAAAAGGTCGCGCGGTGCCGCGGCGTCCTTGAGATCGAGGCGGTAGGTGGGGAGGAGACGCGCAATGGCGTCCTGCTGGACACCACGCAGCGCCTTGCCAACACGACGGCCGTAGAAGGCGCCGTGGCGCTGCTCGTCTTGCGTCATCACATGCATCGCACAAGCGTGGTCGTTCGAGGGACGTGCGCACGGGCCGGACTGCGCGCAAGGCACGCCTTAAAGCAGAACGGCGGCCGGCCCGCAAAGGCCTGCCGCCGTCTTGAGGGTCTTGAGGAGGCCTCAGGCCACCGCGGACTTCAGCGCATCCACCAGGTCGGTCTTCTCCCAGGAGAAGCCGCCGTCGGCTTCCGGCGCGCGGCCGAAATGGCCGTAGGCGGAGGTGCGGGCATAAATCGGCTTGGTGAGGCCGAGATGCTCGCGGATGCCGCGGGGGCGCAGGTTCATGACCTCGCGCAGCACCTTCTCGAGCTTGGCCTCGTCCACCTTGCCAGTGCCGTGCAGGTCCACATAGACCGCGAGCGGATCGGACACGCCGATGGCGTAAGCGAGCTGGATGGTGGCGCGATCCGCCAGTTCCGCCGCCACCACGTTCTTGGCGAGGTAGCGCGCGGCATAGGCGGCCGAGCGATCCACCTTGGTCGGATCCTTGCCGGAGAAGGCGCCGCCGCCGTGGGGCGCCGCGCCGCCGTAGGTGTCCACGATGATCTTGCGGCCAGTGAGGCCGCAATCGCCGTCCGGTCCGCCGATGACGAACTTGCCGGTGGGGTTGACGTGCCAGACGGTGGCGTCGCTCACCCAGCCATCCGGCAGTGTCTTGCGGATGTAGGGCTCGACGATGGACTTCACGTCATGGGAGGTGAGGTGCTCGTCGAGATGCTGGGTGGACAGCACGATCTGGGTCACGCCCACCGGCTTGCCGCCCTCATACTGGACGGTGACCTGACTCTTGGCGTCGGGCCCCAGAGCGTGCGTCTCGCCGGAATGGCGGGCTTCCGCCAGGGTCTTCAGGATCTTGTGGGCATAGTAGATGGGCGCGGGCATCAGCTCGGGGGTCTCGCGGACGGCGTAGCCGAACATGATGCCCTGGTCGCCGGCGCCTTCGTCCTTGTTGCCCGCGATGTCCACACCCTGGGCGATGTCGGCGGACTGGGCGTGCAGCAGCACGTCCACGTCCGCCTTCTCCCAGTGGAAGCCGTCCTGCTCGTAGCCGATGTCCTTGATGGCAAGGCGCGCGGCGTGGGACAGCAGGTCCCTGGTGATGGACGAGGGCCCGCGAGTCTCGCCGGCGATCACCACCTTGTTGGTGGTGGCGAGCGTCTCGCAGGCGACGCGGATCTGGCTCGGATCCCAGCCCTCGACCTCGGCGGTGCGGAAGAAGGTGTCCACCACTTCATCGGAAATACGGTCGCAGACCTTGTCCGGATGGCCTTCGGAGACGGATTCGCTCGTGAAAAGGTAGGACTGACGCGCCATGTCTCGGCCCCTTTTTTCGTCCGTACCGCGTTGCGGCATTCCGCACTTGTGGCAACGCGGCTGCGAACGGTCAAGATCGTCGGGCCGAAAACGTTCGGTTTACCGAACGATTCAGCCTTCGGCTTCTCCGGCAATGGCGATCACGAGATCGACGATGCGCCGGCGGACCTTCGGGTCGGGAATGCGCATGAAATTGCGCGTCAAGGTCAGCCCGTCCGAGGTGGCGAGGAAGTCGGAAACGTAGGCTGGGGATTGTTCCTCAGAAAATCCCTCACCCTCCGGACCGACGGTCGGGGCGCCTTCGAAGAAGAACGCGACCGGGACGCCCAGAACGATGGAAATCTGCTGCAGCCGGCTGGCGCCGATACGGTTCGTTCCTTTTTCGTATTTCTGGATCTGCTGGAACGTGATACCGAGATGCTCGCCTAGTTTCTCCTGGCTCATGCTCACCATCATGCGTCGCATGCGCACGCGTGAGCCGACGTGTTTGTCGATAGGATTCGGCGCCTTCTTGACCATGGTCTCTCCGGCTGTCGGAAAAGATTACTCGATACTTCGCAAAGCGAAGGCTGCCCTGATCGCCGGGAACATAGGCATACAAAGTGCGAGCGTCGATCAACCTAAACGTGTAACACAACCGGAAAGTGGCATTGCAGCAAGCGTGAGCGCTGCCAGAAGCAGCATGGCCGGGATGATTTGAGGAAAACGCCCCGCAGCGGGAACCGTTTCCAGAGATTGTGGCAAAGGCCCGTCGACGAGCCCCTCCTCGCCCAGATGAGAGAGTGCGACGATTCGACCCAGAGGATCGATGATGGCCGAGATGCCGGTGTTGGCCGCGCGCACCAGCGGAAGACCTTCCTCCACCGCTCGCATCCGCGCCTGGGCGAAGTGCTGATAGGGTCCGGGCGTGGTTCCGAACCATGCGTCATTCGTAAGATTGAGCATGAGGCCGGGGCGGGGGCCTGCCGGAACTACCTTTCCTGGAAAGATAATTTCGTAACATACCAGCGGGGCGACCGGTGGCAGGCCGGGCACGCTCAGGGGCGCGAACGTCGCCCCGGATGAGAAACCACCTCGTACACGCGTAAGTTGTTCGAGGCCGAGGCTTTCGAGGGTCGCCTGGAACGGCAGATACTCGCCGAAGGGCACGAGGTGCACCTTATCCGTGTTGTGCAGCACCCGGCCCTCGGCATCGATGACGCGGATCGCGTTGAAGAACGGCGACACCTGCCCTTTGGGCGGAAAATCGTAGCGCACCGCGCCGGTCACGAGGGTCACGTTGGGCGGAAGGGCGGCGGCAATGTCCTCGGCCGCCCACGGCTCGCGCTCATAGATGAAGGGAAAGGCGGATTCCGGCCAGACCAGTACCGTCACGTCGGCGAGGCCCCGGGGATAGGTCGTGCTGGGCCGCGCGCTGAGCTCCAGATAGTCCTTGAGGATCTCCCGCCGCCGGTCGTAGGCGAACTTCTTGTCCTGCGGCACGTTCGGCTGCATCACGCGCAGTGCGACGCCGGGCACGTCGGGTATCGGGGTGGCGGCAAGCCGGTGGGCGCCCCACAGCGCCGCCCCGGCCAGCACCAGGCCGGCCAGTGCCACGCCCGCCGGGCCGCCGCGCCCCGGCCGCAGCAGCAGCACCGGGGTTGCCAGCAGCAGCAGCGCGAAGAAGGTCAGGCCGTAGGCGCCAACCAGCGAGGCGCTCTGCAGCAGCACGAGCGAGTCCGAGAAGGCATAGCCGAACGTGTTCCAGGGAAAGCCGGTGAGCACGTGGCCACGTAGCCATTCCGCCACCGTCAGCCCGAAGGCGAAGGCGAACAGGCGCATGGCCCCGCGGGACCACAAGAGCCGTGCGATCACCGCGCCGAGGGCGGTGAACAGGGCAAGGCCCGCCGGCATGGCGATGACTGCGAACGGCAACAGCCAGCCGAACACATCCGCTTCCACCAGCAGCGCGGCGCCGATCCACCACAGCGAGGCGAGGAAATAGCCGAAGCCGAACCACCAGCCGGCACCGGCGGCGGCGGTCAGGCGCGCCCGCCAGGAAGTCGCGGGCGCGTCCAGCAGCAGCACCAGTACCGGAAAGCTCACCGCCAGTATTGGCCACAGGCCGAAGGGCGGCATGGCGAGGGCGCCGAGCGCCCCGGCGCCACAGGCCAGAAAGCGCCGGCGCCATCCCGCGAGGGCACGGAGCACGAGGAACCGTCCGCGCAGGGACGCGATCGCCACCGAAGTGCTCACGTGCGGCGTCAGGCTTGGGGCTCGCCCGCATCGTCGGCCCCTATCGGGGCCTCCCGCGGGGGAATGATGCGCAGCTTCTTGACCCGGCGGGGATCCGCCTCCAGGACCTCCGCCGCGAAGCCGCCCGGCAGGGAGATGGTCTCGCCCTGCCTCGGCACGCGCGAGGCGATCGACACCAGAAGGCCGCCCAGACTGTCCACCTCGTCGAGGGCTTCCTCGGTGGCGAAGGTGGAGCCCAGCACCTCAACGGCAGCTTCGAGGGGAGTGCGCGCGTCGGCGAGGAAGCTGCCGTCGGGCTGGCGCACGAGCAGGGTATCGGCGGCCTCGTCGTGCTCGTCCTCGATCTCGCCGACGATCTCCTCCACCACGTCCTCGATGGAGACGAGGCCATCGGTTCCGCCATACTCGTCGATGACGAGCGCGAGATGGGTGCGGGCGGCCTGCATGGCCACGAGCAGGTCCACGGCCGGCATGGAGGGTGGCACATAGAGCAGGCGGCGGACGAGGCCGGCCTCGTCCAGCGAGCGGTCGAGATTGACCGAGCCGAGGTCGAGCTTGCCGCCGGGCGTGCTCGACACGTCGCCCACGAGCACGGCGATCAGGTCGCGGACGTGCACCATGCCGACGGGGTCATCCAGCGTGTCGTTGTAGACGACGAGGCGCGAATGGCCGATGGACACGAACTGCTTGAGCAATTCGCCGAGCGAGATGTCCCTGCGCACCGCCACGATCTCGGCGCGCGGAACCATGATGTCGCCGATGCCGACTTCCTTCAGGTGCAGGATATTGCGCAGCATCTTGCGCTCGGCGGAGGTGAACTCGCCTTCCTCCTCGGGTGTTTCCGCCGCGTCGAGCACCTCCACGAGGTCGGTGCGAAGCGAGCCGTGCGGCCGGAACGTGCCGAGGAGGGCACGCAATCGATCGAGAAAACTCGGCGGCTCCGAAGAGCTGGTCTCGGTCGGCTGGTCGATATTGGACATGGTCATCTCTTCGCCGGGGAACGTCATCCGTCCTGCGGCAGGGCATAGGGATCGTCGATCCCGAGCCCTGCGAGGATGCGGCGTTCCAGCGCCTCCATTTCCTCTGCTTGGTGGTCTTCAATGTGATCGTAGCCCATCAGGTGCAGCGTGCCGTGCACCACGAGGTGGGCCAGATGGTGCTCCGCGGCCTTGCCTTCCGCCGCGGCTTCTGCAGCTAGCGTTTCCAGCGCGACGATCACGTCGCCCAGCGGCTGGGGCGCGTCCACGTCGTCGGGAAGGTCGGGTTGAGGGAAGGACAGGACGTTGGTCGGCGTGTCCTTGCCGCGCCAGTCCCGGTTCAGCACGCGAATGCGCGCGTCGTCGGTGAGCGTGACGGAGACTTCGCAGGGCTCCGGCACGTCGTCGCCGCAAGCGGCGAGCGCGGCCCGGACGGCGCGCACCGCGATCGCCTCGGCGTCGGGCAGCACCGCCCAGCCGTCCGCTTCCACCAGCACGTCGATGACGACGGGGCTCTCCTCATGCGGGGCGGGAGCGGCAGCGGCCATGCTCAGGTTCCGGCCCTTCCGGACAGGCGGGCGGCAGCCGCCTCCAGCTTGGCGGCGTCGAGCTTCTCGTAAGCGGCGACGATGCGCCCCACCATCTCGTGGCGCACCACGTCTTCCGCCTTGAAATGGCTCACGCCCACGCCCTCGACGCCCTCCAGCAGACGCACCGCCTCGGCCAGGCCCGACACCTGGCCGGTGGGCAGGTCGGTCTGGCTGGTGTCGCCGGTGACGATCATGTGGGAGTTCTCGCCCAGCCGGGTCAGGAACATCTTCATCTGCATGGAGGTGGCGTTCTGCGCCTCGTCCAGGATCACCGCGGCGTTGGACAAGGTGCGTCCGCGCATGAAGGCGAGCGGGGCGATCTCGATCTCGCCGGACTGGATCGCCCGGTCCACGAAGGGACGGTCCATGAGGTCGTAGAGCGCGTCGTAGATGGGCCGCAGATAGGGGTCCACCTTCTCCTTCATGTCGCCGGGCAGGAAGCCGAGGCGCTCGCCGGCCTCCACTGCCGGCCGCGACAGAATGATGCGGTCGACCATGCGCCGCTCCAGCAGGTGCACCGCATAGGCCACCGCCAGCCAGGTCTTGCCAGTGCCGGCGGGGCCGGTGCCGAACACCAGGGTGTGGCGCTTCAGCGCGCGGATATAGGCATCCTGCGCCGCCGTCCGCGCCCGCACCGGACGCCGGCGCAGCTGGATCTCGTCGAAGGACTGGCGCTGCTCCGCCGGGTCGAAGTCGAACAGGGAGCCCTGGGACGTGACCTCGCGGATGGCGCCGTCCACGTCTCCCTGGCCAATGTCGCGGCCTTTGCGCAGGGCCTCGTAAAGGTGCTCAAGAACCACGCGCGCCTGCTCGCAGGCGTCCCGCTCGCCTTCCAGCGTCACGTGGTTGCCGCGCGAATCCGCCTTCACCCCGAGCTTGCGCTCGATGAGGGCGAGGTTGCGCCCGTAGTGGCCGAAGAGAAGGGTGGCGAGCCTGTTGTCGTCGAAGGCGAGCACCACGTGGGTCGGCGCCTCCTCCTCCGCGCTGGCCCACGGGGCCGTCACCGCCGCGCGGGCGGGACCGGGAGAGGGGACGACGGGGCGGTCGCGGTCGCTGCCGGGTCTGCGCAAGCTCAAGCCTCCATGGCCGCCAGCGGCCGGGATTGGGCGGAAGGATGGGGGGCGGCGACGCGGCCGGACAGGCTGTTGGGGCCTACCTCCGCGATGGTCACGCTCAGCAGGTCGCCAATGGCGGCGGGTGGGTCGTTCACCACCACGCTCTGCAGGTAGGGCGAGCGGCCGATGAGCTGCCCCGCCTGGCGGCCGGGCTTCTCCAGCAGGATGTCGAAGGTGCGGCCGCGGCAGCTGGCGTCAAAGGCGGCCTTGCCGGCCTCCAGAAGGCGCTGGAGCTCGGCGAGACGCTCGGCCTTCACGGTTTCCGGCACCTGCTCCGCGTGGTCCGCGGCCGGGGTGCCCGGGCGGGAGCTGTACTTGAACGAATAGGCGCTGGCGAAGCCGACGCGGCGCACGAGGTCCAGGGTGTCCTCGAAATCGGCGTCGCTCTCACCGGGGAAGCCGACGATGAAGTCCGAGGACAGGGCCATGTCCGGCCGCGCCGCGCGGATCTTCTCGATGATGGCAAAATAGTTGTCGCGGCCGTGCCGGCGGTTCATGGCAGCGAGGATCCGGTCGGATCCCGACTGCACCGGCAGATGCAGGTAGGGCATCAATTGGGGCAGGTCGCGATGGGCGGCGATGAGGTCGTCGTCCATGTCGCGCGGGTGGGATGTGGTGTAGCGCAGCCGTGCCAGGCCCTTCAGCCCGGCGAGGCGCGCCATCAGCCGGGCCAGGTTCCAGCTGGAGCCGTCGGGTCCCTCGCCGTGGAAGGCATTCACGTTCTGGCCGATGAGGGTGATCTCGCGCACGCCCTGGTCCACTAGCCGCGCCGCCTCGTCGATGATCTTCGCCACCGGACGGGAGACTTCCGCGCCGCGGGTGTAGGGCACCACGCAGAAGGTGCAGAACTTGTCGCACCCTTCCTGCACCGTGACGAAGGCGGCGGGTCCGCGCGAGCGTGTCGCTTCCCGCGTGGGCGCCGGCAGGTGGTCGAACTTGTCCTCCACCGGGAAGTCGGTATCCACCACGCGCCGGCCGGCCTTCGCCTCGGCGAGAAGCTCCGGCAGTCGGTGATAGCTCTGCGGCCCGACGACGAGGTCCACCACGGGCGCGCGGCGCATGATCTCGGCGCCTTCGGCCTGGGCGACGCAGCCGGCGACCGCGATCAGGGTATCGCTGCCTGCCTCCTGCTTCTGTTTGCGCAGGCGTCCCAGCTCCGAATAGACCTTCTCGGCGGCCTTCTCGCGGATATGGCAGGTGTTGAGGATCACGAGGTCGGCCTCGGCCGGGTCCTGCGTCTCCACGAAGCCCTCGCGCGCCAGCGTGTCCGCCATACGATGGGAATCGTAGACGTTCATCTGGCAGCCGAAGGACTTCACATAAAGCTTGCGGGGCTCGTGCATGTTGCCGTTTCTGTCGCCTCGATACTCGCGCGTGGGCGCGACGCGATCGTGACGCCAGCTCTTGTCGCCCCCCTCATGGTTCGTGAGGCCATGATCCTACCGGCAAACGTTGGACTTGGGAACAGGCGGCGCCGGGAAGCGTCGCTATCCCTCCATCAGCGCCTCGCTCCATTCGTGCCGGACGTCCAGGTCATGCTCCAGCGCCCGGTGCGAGTTTGCCAACCCCCGCACGCGCGCCGCGTCCGCCAGCCGCCCCAGCGCCCACACCGCCGCCCCGCGCACCAGCGGTGACGCATCGGCAAGCCGCGCCTCCACCAGCGGCAGCAGCGCGACATTCCCGGAATTGCCGATGGCGGTCAGCACGTTGCGCACGAAGCGGTCGCGCCCCGCCCGCTTGATCGGGCTCTTGGGAAAGCGCGCCCGGAAGGCGGCATCGTCCAGCGCCACCAGCTCCGCCAGGGGCGGCGCGTCGTTCTCCGCCCGCGCCGCGAGCCTCGCCTCCCGGCCGGCGACGGCGAACTTGTTCCAGGGGCAGGCGGCGAGGCAATCGTCGCAGCCATAGATGCGGTTGCCCATCAGAGGGCGCAGGTCCGCCGGGATCGGCCCCTTGTGCTCGATGGTGAGGTAGGAAATGCAGCGCCGCGCGTCGATGACGTAGGGCGAAGGGAAAGCCGCCGTGGGGCAGGCGTCGAGGCAGGCGCGGCAGGAGCCGCAATGGTCGCTTTCCGCAGCTGAAGGCGCCAGTTCGAGGGTGGTGGCGATGGCGCCGAGAAACAGCCAGGAGCCCAGGTCCCGCGACACGAGATTGGTGTGCTTGCCCTGCCAGCCCAGCCCCGCCGCCGCCGCGAGGGGCTTCTCCATGAGCGGGGCGGTGTCGACGAACACTTTCACGTCCCCGGCCAGCCCGCGCCGCCCGGCCTCGGCGAGGAGGGCGCGGGCGACGCGCTTCAGCTTCGGCTTGATGAGGTCATGATAGTCCTCCGCCCGCGCATAGACGGAAATGGCGCCGGCGCTGCGCCGCGCCAGCACGGAGCGGGGGTCTTGGGCGGGGCCGTAATTCATCCCCAGCATGATGACCGCGCGGACATCGGGCCACAGCACCGCCGGATCGGTACGGCGAGCCAGCGTGTCGGCCATCCAGCCCATGTCGCCGTGGGCGCCGCCCGATACCCATTGCCTCAGCCGCGCCCCGGCTTCCGCAACGGCATCCGGCCGGGCGAAGCCGACGGCGTCAAATCCCTCTTCGCCGGCCGCGCGGGCGATGAAGGCTTCTAGGCCGCCGCCGCCGGCCGTCAGAAGTCGAGGTCCGCGTAGGTCTTGGAGGGCGGCATCCCCGGAATGCTCTCGGTCAGCAGGGCGCGGAAGGTCGGGCGCGACTTGATGCGCGCGTACCAGTCCCTCGCGTGCTCGTCCTCTTCCCACGGCACATCGCCCAGATAGTCGGCCACCGACAGATGCGCGGCGGCGGCAAGGTCGGCCTGGCTCAGGCGCTCGCCCGCGAGCCATTTGCGGGCCTTGGCCAGCCAGCCGATATATTTGAGATGATAGCGCAGATTGGCCCGCGCCATGCGCAGGGAGGTCGCATCCGGCGGCCCGCCGCCCTGGTCGCGCGACATGTAGCGCTTGTGGATGCGCTCGCGCACCAGCGGCTCGGTGGCTTCCACATACATCTTCTCATGGAACCACGAGGTGAGCCGGCGCACTTCCACCCGGCCTGCCGGATCCTCCGGCAGCAGGCGGTGGGGACCCAGTGCCAGGCCCCGCGTTTCGTCCAGATACTCGGCGATGATGCTGGCGCCCGGCACCGACTCGGCCATCGCCTCCACGATCACCGGCGTGTCGCCGGCGGGGTTGAGGGCGAGGAGGCCGGGCCTGCGTTCCCACACCCGCTCCTCCACGAGCTCCGGTTCGAGCCCGTATTCGGCGAGCAGCAGACGGACGAATCGGGAATGCGGACAAAAGGGATGATGGTGCAGGTACATGGGTGATATGCGCGCCGCTGTTCGCCGGGGATCGAGGGGATGGCCAGTCAACCGGCGTTCCCCATTCTTAGAGCGCGATTCTTTCCGATTGGTTCCCCTTCGCTGCATCGCATCGGATCCTGCGCACCGAACGTGGGGCGCGCGCGAACATCGTGAACGGATGGCGAAGACGCCCGCACGGCTCCGTGGACGGGCCTGCCCGGCGGCGGTATCGCACGGCGGAATCGTGCGCCGGGCGAGGTGCCCATGGGTCAGGCCGGGCCTGTGGCGGCGCAGCCACAGCGACGCTACAAACGGCGCCGGGAGGGATGCCGCGCGGCGCCTGCCCCGCGTCACCTGATTGCACCCGCAAGGGGCTCGGAACAGGATGACGCCGCACCCCGCCCCCGCCCCGCCCCTCTTGTCGGACCAGCTCCATGACCCTCGGCGATATGCTCGAAGCCCTCGTTCTCGGCCTCTTGGAGGGGCTCACGGAGTTCATCCCCGTCTCCTCCACGGCGCATCTTCTGCTGGTGGGCCATTTCCTCGGCTTCGAGAGCAACGGTCACACGTTCGAGGTGCTGATCCAGCTCGGCGCGGTGCTGGCCATCCTGACCGTCTATTTCCAGCGCTTTCTGCATGTGGCCCAGCAGCTGCCGACCAATCCGGGCGCGCGTCGCTTCGTTATCGGCATCCTCGTCGCCTTCCTGCCGGCGGCGGTGATCGGGGCGCTGGCCCACGGCTTCATCAAGAGCGTGCTGTTCGAGTCGCCCGCGCTCATCTGCGGTACGCTCATCTTCGGCGGCATCATCCTGCTCTTCATCGACAAGGTGGTGCCGGAGCCGCGCTACAATAACGCCATGGGCTTCCCGCCGCTGCTGGCGCTCAA
The DNA here is from genome assembly GCF_016807805.1 of Xanthobacter dioxanivorans. Classification (NCBI taxonomy): domain Bacteria; kingdom Pseudomonadati; phylum Pseudomonadota; class Alphaproteobacteria; order Hyphomicrobiales; family Xanthobacteraceae; genus Xanthobacter; species Xanthobacter dioxanivorans. The sequence continues at coordinate 1,605,593 of NZ_CP063362.1, read as the reverse complement.
GATCGGCTTCTTCCAGTGCCTTGCGATGATCCCCGGCATGTCGCGCTCGGGCTCGACCATCGTCGGCGCCATGCTCATGGGCGTGGACAAGCGGGCGGCGGCGGAATTCTCGTTCTTCCTCGCCTTGCCGACCATGTTCGGGGCGTTCGTCTACGATCTCTACAAGAACCGCAACAACCTCTCGTTTGATGACGGGCTGCTGATCGTCATCGGCTTCGTCGCCGCCTTCTGCGCAGCGGTACTGGTGGTGCGGACCCTGCTCGATTTCGTCGCCAAGCACGGCTACGCGCCGTTCGGCTGGTGGCGCATCGCGGTGGGCGTGGCCGGCCTGATCGGCCTCAAGCTGGTGGGCTGAAGGGGGTGGCCGGCGCCTTCAGAAGTCGGTGGCGATGCCGCCCACTTCCCAATCGCCGTAGCGCACCGGCTCGGGGCCGTCGCGGCCATTGATCTCCCTGGGGCGGTCCTTGACCGCGGCGTCGATGGCAGCCCGCCGGGCCTCGGCCTCGGCCAAGGCGCGCTTGGCCGCCTCGCTCAAGGGCCTGCGGGGACCGGGGGGACCCCCTGCGGGGGCGTCTTCATGAGCCATGGCGTTCTCCTTCACCACATCCGTCATCCTTCAAGGGCCTGCGGCACCCCGGGGAAGTCCATTCGATACACGACCTCGTCGGTCGTGACGGCTGTCCGGGTCCAGGACACCGTCCGTCACGTGCCGGAACGCGGATGCGGCGGCCGCGATTGCACTGCCGCCGATGAGGTCACGGCACGCGAACCTCCGCCAATCGGCACCGCTTTGCAACTCGCGCCGTCATCCGAGGAGCACGCAATCTTGCCGCTCGCCGCCAAGCATGGTAGCGGACGCCGCGCCCCGCACCTGGGGCGACCTGATTTGGTATTCAGATCTAACGGAGATGCGCATGGCCACGCAGAATGGCGGCCCCAATCCAAGTGCGGCGCCGTCGCTGAACGTGCTCGCGCAGTACACCAAGGACTTCTCCTTCGAGAATCCCAACGCGCCGAACTCGCTCGCGGCCCCGCCCAGCCAGCCGGACGTGAACATCCAGATCCACGTGAACGCCAAGCCGGGTGGCAATGGCGAGTTCGAGGTGGAGCTGAAGATCGAAGGCGGGGCGAACGTGAACGGCGAGACCCTGTTCGCGTTCGAGCTGGTCTATGCGGGCGTGTTCCGCATCCTCAACGTTCCCGAGCAGAGCCTGCAGCCGGTGGTGCTCATCGAGTGCCCGCGCATCCTCTTCCCCTTCGCCCGGCAGATCATCGCCGACGCGGTGCGCAACGGCGGCTTCCCGCCTCTGATGATCGATCCGGTGGATTTCGCGGCTCTCTATCAGCAGCGCATGCAGGCCGAGGCGCAGCGGTTCCAGGCCGGCCAGGCCTGAGACGGGCCTGCGGGCACCGAAGTTTTTTCGCCGCCGGACGCCCATAGCTCCGGCGGCGTTCTTTTTTCGGCCCGAGCACCGTGGCACGATCACCGGACGGGCGGGCATGGGAAGCGACGGCCTGTGAAACACTGAGCCACCGTGCCGGCGCCCCCGACCGGGCGCGCCGGGGCATCGGCGGCGGAACCGGCGGACGGCGATGAGATCCATTCGCTTCAAGCTCGCCGCCCTGACCGGCGCCGCGGCCTCGTTCGCCGTCCTCGCCGCCGTGGGGGTGCTGCTGGCGGTCGGGGCGGCGGATCGGGCGCTGGAGGCCGCGGTGGCGGCCCAGCAGCGGCTCGACCTCTTGACCGAAATCTCCGCCCGGTTCTCCGATTTCGGCCTCGCTGCGGTGGCCGATGCCGAGCATCCTTCCGCCGACCGCGGGCGCATGGACGATGCGCGCTCCCGCGTCTTCGCCCTGCTGGAGCGCGCCACCGTCCGCGCCGCTGCCGGAGCGGGCCCAGCCGGCGATGCGTCGGCCCAGGCACGCGAGCGCATGACCGCTCATCTGCGCGCCGATTTCATCGTTCTCGACCGGCAGATCGTCGAGGCCCGGACCGGCAGCGAGCTGCTGCGCGGCGACCGGGTGCGCGGCGCCTTCAACGGCTTCGCCGCCTCCGCTGGGCCCACCCTCTCCCTTCTGGTGGAAAGCGAGCGGCGGGCGGTGACGGTGGCGCGGGAGGAGGCGCTGGCCTTGTCCATGCGGCTGCGCATCGGGGCCGTGGTCGTCGCCGCCTTGGTGCTCGCGGCGGCGCTGGTGCTGCATCGGGCGCTCGCCCGCCCGTTGCTGGAGCGTCTGGCCGAGATCGACCGGGCGGCGGCCGCCATCGGCCATGGCGACCTTAACCGGCGCCTGTCCATCGGACCGCGCGACGAGCTGGGCGTCCTGATGGCGCGCTTCAATCGCATGGCGGCACGCCTTGCCCGCCGCGAGGCGAAGGTGGCGCAGGACCGGGCGATGCTGGAGCGCACCGTCGCCGAGCGCACCGCAGACCTGACGGATGCCAATGCGCGGCTCGGCGCCATCGATGCCTCGCGGCGGCGCTTCTTCGCCGACGTGAGCCACGAACTGCGTACGCCGCTGACCGTGATCATCGGCGAGTGCGACGTGACCCAGCGCGCCCCCGCGATTCCGGAGGATCTGAGCCGCTCGGTGCTCGCCACCATCCGCAAGCGGGCGGGCCGGCTCCATCGCCGGGTGGAGGACCTCCTGCGCGTCGCCCGCTCGGAAAGCGGCGAGATCGACCTCATCTTCCAGGACGTGCCGCTGGCGCCGCTGCTGGCGGAGGCAGTCGCCTCCTTCGAAGTCGCGGCCCGCCGGCAGAATGTGGCGCTGCGGCTCGATGCGGGGGCCGACGAGGTGGTGGTGCACGCCGATCGCGAATGGCTGCGGCAGGTGGTGGAGGGCCTCATCGACAACGCCTTGCGCCACGGCGGGGCGCTGCATTCCATTACCGTCACGTGCGCCGCCGCCGAGCTGGACGGCGCGCCGGCCGAACGCGTCACGGTAACGGACGACGGGCGCGGCATTCCGGCCGAGGCTCGCGGCCGGCTGTTCGAGCGCTTTGTCCGCGGCGGGCAGCTCGGACAGGGCGGCGGATTCGGCCTCGGCCTCGCGCTGGCGGAATGGGTGGTGACGCGGCACGGCGGACGTATCACACTGGAGCATGCAGACGGCGGCGGTGCCCGGGTGGCGATCGTGCTGCCGCGCCCGGAGGCCGGTGGGAGCGCGATCGCGCCGCTGGCGGGCGGCGAAGGAGCCGGGCAGGAGGCGAGATGAACATCCTGGTGGTCGAGGACGACAGCGACATCGGCGCCATGCTCAGCCGTGGTCTTGCGGCGGAGGGCTTCGACGTGACGGTGGTGGGGCGCGCGGACGAGGCCCTCGATTCCGCCCGCCAGTACAATCCCTGCGCCGTGCTGCTCGACATCATGCTGCCGGACGGCTCTGGTATCGAGGTGTGCCGGGCGCTGCGCGATGCCGGCCATGCGGGGCCCATCCTGTTCCTGTCCGCCAAGGACGAAGTCCGCGACCGCGCCGAGGGCCTCGGCGCCGGCGCCGATGACTACATCGTGAAGCCGTTCGAGTTCGGCGAGCTGGTGGCCCGCCTGCGCGCCCATCTCATGCACCGCACCGGCGGTGGCCACGAGCAGCGCATTCTCGCCGGCCGGCTGGTGCTGGACCTCGCCACCCGTACCGCGCTCTATGGCGAGATCCACGTGCGTCTCACCGAGCGCGAGGCGGAACTGCTGGCGCTGCTGATGGGCAGCCCCAACCGCCCGGTCCCGCGCGGCGAGATCTTCGACCGCCTGTGGGCCAACCAGGGCGGCGTCTCGCTGAACGTGGTGGATGTCTATGTGGGTTACCTGCGCACCAAGCTCGCGCCGGTAGGCCGGGCGGGCGGACCGCAGGTGGCGACCGTGCGCGGTCGCGGCTTCATGCTCGATCTTTCGGTCTCGGCCCCGGCCCACTGAACGGTTACCCGCCGATGGCGGCCGGGCGCGTGCGGCGCAGCATCATATTTTCCTTGCGGGATCGATGTTGAGCGACAATATTTAAAACGACTGTAGTGATCATGGTCATTACAGTCCGTTCTTATGATCTTCTTATGAAGATCAGGGGCGCAAAACAGGAGGAAGCATCATGCGTTGGAACAAGCCTCAGGTGTGCGAAGTCTGCGTCGGGATGGAAGTCACCGCCTATCTGCCGGCCGACTTCTGATCCAGGGTGGTCGGTGACCGGGAGCGGAGCGTCTGACGCGTCATGCAGGTGATCGTTCTCGGTTCAGCGGCCGGCGGCGGCGTTCCGCAGTGGAACTGCCGCTGTCCGGTGTGCCAGCTGGCCTGGTCGGGAGATCCGCGCGTCGAACCGCGCACCCAGTCGAGCATTGCAGTTTCGGCCGGGGGCGGCGCGTGGGTTCTCCTGAACGCCTCGCCCGATCTTCGGTCGCAGATCGCCGCGACCCCCGCCTTGCAGCCGAAAAGCGGGGACCGGGACAGCCCTATCCGCGCCGTGGTCCTCACCAACGGGGACATTGACCATATCGCCGGCCTGCTCACGCTGCGCGAAAGCCAGCCCTTCGACCTGTTCGGCACAAAGGATACGCTCGGCCTGCTGCGCCAGAACCAGGTGTTCGATGTGGTGGCCCCCGCCTTTGTTCCGCGCCGGGCGGCCGAATTCGGCGTCCCCTTCGCGCCGGCTCCGGGTCTCGAGATGGAATTTTTCACCGTGCCCGGGAAAGTGCCGCTCTGGCGCGAGGACGCCGCCCTCGTCATCGGCGAGGAGAGCGGCTCCACCGTGGGTGTCACGGTGACGGCGAACGGTCGCCGCCTCGTCTACGTGCCCGGCTGCGCCGCCGTCACCCCGGCGCTGCGCGCGCGCATGTCCGGGGCGGACCTGCTCTTTTTCGACGGCACGCTTTATCGCGACGACGAGATGATCACCGCGGGCATCGGCACCAAGACCGGCGCCCGCATGGGCCACCTGTCCATGTCGGGGGCCGGCGGAACGGTGGCGCTGCTGGCGGATGTGGAGGTCGGGAGGCGCGTTTTCATCCACATCAACAATACCAACCCCGCCCTCGTCGACGGGTCGCAGGAACGCCGCACCGTGGAAGCCGCTGGCTGGACCGTTGCCCGCGACGGAATGGAGTTTTCCCTATGACCGCCCTCGCCGTTGCGTTGTCCTTCCCTGCTCTGCCGGAGCCGGATGCGCCCTTGTCGGCGGAAGGCCTCGAGGCGGCTCTGCGCGAGGTGGGGGCGACGCGCTACCACAATCTCCATCCGTTTCATAAATTGCTGCATTCCGGCCAGCTCGACCGCGACCAGGTGCGGGCCTGGGCCCTCAACCGCTATTGCTACCAGTCCGCCATCCCGCGCAAGGACGCCGCGCTCATGGCCCGGTGCGACGACCGGGAACTGCGCCGCGAATGGCTCCATCGCATCACCGACCATGACGGCACCGGCGGCGACAGTGGCGGCATCGAGCGCTGGCTGGTGCTCACCGACGGGCTGGGCCTCGACCGCGACTATGTGGTCTCCAAGGAGGGAGCCCTGCCGGCGACCAAGTTCGCGGTGGAAGCCTATGTGCGCTTCGTCGCCGAGCATTCGCTGCTGGAGGCGGTGGCCTCCTCGCTTACCGAGCTGTTCGCGCCGGGCATCCATGCCGAGCGCATCTCCGGCATGCTGGCCCATTACGACTTCATCAACGAGACCGTGGTGGCCTATTTCCGCCGTCGCCTCGACCAGGCGCCGAAGGATGCCGATTTCGCCCTCGATTATGTGAAGCGCCATGCCCGCACCGCGGAGCAGCAGCGCGCCGTCATCCGCGCCCTCACCTTCAAGACCGAAGTGCTGTGGGCGCAGTTGGATGCGCTCTATTTCGCCTACGTGGCGCCCGGCTGGCCCGCCCCCGGCGCGTGGCGGCCCGGCGTCGCCGTTGGCGGGGCCTGAGATGCGGGCGGAAGAGACCGACGTGCCGCGCCTGCCGCGCGGGGTGAAACTGAAATATGATCAGGTGCGTTCCCGCCACGTGCTCCTCGCGCCGGAGCGGGCCTTCGACATCGACGAGACCGCCGCGGCGGTGCTGGAGCTGGTGGACGGTACGCGTACCTGCGGCGAGATCGTGGATGCGCTGGCCGCGCGCTATGACGAGAAGCGCGAGGTGATCGCCGACGACGTGCGCGACATGATCGGCGACCTGATCGCGCGGCGGGTGATCGAACGATGAGCGTCGAGACCATCCATCCCGAAAATCGCGCGGCGGACATGCCGCTGGCGGCGCCGCAGATCGGGCTGCCCATCGGCATCCTGGCGGAGCTGACGCACCGCTGCCCGCTGCGCTGTCCCTATTGCTCCAATCCGCTGGAGCTGGAGCGGCGCGAGGCGGAGCTGGACACCGCCACCTGGAAGCGGGTGTTCACCGAAGCGGCAGGCCTCGGCATCCTCCATGTGCACCTCTCCGGCGGCGAGCCCACGGCCCGCGTCGATCTTGTGGAGCTGACCGCCCATTGCGCGGCGGAGGGCCTCTACACCAATCTCATCACTTCCGGCATCGGCCGCGCCGGCGTCATGATCGGGCCCCTGGCCGAGGCCGGGCTCGACCATGTGCAGCTCTCCTTGCAGGGCGCTTCGGCGGAGAACGCCGACCGTATCGGCGGCTACAAGGGCGGCCATGCTGCCAAGCTCGCCTTCGCCCGGCAGGTGACGGACCTCGGCCTGCCCCTCACCGTGAATGCGGTGATCCATCGCGGCAACATCCACGAGGTGGAGGACATGATCGCGCTGGCCGTGGCGCTCGGGGCGCGGCGGCTGGAGGTGGCGCACACCCAGTATTACGGCTGGGCCTATGCCAATCGCGCCGCGCTCATGCCCGCACGCGCCGACGTGGACCGTTCCGTCGCCCTGGTGGAGGAGGCGCGCAGGCGGCTCGAGGGGGTGCTTGTCATCGACATGGTGATTCCGGATTACTACGCCCGTTTCCCCAAGCCCTGTTCGGGCGGCTGGGGCCGGCGGACGCTGAATGTCACGCCCACCGGCCGCGTCCTGCCCTGCCATGCGGCGGAGAGCATTCCCGGGCTCGAATTCTGGTCGGTACGCGCGCATGCGCTCGGCGACATCTGGCGTGCATCGCCCGCCTTCAATGCGTTTCGTGGCACCGATTGGATGCGCGAGCCGTGTCGCAGCTGCGAGCGGCGGGAGATGGATTTCGGCGGCTGCCGCTGCCAGGCCATGGCGCTCGCCGGGGACGCCGCCGCCACCGATCCCGCCTGCTCGAAATCGCCGTTTCACGCCCGGGTGGAAGCCCTTGCCACCGCCGAGGCGGCGGCCACGGCGCCGGGCTATGTCTATCGCACCATCGGCGGCGCATCCGCACTGCCGCAGGGAGGGCGGACATGACCGCAAGGCCCATCTTTTGTCTCGCCGTGGTGATGGCGGGTGGCCTCTTCGCCGCCGGGTACCTGGTGGAGCCGCGGCCGGCCGGGGCCGCCGAGACCGCTGCGGTCGCGAACCCGGCGTCGGCCGCGCCACCCGCCGCGCAAGGCGCGCCGGAGGCGGCCGACCTGATGTTCGAGACGCCGCAGTTCGTGACCACGACCTCCGGCCAGTCCCTCGTCTACCGCTATGCCCGCAAGGCGAGCGATCCCGAGCTCGGCCCCTCGTTCGAGGACCGCATCCGGCTCACCGTCGCGCCGGGTACGGGCGCGGGCGACACCCGCGACGTGCAGGTGGACTTCTTCTCCGGCGAGCGGCATCACGCCGCCGGGCCGTTCGAGGGCGTGACCACCAATCCGGTGCTGATGCTCTTCCTGGAAAATCACGTGGCGGACCTGTCCGGACGGCTCAAGGGCAATCCGCGCTACTTCAAGAACGCCATCCGCGCCGGCCTGCGCGACAAGGCGCGGGTGGTGCCGGCCGAATTCAGCGTCGACGGCCGCACCTACAAGGGCTGGCGCGTGAGCGTGAGCCCGTTCGCCGGCGACCCCAACGCCCCGCGCATGCGCGGGCTCGACACCCTGGTCTACACGTTCGACATGGCCCCGGACCTGCCTGGCGCCATCGCCCGCATCGTGATCGCCGCCGAGGCCCCGGGCGGGCGGCTGTGGGAGGAGAGCATCGCCTATGATCCGAAAGGTCCTTGAGGCGGCGGCGCTGCTGCTCCTGTCGGCAGGGGTCGCTGGCGCGGCAGCGACGGAAGACAATGACTATCCCACCTCCGCGCGGGTCGACTACGTGTTCGGCTGCATGGTGGCCAACGGGCAGTCGCGCGAGGCGATGACGCGCTGCTCCTGCTCCGTGGATACCCTCGCTTCCATCCTGCCCTACGACCAATATGTGGCGGCGGAGACCATTCTTTCCATGCGGCAGGGCGTGGGGCAGGCGGCGAACATCTTTCGCAGCACGCCGCAATATGACGACGTGATCGCCGAATTGCGTCGCGCCCAGGCGGAGGCTGAGGTGCGCTGCTTCAAGTGATCCGCGAAATATTTGCCGCGGCGCACAACACATCCTCGCATATGCCGCACATATGACGGGTTTTCTGTCCCTCGCGGCTATGTTAGCTTCCTCTCCAAGAACAGACGCATGGCGCACGGGCAAGGCCCGAAGCGCACTGCAACGACAAGCGGGCAACCGCCGCGGCGTCTTGATCGGGACCTTCAACCCCCAAGGCAATGCCATGGCCAGTGACCGCGACACGTCCGCCCGTCTGCTTCCACCTATGTTCACCCTCGCTGGAGCGGGCGCCCCTTTCTTGCCGGCGCCGTCGTCCGGCCCTCGCACCTTCGGGTGACACCATGACATCGGGTGCTTCTGACACCGACGGTGCCGCGCGCATCGTGCGCGATGTCGTGTGCGGCTTCTGCGGCCTCGGCTGCGATGACCTGGAAGTGGCCGTCACCGGCCGCGCCATCGCGCCCCGCCGGGCCTGCCCGGAAGCCGCGCGGCTGCTGGCGCGGACGGATGCGCCGCCGCCTTCGGCCCGCATAGCCGGCACGCCGGCGTCGCTGGAGGATGCCGCCGCGGCTGCGGCGCGCCATCTGGCGGCATCACGGTCCGCCGTCTTCTCCGGCCTCGGCGCTGACCTGGAGGGCCTGCGGCGGCTCTACGACATTGCCATGGTGGCCGGGGCGAGCCTCGACCATGCGGCGTCCGCCGGCCTGTTCGCCAATCTGGAGCGTCTTGCCCGCCGCGGCTGGATCGCCGCCACCCTCGCCGAGGTGCGTAACCGGTGCGACGTGCTGGTGGTGCTGGGCGCCGACCCTGCCTCGGCCTTCGCCCACTTCTTCGAGCGGGCGATGCCGTCCGCGCCCGTTCCGGCGGACGCGGACGCCGCGCCGCTGTTCGTGCCGCACGCAGGCGGACGCAGCGTCGTCATCGTCGGCGGCCCGCTTTCGGACACGTCTCGTGCTCAGTTGACGCGGCACGACGTGGTGGAGATCACGGTGCCGGAGGATCGCATCGCCACCGCGGCGGCGGCCCTGTCGGCCGCTCTTGCCGGTCGCGCCACGGAGGCCCTGGCGGGCCTGCCCCTCGGTGTCGCGGAGGCACTCGCACTCCTTGCCGGGCGGTTGAAGGCGGCGCGCTATGGCGTGCTCACCTGGAACGCCGCAACGCTGCCGCCGGAGGATGCCGCGGCCGTGGCCGGCGCGGCGGCGGAGGCGGTGGACATCCTCAACGTGACCACCCGGGCGGCGGTGTTCCCGTTGGGCGGGCGCGACAATGTCACCGGCGCGCACCAGCTCGCTCTGTGGCGCTTCGGCTATCCGCTGCGCACGGTGGTGGGGGCTGGCACGGCGCGGCACGTCCCGGACCTCTACGCCACCGCAACGGCCCTCGCCGACGCCGACCTGCTGCTCCATGCAAGCGCCTTCCGCCCCGATCCGCCTCCCGGCTTCGACCGGGGGCCGGTGATCGCGCTGGCCCATCCCGGCACGGCATTCGCCCGGGAACCCGAGGTGTTCATTCCGGTGGGAACGCCGGGGGTGGACCATGCGGGCCACGTGTTCCGCATGGATTCGGTGATCTGCCTGCCGCTCCAGGGCCTTCGGCCGGCAGAACTGCCCAGCGTCGCCGCGGCAGCGCGGGCGATCCTTGCGGCACTGGGGAGGGCGGCATGAGGACGCGCATCACCGGCGGGCGCGTGTTCGACCCCGCCAATGCCATCATCGACCAGGTCCGCGACATCCTCATCGAGGACGGCCGCATCATCGCCGACGCGCCGCCCGCGCCGGGAGAGGACGTGATCGACGCCACCGGCGCCATCGTGCTCGCCGGCGGCATCGACCTGCACAGCCACATCGCCGGCGGCAAGGTCAATCTCGGCCGGCTGCTGATGAACGAGGACCGGTTGCTCCATCCCGAGCCCTTCGGCGATTTCTGCGGTTGCGGCGGGGGGCGCGCGGCGCCCACCACCCACGCCACCGGCTGCCGCTATTCGCAGATGGGCTACACCGCCGTGTTCGAGCCGGCGGTGGTGGGGGCCAACGCCCGGCACGCCCATCTGGAGATGGCCGACATCCCCAACATCGACACCGGCGGTTTCCTGGTGCTGGGGAACGACGACTTCCTGCTGCGCCTCATCGCCCAAGGCGAGGGCCAGCAGGCGGTAAACGACTATGTGGCCTGGATGCTCAGGGCCACCCAGTGCTGTGCCATCAAGATCGTCAATCCCGGCGGCATCAACGCGTTCAAGTTCAACGGACGGGCGCTGGACCTCGACGAGACCGGGCCGTTCTACGGCCTCACCCCGCGCCGCATCCTCAACACCCTGCAGCGCGCCGTCTCGGAACTGGGCGTGCCGCATCCCATCCACCTGCACGGCTGCAACCTGGGTGTGCCCGGCAACGTGAAGACGACGCTCGCCACCATCGGCGCGAGCGAGGGATTCCCGCTCCATCTCACCCACATCCAGTTCCATTCCTACGGCACGGAGGGGGACCGGCACTTCTCTTCCGGCTCCGCCGAGATCGCGGAGGCGGTGAACGCCAATCCGCATATCTCGGTGGACGTGGGGCAGATCATGTTCGGCCAGACGGTGACCGCCTCGGCTGACCTCATGTCGCAGTATCGCAACCACAAGATCGCTGATCCGAAGAAGTGGATCGGCATGGACATCGAGATGGATGCGGCCTGCGGCGTGGTGCCGTTCAACTACCGCGACACGTCCTTCGTGAACGCGTTGCAATGGGCCATCGGGCTGGAGCTGTTCCTGCTCATCGAGGATCCGTGGCGGGTGTACCTGACCACGGACCATCCGAACGGCGGACCCTTCACCTCCTATCCGCACCTCATCCGCCTGTTGATGGACAAGCCGTTCCGCGACGACCATCTCGGGCGCATCCACAAGGCGGCGCGCGCCCATACGCGGCTCGCCGAGATCTCCCGCGAATACACGCTGGAGGAGATCGCCGTGGTCACCCGCGCCGCGCCGGCCCGCACCCTGGGCCTCAGGGACCGTGGCCATCTCGGCCCCGGCGCGCGCGGTGACGTGGTGCTCTACGAGGAGCAGCCCGACCGCGAGGCCATGTTCGCCGCCCCGCGCCTCGTGCTGAAGGACGGCAAGGTGGTGGTGGTCAATGGCGAGGTGGTGGAACTGGTGGACGGGCGCACATACGCCGTCCACCCCCCCTACGACCCGCTCATGGACAAGCGCCTCGAGCGCTGGTTCGACGAGGCGGTGGGGCTGAAAGCCAACCACTACCGGATCGCCGACGGGGAAATCCGGAACGGGCAAGGCCCCGAAATCGTGGAGCTGAACCCATGAGTTCCGGGTTCGAGGGCATATCCGCCATGATCCTCAACGGCGTCGAGATCCGCGACAGCTTCGCCGAGGCGTTTCCCATGGCGGGCACGCGTCTGATCATCACCGCCGACACGCCGCGCTGGGCGCGCACGGCGGCGGCCAGCCTGACCGGGTTCGCGACCTCGGTCATCGGCTGCGGCTGCGAGGCCGCCATCGAGCGCGAGCTGCCGGCCGCGCAGACGCCGGACGGGCGGCCGGGCATGTCCGTGCTCATCTTCGCCATGTCCCTGAAGGACCTGAAAAAGGTGGTACCGCTGCGGGTCGGCCAATGCGTGCTCACCTCGCCCACTTCCGCCTGCTATGCGGGGCTGGAAGGGGGAGCCGCCGTTCCGCTGGGGCGGGCGCTGCGCTATTTCGGCGACGGGCACCAGATCGCCAAGTCCATCGAGGGCCGCCGCTTCTGGCGCCTGCCGGTGATGGAGGGCGAGTTCGTCTGCGACGAGATTGTCGGCTCCACCACGGGCGCGGTGGGCGGCGGCAATTTCCTCATCCTCGCCCGTTCCCGCGCCGCCGCGCTCGCGGCGGCGGAAGCGGCGGTGGAGGCCATGGGCCGCGTGGAGGGCGCCGTCATGCCGTTCCCGGGCGGCGTGGTGCGGTCCGGCTCCAAGGTGGGCGGGAAATATGCCGGCATGATCGCCTCCACCAACGATGCCTACTGTCCCACCTTGCGCGGCGCCGTGCCGAGCGCGCTGCCGCCGGAGGTGGAAAGCGTGCTGGAGATCGTCATCGACGGCCTCACCGAAGGGGACGTGGCCGCCAGCATGCGCGCCGGCATCTCGGCGGTGTGCGCCCTTGGCGCGCCGGCCGGGGTGGTGGCGGTGGATGCCGGCAATTACGGCGGCAATCTCGGCCCCTTCCACTTCAAGCTGCGCGAGTTGATGGCGCCGGTCGCCGGGGGAGCATCGCATGAGTGGGCCTCGCTTCGCGGCGGCACCGAGCCGCCCCATCGCAGATCCGCGGGGAGATGTCGCATGAGCAGCCATCGCCTCATCCCGCGTGCGCCCCTTGCCGCGCGCGTCGACCTGACCGGCATCACGCCGGCCGCCCTCGCCGGTCTCGCGGCCGGAGAGGTGGCGCGCCTGGGCGTGCCCTTCGGTGCCGGCACCGTTCCTCTGGGCGATCTGTTTCACGTGGAACCGGAGGCGGGCGACTTCCTTCTCCTCGGCGGCGATCCTCGGCTCGACTTCGTCGGGGCCGGCCTCGCATCGGGCGAGATCGTGGTGGATGGCCCCGTGGGCGTGCATGCCGGATCGGGCATGAGCGGTGGCCGGCTCGTCGTTCGCGGCGACGCCGGTGATGATCTGGCGGCAGGGCTCGAAGGCGGCCGTATCGAGGTGACCGGATCCGCCGGCGCGAATGTGGGCGGCGCGCGGCCGGGTGACCGGCAGGGCATGACCGGCGGCGCGGTCCGGGTGGCGGGCGCAGTGGGTCGCCGGCTCGGCGCCCGCCTGCGCGGCGGGCTGATCCTGGTGGGCGGCGATGCGGGTCCGCAGGCGGCGGACGGATTGATCGCCGGCACCCTCGCCGTGGCCGGTGCGCTGGGCGCCGGAGCCGGCCGCGGCATGAAGCGCGGCACGCTTCTGCTGGCGTCCCCGCCCGCGTCGCTCGCGCCGGGCTTCGTCGATGCGGGGCCGCAGGATTTCATCATGCTGGCGCTGCTCGCCCGGCGCGTGCCGGAGCTTGCGGCCCTGTTCGGTGGCCGCCTGTCCCAGCGCGCGAACCGCCTCGTCGGCAACCGTCTCGCCGGAGGCGAGGGGGAGGTTCTGGTTCTTCAGTAGAAAGGGCGCCGGTGGTGCCCGCCATCCGCAATCCGGGGCCAACCCGATCACAGTGAAAGAGGAACGCCTGATGCGCGTGCTGTTCGTCTCCGCCCTGCTTCTCGTCGCCGCCACGGGTGCCGCCCTTGCGGATCCGGATGTGGCGAAGGGGGAGACCTCGTTCAAGAAATGCATGGCGTGCCATGCTGTTGGCCCGGATGCCAAGGTGAAGGTGGGACCGCCCCTGAACGGCATCGTCGGTGCCAAATGGGCGCATTTCGAGGGCTATGCCTATTCCGCCGACATCAAGGACGGCGCCGCCGCCGGCAAGGTGTGGGACGAGGCCAACCTCGACAACTACCTGACCAACCCCAAGGTATTGGCGCCGAAGGGCAAGATGGCATTCGCCGGCATCAAGAACGAGGACGAGCGCAAGGACCTCATCGCCTTCCTCGCCCAGTTCAATGCCGACGGGACCAAGAAGTAGATCTTGGCATGTATTGCAATCAGCCAAAGCAGGGCGGCGACTCTCGGAAAAGGTCGGCGGATTTGACCGTCGACCCGGTAGATCTACAGTCGAGTACTTTTGAGTAGCCGGCTAAGCAAAAGCCAGCCGCGCCACCGCCACCGCGGGAGCGCAGTCGGATGCGGCGGTCGCAAGCTCCGGCAAGCCGGCGAGAAGCGTTCCGGCGTCTAGATAAGGCCGGCCGATTCGCCGGGCGAGGCGCTCGGCCAGGAAGCGGCCGACGCCGGCGCCCACCACCGGCGCATCGGCGGGAACGCCGCCGGCCGAGAGCACCTGCGCCAGCGCCCCGTGCAGCCGGTGCAGCTGCACCTCCGCCGCGAAGGCCGCCAGCCCCTCGGCCTGCGCCGGGGAGGCCGGCCCGAGATCCTCCCCGACCATGCGCAAAAGCCTGCGGGCACTGGCTTCCCGCGTCTTGGGCCCGCCGTCCGCCGTGGGGTGGAGATCGGCCCCCTCGGGCAGCTCGCCGGTGAGCCGGTGGATGTCGGCGGTGGTGGCGAAATGCTCCGCCATGAGCGGCACCAGCCGCCCCCTGAACGGCAAGGCAGGGGCGAGAGCCATCACCGGGGTGCGCACCGCCCCGCTATAGACCAGCTCTCCGGCTTCCAGCCGCTCGCGATCCCTGTAGCCGCGGAAACAAAGTATTTTGCCGGCAAATGCCACGACATCGGTGGTTGTCGACCCGATGTCGATGACAACACCGTCGCCGCAGATCCGGGCCAGGGCGGAGCCGGTGGCGTGCCAGTTGGCAGAAGCGATTGCGTCGGCATAAGCCGGCGCCGCGGCGGCCGGCACGAAGCCGACATGTCCGGCATAGATGCGCATGTCGGCGTCGAGCCTGTCGGCAAGGGCCGCGGCGAGGCCCGCGACGCCGCTGGCGCGGTCCGGCCACAGGTCGGTCAGCTCGCCGGTCATGGTCACCACCGAGCGGCCGGCGGCGGGGGCAGGGCGGCCATGGCGGCGTCGAGCCGGTCGAGCCCCTGCCACAGGGGACAGGCCACCATGTGGACCGAAAGGAGGGTGCCGTCGGGCGCCAGCACGGCGCGCTTGAGGTGGGCGCCGCCCACGTCCCAGCCGAGGATGAGGCCGCTGTCCGGGGAGCTCATGCCAAAGCGAGCTCCACCGGGGTCCGGGCGGCCGGGGCCTCCGGCGCGGCGGGGGCGAATACCGCCAGCAGGCCCGCCGGATTTCGCCCCAGCGCCGGCCCGAGCCCCGCATAGGCGGTGGTGAGGCGCGGGTTCACCTCCACCACCACCGGCCCGTCCGGGGTGAGGAGGATGTCGATGCCGAAGATGCCGGCAAGGCCAGGAAAGGCCTCGGCCACATGGCGCGCCAGCCGGGCGAGCTGCCCGTCCGCATCGGCGAGGCCGCCCACGGTGAGGCCGGCGAGGCGGATCCGCCCCCCTCCTGGCGGATGTGCTGGCGGTTCACGGACAGAAGCCGCACCCCGGCGGCGTCCGCCAGCACGGTGAGGCTCGCTGCATCGCCCGCCACGTAAGGCTGGATCACCAGGTTTTCCGCCGGCCCCGGCGACGCGGGCGCACCGGCGGGCCAGACACGGGTGGCCTCGCAGCCGGCGCCGTCGTCGGGCTTGGTGACGCGCGCGCCGGCAAGCTCCGGGGCCGCGCCGAGCCGGAAGGTCGGGATGTGAGGCAGGCCGGCGGCGGCGAGGCGCCGGGCGGTCTCCAGCTTGCTGGCGGCGGCCTCGATGGCCTGCGGCGTCGATGCGAGCACCTGCGCCCCGGTCTGCGCCAGCATGCGCACGAGGCGGGCGAGGATGCCGGAGGTCTCCGGCGCCACCGGCCAGACCACGTCCGCGCCCTGCGCCAGCTGGCGCCAGATGGCGAAGGCGTCGTCGCCGGCCGCCACCGGCACCGCGCCCGGCACCGGCAGGCGGTCGTCGCAGGCGAGCAGCACCTCGGTGACCCGGGGCAGCGCCGCCAGATCGCGCACCATGGCGTCGCGCATCAGGCTCGCCTCGCGGGTGAGGCTGTCGGGCAGCGCCTCGGCGCGCAGGCCGCCGCCGGTCACGAACTCGCAGACGAAGACGCGCATGCGCCGTCCTTTCCTCCCGCGCCGGGCGCGGTGCGAAGCCTCACGCCGCCACGGTCTCGGCGACGAGACAGGCGGCAAGCGGATCGGCCATGTTGCGCCCGGTGGCGTCGTATAGGCCACGCCAGGCCGGCATGGAGTTCACCTCCAGCACCGTGAGGCGGCCCGAGGCATCGGCCATGAGGTCGACCCCCGCATAGGCCGCGCCCACCGCCGCCGCCGCCCGGACCGCGAAGTCGGCGAGCTGGCCCTCGGCGGCGACCGCGACCCCGGTGGCGCCCTGGTGGATGTTGGTGATCCAGGAGGTGCCCCGCCGCGCCATGGCCGCCTCCGCCCGCCCGCCCACCACGAACACGCGGAAATCCTCATGGGCGCCGGCCAGCGCCCCGTGCGGCGGGGTGACGAAGTCCTGCAGGTAATAGACCCCGCCCACCGCCTCGGCCTCGGGCAGGGCGGCCCTGGGGTTGAGGCGGGCAAGGCCCCGGCCCTGGGCGCCGAACAGGGGCTTCAGCACGCTGTCGCCGGGGGCGGCGTCCACCAGCATCTGCGCCGTGGCGCGGTCCTCCAGCACCAGGGTGCGCGGCGTGGGCAGGCCGGCGCGGGCGAGGCGGAAGGTGGTGGCGCTCTTGTCCACGCAGCGCTCGATGGCGCGGGCATCGTTCATCACCCGCACTCCCAGCTCGCGCAGGGCATGCAGCACGCCGAGCCGGGCGGTGACCTGCTCCAGCGTGCCGGCGGGCACCGAGCGCACGAAGCAGGCCTCCGGCAGGTCGTCGGCAAAGCCCGGCAGCAGCAGGCCGTGGGCCGTTTCGCCCACGGCGAAGCCGCAGGACTTCAGGGAGATCACCCGCGCCGTGCGCCCGTGCCGGCGGATGGCGGCGAGGAGCGAGCGGGTGTGCCAGTCCACCCGCTCGGCGAAGACCACGAGGCCGGCCACCTCAGCCTCCGAACGAGCGGGAGATGAGGATCGGGTCGAAGCCGCCGGCGGTGAAGCTCACCCCGTGGTCGATGGCGCTCACCGTCACCCGCGCGGGCGAGAACAGCAGCGGGTCCACCTTGTAGAAGTCGTTGTCGTAGCCCGCGAAGATCTCGGCGAACGGCCGGCCGTAGTCGCGCGAGGCCAGCGATGGCAGGCGCTGGGCGAGGTCCCTGGCCGCCTCGGCCGGGCCGCGGACGAACAGCTGCACGTCGCCACCATAGAGCACCGCGTCGTTGGTGCGGCCCATGGCGGTGAGGAAATCCGGCGACGGCGGGCAGACCGGGGCCGAGCCGATGCCGTCGACGATGTGCTCCAGCGGGAAATGCAGCGCGTGGGCCTTGTGCAGCGCCACCTCCAGCACCCGCGCCACGATCTGCACCGCTCCCGCCAGCGAGCTGGTGGGGGTGAGGATGAGGGTGATATCCGAAGGCGCCACGGCGCAGCGGGCGGCGATCTCGTCCACCACCTCGGCCGGCGGCGGGACGGAGGTCTCCAGCACCAGCGCCACCTCGCCGCCGCGGTCACGGTAGGCGAGCTCCCCGAACAGGGTCTCCACCGCCGCGATGGCGCGGCCGGGGCCGGAGCCGAGGGCGAAGAAATCGCCGGCGGCAAGGCTCCAGCCGGCATACTGGCTGCCGAGGCAGGCGAGCACCGGGTCGCAGGTGGACACGCTCACCAGCGAGTCCCACGGGGAAAATCGCCCGCCGGGCACGAGGGCCACGCGGCCGAGGCCGCCGAGGCAGATCTCGGCGATGCGCCGGCCCGCCTCCAGCCCGCCGTCGACCTCGATGCCGGCATCGACGATGCGCACGTCGCGGGGACCGCGCGAGACGCGCAGGCGCAGGGCCTGCGCGTCGGCCACCAGCGACGCCACGAGCGGCGCGACGGTGCGGGCGAGGCTCGGCCGCGCATCGCCGGCCTCGGG
Organism: Xanthobacter dioxanivorans; assembly: GCF_016807805.1. NCBI lineage: Bacteria > Pseudomonadati > Pseudomonadota > Alphaproteobacteria > Hyphomicrobiales > Xanthobacteraceae > Xanthobacter > Xanthobacter dioxanivorans. The sequence continues at coordinate 1,587,618 of NZ_CP063362.1, read as the reverse complement.
AGAGGGGGGGACGGGCTGGCTCATGGCCGCACCTCGTGGAGCGGGGAAAGGCGGCCCGGCGCGGCGCGGCGGGCGGGCGGGCGGGGGAGCAGGAGGCCAGCGGGCGCGGTGCCGCGCACAGGGGCGGCCGGGCCGGTCCGCCGGCGTTGCCCGCGTGGCGCCGGAAGGCGTTCCGCCCGGCGCCCGGCGAAGGCCGATGCCGATGGGATGGGAGAGCTGGAGGACATGGGGCCGCCTTATGCGTCGAGCTCGCGGGCGAGCTTGAAGATGGCGGGAAGGTCGAAGAACAGGGCCGTGTCGGTCTCACACATCCGCTTCAGCAGCGCGTGCTGGACCGCGTATTTGAGGTTGCCGATGGCCAGCGCGCCGATGCCGATGCCGTGGGGCAGCGCCGCCGCCGCGTCATGGGCGCCGATGCCGGCGATGCCGGCGGGCGGCACCGCGTTCACGTCCGCCGCGACGAGGAGAGGGGTGGCGGCTTCCAGGTGGGCGCGGGTGAGGATCTCCACCCCCGCCTTGCCGGCGGCGAGGACCACCTGCGCCTCAGGCACCAGCTTCGCCTTTTCGGCGTCGGTGGCGGCGGCGGCGCAGGCGACGTGGAGGCCGAAGCGGGCCTTGATCTCCCGCGCCTTCTCCTCCACCGCGCCGATCTCGCGATGGCTGACCAGGGTGACCTGCGCCCCCGCCCCGGCGGCGATGACGGCGGCGATGGAGCCGACCACGCCGGTGGCGCCGTAGACCTGCACCGCGACGCCCGCCAGCCCCTCCAGCCGGGTCTTCAGCAACGCCTGCTCCACCTTGGCGATCATCGCCGCCGCGGTGGTGAAGGAGCCGGCCGGGTCGGGGAAGATGGAAATCTCGAACGGGGGGAAGATGGCGGCCCGGGCGGCGTCCGCCATGTCGAGGGCGAGGAACGCGTCCTTGCCGCCGATGAACAGGCCGGTGCGCGCCGCCGCCTGGGGCGCGCGCGAGAACATCATGTCCTGCGTCAGGTCCCGCACCTCGTCCAGCGCGACGCGCGCATAGGGGGCGATGGCCTTGTGGCCGGCATCCACGGCCATGTTCACGTCGAACGGGCTCACGTGCGGAAGCGGCGTGATGATGTGGAGAATGGGGGCGGAATCCGCCATGGCGCAGCTCCGTGCTGAGGGAAACATTAGCGGGTGGCCGCGCCCCGGATGGTGCCGGAACGCCGCGGTTGTTTCCCCGCACGCGGTCAAGTGAGCGGATTGTTTAATCATCGCGAAGGCTTGCGCAAGTCCCCCCGGACCGCACCCGGCAGGATTCGTTGTTGCATTGCGGCGGATGCGCGGGGTCGATCCGCAACGCAGCATTCGGATCATGTGAAGTTGCATGTTGTGGCCGGCCCGCCACAATTGTTCCAGAACTTTCCAGAAGTTCCTGAGATAAAAGAATAATAAGAACAACTGCCATTGACCATGGCGGCGGCGGCTTGGTAGCGAAATACGGGGAAATGAAAAAGGCTGGGCCGATGGCTGCGCGCGACAAGCTTCTCATCGCATCGATTCTGGTGAGCGCCCTGGTGTTCCAGGCCGGCATTGCCCGTGCCGACGACGATGACGACGACAAGAAGGGCCCCGGCGCCGCCCATGAGGTCGAAAGCATCGAGACCGAGAACATCTTCGGCTACACCCTCGGCACCGACACCGGCGAGAAGGGCGAGAAGGAACTCACCTTCACCGCCGACGGCCGGTTCGGGAAGGCCCGCGGCACCTACAACGCCTATGCCGGCGAGGCGGAGTTCGAATACGCCGTCACCGACAATTTCAAGGTCTCGGTCGGCGGCGCGCTGGCCGGCTTCGACATTTCCCACGTCCCCGGCTTCGACAATGCGAGCGGCGGCGGCCTCGGCGGCGCCTTCTTCGAGCTGAAGTACCGCTTCCTCGACCACCGCACCGCGCCGTTCGGCCTGTCCTTGTCCATCGAGCCGGAATGGGCGCGCTTCGACGAGCTGACCGGCGAGCAGGGCACCGCCTACGGCATCGAGTTCCGCCTCGCGGCGGACGCCGAGATCGCCAAGGACTTCCTGTTCGCGGCGGTGAACGTGGTCTACCAGCCCGAATGGGAACGCGAGAACGACAACGGCTTCGGCTTCTGGTCCGCCGGCTCCGGGCTCGAAGTCTCCGGCGCGCTCACGGCGCAGGTGGTCAAGGATGTCTTCCTCGGCGGCGAGGTGCGCTATCTCGCCGCCTATGACGGCGCCACCTTCGGCGATCGCCAGGGCTGGGGCGTGTTCCTCGGCCCCACCGTCTATGCGCAGGTGACGGAGACGTTCTACGTGAAGGCGGCCTGGTCGTTCCAGGTGGCCGGCAGCGCCGACCTGCCGTGGAACTCCTCCCTCGATCTGGTGAATTTCGAGCGCCAGCAGGGCCGCCTGCAGGTGGGCTTCACCTTCTGAAGTCACCCGTCCGGAGCTTCAGGAGGACCCTGGCGCGCCACGGGAGCAGGGCCGCGCCGAAGCGGCGTGAGGCTGGCCGGCCCCGGGAACTCTTCCCCGCCGGGCCCTCTTAAGTTCCTCTCAGAAATGCCTTTTGTTTCAGATCGTTATGGACACCATTGCCGGCCCTCGCCACAGTGGCGGCGAACGGCGGGGCGCGTGCGCCCGTGCCGGGGCCAATCCGGGGAGGGACGCGCGATGCTGACGCGGCGCCGCATGCTCGCGCTGGCCGGCGGTGCGCTCGCCGCCGGCGGGGTCGCCGGTCGAGGCGTTGCCGGTGACGGGCCGGCGCTGCGCCTCGGCGTGCTGCAGTTCGGTACGGCGGCGTGGGAGCTCGCCGCCATGACCGCCCTCGGCCTCAAGGACACGGACGGCCTCGCCCCCCAGCGCTTCGCCACCAACGACGCCGGCCGCATCGCCTTCATGGCCGGCGGGGTGGACGCCTTCGTCAGCGACCTTCTGTGGGCGGCGCGGGTCAAGGCCGAGGGGCGCGATCTCTACTACCTCCCCTTCTCCTCCGCCGAGGGCGCGGTGATGCTGCCGCAGGGCTCCCCCATCCGCTCCCTCGCCGACCTCGCCGGCAAGCGCCTCGGGGTCGCCGGCGGCGCCCTCGACAAGAGCTGGCTGATGCTGAAGGCCGCCGCCCTCAAGCAGGCGGGGCTCGATCTGGAGGCCGCCGCCCAGCCGGTGTTCGCCGCCCCGCCTTTGCTCGCGGCGGAGCTGGAGCAGGGCCGGCTCGACGCCGCCCTGCTCTACTGGACCTTCTGCGCCCGCCTGGAGTCGAAGGGCTTCCGCCGCCTCGTCAGCGTCGAGGAGCTGGTGGCGGGCTTCGGCGTGCCGCATGAGCCTACCTTGGTGGGCTACGTGTTCGACGGCGGCTTCGCCCGCGCCAATCCGGCGGCGGTGAACGCCTTCGCCCGCGCCTCGCGGGCCGCAAAGGCGGCGCTCGCGGCGGAGCCGGGCGTGTCCGATCCGCTCTGGGCGCAGGTGCGGCCGCAGATGCAGGCGGCGGACGATGCGACGTTCCAGGCGCTGCGCCGGGGCTTCGTCGCCGGCATCCCGCGTCTGTCCCTCGCCGCCGACCGCGCCGCCGCCGCGCAGCTTTATGCGGTGCTGGCGCAGCTCGGCGGCGCGCGGCTCGTGGGGGCCGCCGCGACCTTGCCGCCGGACCTCTACTGGACCAGCGAAGGCGCGGCGCGATGAGGGCGTTCGTGCCCGGCATCGCCGTGCGGCTCGCCTCGCTGCTGATGCTTCTGGTGCTGTGGCAGGGCGCGGCGCTGCTCGCCGCCAGCCCCAACCTGCCGGCGCCGGCCGCCGTGTTCGCCTTCATCGGCCGCGAGGCCACCACCGGTGATCTGCTGTCGAACCTCGCCATCACCCTGGCGCGGGTCGCCGTGTCCTTCACCTTCGCCATGGCCATCGGCTGCGGCATCGGCCTCGCCTTCGGCCGGCTGAGGCGGCTGGACCGGGCCTTCGACACCTGGCTGGTGGTGCTGCTCAACACGCCGGCGCTGGTCCTCACCGTGCTCTGCTACATCTGGCTCGGCCTCACCGAGACGGCGGCGGTGCTGGCGGTGGCGCTCAACAAGATCCCCACCGTGGCGGTGCTGCTGCGCGAGGGCACCCGCGCCCTCTCCCCCGAGCTGGACGAGATGGCGGCGGCCTTCCGCCTGTCCTTCGCCGACCGGCTGCGCCATGTGGTGCTGCCGCAGCTCCAGCCCTATGTGGCGGGCGCGGCGCGCTCGGGCCTCGCTTTGGTGTGGAAGATCGTGCTGGTGGTGGAGCTCCTGGGCCGGCCGAACGGGGTGGGCTACGCCATCTCCGTCTATTTCCAGCTGTTCGACGTCGCCGCGGTGCTCGGTTATTCCCTCGCCTTCATGGCGGTGATGCTGGCCATCGAATATCTTGTCCTGCAACCCTTCGAATCCCATGCCCGACGCTGGCGGCTCGGTGCTGCTTGAAGCCCATATCGCGCAGAAGACCTATGTGCGGCCCGACGGCGCCGCCATGGAGGCGGTGCGCGATCTTCACCTTGCGCTCGCGCGTGGCGAGTTCCTGTGCCTCATCGGCCCGTCCGGCTGCGGCAAGACCACCACCCTGCGCATTCTCACCGGCCTCGACCGCGCCTTCACCGGCACGGTGACGCCGGACCCGGCGCGGCTTTCCATCGGCATCGCCTTCCAGGAGCCGCGCCTCCTGCCCTGGCGCACGGTGGAGGAGAACATCCGCCTTGTGCTGCCGCCGGACCGGCGCAAGGTGGACCTGGGCGGCCTCATCGAGAGCTTCGGCCTCGCGGGCCACCGGGCGCGCTACCCCGCCGAGCTGTCCCTGGGGCTGGCGCGGCGGGTGTCGCTGGCGCGGGCCCTGGCGGTGGAGCCGGACCTGCTGGTGCTCGACGAGCCGTTCGTGTCGCTGGATGCCCAGGCAGCGGGCGAGCTGCGCCGCTACGTGGCCCTCGCCGCCGCCCGGCAGACCATGAGCGTGCTCATGGTGACCCATAATGTGCGCGAGGCGCTGGAGCTCGCCGACCGCCTAGTGCTGCTGGCCGCCCGCCCCACCCGGCTGGTGGAGGAGGTGCGGCTGGCGGCGCCGCGCGGGACGCGCACGGCGGACTGGATCGAGGCCGAGCGGGCGCGTCTCGCCGAGCGGCTTCCGGCGCTTCGGGAGGCGTGAGCCGCGCGCCGGCGCGGCGCCGGCGGGAGGAGGAGGCGGACCCATGAAGAGGCGATGCGTCATGCGGCTGCTCGCCGCACTCCTCGCCCCCTGGGCGGCGCCGGCCCAGGCCGACGATGCTGCGGTGCAACCGGGCCCGGCGGAAAACCAGACCGCGTCCGCGCCGTTCGCGGTGGTGGAGGTGGCGCCGGGCGTCTTCGTCCATCAGGCGCCCTATGCCCTTGCTTTGCCGAGGAATCTCGGCTTCGTCGGCAATGCCGGCTTCATCGTGGGGCGCGATGCGGTGGCGGTGATCGATACCGGCGGCAGCCTGAAGGCGGGCGAGGCGCTCAGGGCGGCGATCCGCGCGCGCACGCCGCTTCCCGTGCGCTATGTGATCAACACCCACATGCATCCCGACCATGTGCTCGGCAATGCGGCTTTCGCCGGGCCGGGGGTCTCCTTCGTCGGCCACCGCAACCTGCCGCAGGCGCTGGCGGCGCGGGCGGACGCCTATTTGTCGGCGACGGCGCGCCTCGTGGGCGCGGCCGCCGCGGGCACGCGCATCGTGCCGCCGGACGTGACGGTGGCCGACGCGCTCACGCTCGATCTCGGCGACCGCCCGCTGCGCCTGGAAGCCTGGCCCACGGCCCACACCGCCACCGACCTCACCGTGCTCGACGAGGCCACCGGCACCTGGTTCCTCGGCGACCTGCTGTTTCTCGGCCATGTGCCGGCCCTCGACGGCAAGGCGGCGGGCTGGATCGCGCTCCTGGCCGAGCTCAAGCGCCGGCCGGTGGCGCGGGTGGTGCCCGGCCACGGGCCGGCCTCGGCCCCCTGGCCGCAGGCGGCGGAGCCCACCGAGCGCTACCTGGGGCGGCTTTCCGACGATGTGCGCGGCATGATCCGCGCCGGCCGCACCATGGCCGAGGCGGCCGGCGAGGCGGGGCGCGGGGAGGCGGGGAACTGGCAGCTCTTCGATGACTTCAACGCCCGCAACGCCACCGCCGCCTACCATGAATTCGAGTGGGAGTGAGCCGGCTGGCCAAGCTGCCGGTTGTTACGCTGCGGAATTGGTGCAACGCAATAGGTGCAAACGGTTACTTCGCAGGTGCAGAATAAATCTCTCCCCGGTCCAGACGTTTGGCGTATTGCTTCCGGAGAGAACATTGCTTACGTTCCTCTCAGCTTCGGCTTCAACAGCTCCGTGCGGGGAACGCGGGGTTGGTTCGCAGGCCTGCGGGACCCTTTGTCACCGCAAGGCTTCAGGGCATCACGCCGGTCGTGACACGCTGCCGAAGTAGATGGAGTCCCCCAAGGCGACAACAACGCTCAGTGCGTTACCCGGTCCATGAGCACTCAATCGGAGTGCGTGGAGGCGGGCGCGCATCCATCGGAGGAAGCCCGGATGAGACGTCTTTTGGTTTTGACCGCGGCGGCGGCGGCGACCGTTTTTGCCGGCATGCCCGCGCGTGCGAATGAAAGTGTGCTGAAGCTGTCCCAGGACCCGAACCAGTGGGTTCTGCAGACCGGCGACTATGCCAACACCCGCTATTCCAAGCTGAAACAGATCAACACGGAGAACGTGAACAAGCTCCAGGTCGCCTGGACCTTCTCCACCGGCGTGCTGCGCGGCCATGAAGGCTCGCCGCTCGTGGTCGGGGACGTGATGTACGTGCACACGCCGTTCCCGAACATCGTCTACGCCCTCGACCTGAAGAACGAAGGCCGGATCATCTGGAAGTATGAGCCCAAGCAGGATCCGAACGTGATCCCGGTGATGTGCTGCGACACGGTCAATCGCGGCCTCGCCTATGCCGACGGCAAGGTCTTCCTGCACCAGGCGGACACCAAGGTGGTGGCGCTCGACGCGCAGACCGGCAAGGTCGCGTGGTCCATGGTGAACGGCGATCCCAAGCGCGGCGAGACCAACACCGCCACCGTCATGCCGGTGAAGGACAAGCTCATCGTCGGCATCTCCGGTGGCGAGTTCGGCGTGCGCTGCCACATCACGGCCTATGACATCGCCACCGGCAAGCAGGCCTGGCGCGCGTATTCCATGGGGCCGGACAGTGAAATCCTGCTCGATCCGGAGAAGACCACGGATCTCGGCAAGCCGGTCGGCAAGGATTCCTCGCTGAAGACCTGGCAGGGCGACCAGTGGAAGACCGGCGGTGGCTGCACCTGGGGCTGGTATTCCTACGATCCCCAGACCAACCTGATCTATTACGGCTCGGGCAACCCCTCCACCTGGAACCCGAAGCAGCGCCCCGGCGACAACAAGTGGTCCATGACCATCTTCGCCCGTGACGCCGACACCGGCATGGCCAAGTGGGTCTACCAGATGACCCCCCACGACGAGTGGGACTATGACGGCATCAACGAGATGATCCTCGTCGATCAGCAGATCGGCGGCCAGAACCGTCCGCTCCTCGTGCATTTCGACCGCAACGGCTTCGGCTACACGCTGGACCGCAAGACCGGCGAGCTGCTGGTGGCCGAGAAGTACGACCCCGCGGTGAACTGGGCCACCAAGGTGGACATGGACAAGAACAGCCCCACCTTCGGCCGTCCGCTGGTGGTCGCCAAATACTCGACCGAGAAGCAGGGCGAGGACGTGAACACCACCGGCATCTGCCCGGCGGCGCTCGGCACCAAGGACCAGCAGCCGGCCTCGTTCTCGCCTGACACCGGCCTGTTCTACGTGCCCACCAACCATGTGTGCATGGACTACGAGCCGTTCCGCGTCAGCTACACCCCCGGCCAGCCCTATGTGGGTGCCACGCTCAGCATGTTCCCCGCCCCCAACAGCCACGGCGGGATGGGCAACTTCATCGCGTGGGATGCCCGCCAGGGCAAGATCGTGTGGTCCAACAAGGAGCAGTTCTCCGTGTGGTCCGGCGCGCTCGCCACGGCCGGCGGCGTGGTGTTCTACGGCACCCTCGAGGGCTATCTGAAGGCGGTGGACGCCAAGACGGGCAAGGAACTCTACAAGTTCAAGACCCCGTCCGGCATCATCGGCAACGTGATGACCTACACCCACCAGGGCAAGCAGTACGTGGCCGTGCTCTCGGGCGTGGGCGGCTGGGCCGGCATCGGCCTCGCGGCCGGTCTCACCGATCCCAACGCCGGCCTCGGCGCCGTGGGCGGCTATGCGGCCCTGAGCAGCTACACCGCCCTCGGCGGCCAGCTCACGGTGTTCGCCATCCCGCAGTGATGCGGGAGGCGGGACGCCCGTCCGGACCGACCGGGCGGGCTTCCGTCCCGGACCCGGGGAACGGATCGGCCGGCCAGGTCCGGAAGGACTGGCCGCCGCCGCCCCCGGAGCCCCCGGAGCGCATCGTGCGATGCCTCGGAAGGAGGGTCGGCACGCCCACGGGCGGCGGACGGCCCCGCTCATCGACAGGTGCGCAAGCCACGGTCACCGGCGCCAGCCGGATCGACCGCGCGCGCCAGCCCCTAGAGCGCGATCCGATCGGATTGACTCAAGCTGATCGGTGAATCGCCCTCTGAACGTAGGAAAAAGAACGCGTTGGCCGATCCGGTTGCGGTGCGATCCGATCGGCCCGTGCTCTTGTCTGCCGCTTTGGAGAATTCGTGTGGTTTCATCAGTCAAACTGACACGCGCCGGCGCATTCATTTCTGCCGCGCTTGTGTTTCAACTGGCCGGCGCCATCCTGCCCGCGTCCGCCGCCGACCCGGCTCCGGCCAGTCCCAAGGCGGTGAAGCAAGAGGACGGGAAGTATTTCGACGCCGCCGGCGCGCCCACCTACAACATCAAGCCCGACGGCACGGTGGACTGGTTCACCTATTCCGGCTACCGGCGCTACCACGCCGAATGCCACGTCTGCCACGGCCCCGACGGCATGGGCTCCACCTACGCCCCGGCCCTCATCGATTCGCTCAAGACCATGAACTACGACCAGTTCAACGAGGTCGTGGTCGGCGGGCGCGTGAACGTGGGCGGCGGCAACGACAAGGTCATGCCGTCCTTCGGGCTCAACAAGAACGTCATGTGCTACCTCGACGACATCTACGTCTATCTGCGCGCCCGATCCGACGAGGCCATGGGCCGCGTGCGCCCGGCCAAGCGGGACGACAAGTCTCAGGGGACGATCGATGCGGAAAAGGCCTGCCTTGGAGAATAGAGCGCTTTCGGGTGAGGGGGAGACCGCTTCGCCGGACGAAAACGCGACCGCGCAAGCCCATGGCGTGCTTCCCCGCTTCGTGGCCGCGGGGCCGGGCTCCAGGGAGCGGTTCGCGCCGCTCCTCGCTTCCCTCGCCAGCGGGGCGCTGGCGGCGATCCTGCTGCTGACGCCCAGCGGGGCGGGAGGCCAGCAGATCCCCGACCAGGTGTCGGCGGACGCCCTGCGCGTCTGCGCCGATCCCGCCAACATGCCCTATTCCAGCACGGCCGGCGAAGGCTTCGAGAACAAGATCGCCGAGATCGTGGCGGACGAGCTCAAGGTTCCGGTGCGCTACTACTTCATGCCGCAGGGACCGGGCTTCGTGCGCAATACCCTCGGCAAGCGGCTGTGCGACGTGGTCATCGGCTACGCCGCCGGTGCCGATCCGGTGCTGCACACCAATCCCTATTACCAGTCGGTCTACGTGCTGCTGGTGAAGGCCGGCGGCCCCCTCGACGGGGTGGAGCAGCTCTCCGACCCGCGCCTCAAGGGCAAGCGGCTCGGCGTGATGGCGGCCACCCCGCCGGCCGACCGCCTGCTGGAATACGGCCTGCTGCCCACCTCGCGCACCTATTCGCTGCTGGTGGACCGGCGCTTCGATTCGCCGGCGGAGCAGATGATCGACGACCTCGCCAAGGGCGAGATCGACGGCGCGCTGCTGTGGGGCCCCACCGCCGGGGCCTTCGCCGCCAAGGCCGCGGTGCCGCTGAAGACGGTGCCGCTGCTGAAGGAGGGCGAGCGGCCGTCCATGACCTATCGCATCACCATGGGCGTGCGGCAGACCGACCACGACTGGAAGCAGGTGCTCAACCGGGTGCTGCGGAAGCGTGCCGCCGACATCGACAAGGTGCTCCTGGCCTACCACGTGCCGCTGCTGGACGATGACGACCAGCTCGTCACCGGATCGAGCCCCGACGCGGGCCGCAGGCCGTGAGCGGCGGCCGGCGCCGCGCCGCGGGCGGGCGCTCCCGCCGCTTCGCCGCAATGCTCCTCTTCGCCCTCCTCCCCGCGCGGCCGGCCGCGGCCGGCGAGCCGCCGCCGGAGCCCGCCGACTATCGCCAGGATGCCTATCGCGCCCCCACGCCGGCCACCCTCGCCGGCGCCCGCGTGCTTGCGGTCGACGCGGCGGCGGCCATCTGGCGGGCCGGCGGCGCCTTCTTCATCGACGTGCTGCCGCGCCCGCCGCGCCCGGCCAATCTGCCGGCCGGAACCGTGTGGCGCGATCCGCCCCATGCCAGCATCCCCGGCGCCGTCTGGCTCGCCAATGTGGGCTTCGGCGCGCTGAGCGCGGACACCGAGGCCTATTTCCGCGCCGGGCTCGCCGAGGTCTCTCGCGGTGATGTGAATGCGCCCCTCGTCATCTTCTGCCAGCGTGAGTGCTGGATGTCGTGGAATGCCGCGAAGCGGGCGCTGGCCTACGGTTATCGCAACGTGTCCTGGTTTCCCGACGGCACCGACGGCTGGGCCCAGGCGGGCCTGCCTTTGGCGCCGCTGGAGCCGCGCCCGTGAGGGGCGGCGGGGAAATGCGACGGGAACGGGCCGGCCGGGCGGCGCGATGATCGCCCGCGGCACGCCATCCGAGGAGGCAACGCCATGACCCGGACTCCACCGCTGCGGACTCCCGCGCTCCGGACCACCCCGCGCCGGGCCACCCGGCCGAAGGCGCCGGTGCGGCGCGCGCCCCTGTCCATGCCCGGCGCCGGCCTTGCCCTCGCGGCGACCGCCCTCGGCCTCGCCGTGGCCCTCGCCGCCCTGGTCGGCGTCGGCGAAGGCCGGGCGCAGGCGGGCCGCGCCCCGGTGCCGGCCTCCGGCGCCTCCGGGGAGACCGCCGGCGGGGGGCAGGCCACGCAACGGGAGATCACGGAACGCGAAGCCACCGAGCGGGAAGGCACGGAACGGGAAGCCACCTGGGCCGCCATCCGTCCCGACCTCTTCCCGGGCAAGGCGATCGCGGAGGCGGCGGACGGCCTCGTCACCCTCAGCGCGCCGGGGCGGGCGGAGGACGCGGCCATCGTTCCCATCACCATCGCCCTCGCTTTGCCGGCGGATGATCCGCGCAGCTTCCGGTCGGTGACGCTGGTGGTGGACGAGAATCCCGCCCCCATGGCGGGCCGCTTCACCTTCGGCCCCGGGCAGAGGGACTTCACCCTGTCGCTGCGGGTGCGGGTGAATTCCTACTCCTTCGTCCGCGCCGTGGCCGAAACCAGCGACGGCGCCCTGCACATGACCAAGGCCTTCGTGAAGGCGGCGGGCGGCTGCTCGGCGCCGGCCACCAAGGACACGGCCGAATCCATCACCCATCTCGGCGACATGCGCTTCCGCTCCTTCGCCGGCTCCGGCCAGGCGGAGGCGCAGGTGCAGATCCGCCATCCCAATTTCTCCGGCCTGCAGATGGACGAGGCGACGCGCGGCTACACCCCCGCCTGGTTCGTGCGCGAGGTGGAGGTGCGCCAGGGCGACCGGCTGCTCTTCGCCATGGAGGGCGGCATCTCCGTCTCCGAGGACCCCACCTTCCGCTTCAGCTACCGGGCCTCGGCCGAGCCGGTGGCGGTGCGGGCGGAGGACACGGAGAACAAGGTCTTCAGCAAGACGTTTCCCGGCGGGGGCACCTGAGCACCGCGAGGCGCTTCGAGCGTTCCCGGCGCGCTCTCGACGTGCCATGCCGCCCGCGTGCCCCGGACGCATGCTGCGTGAGCGGAATGCGCGACGGGGCCCAGCGCGGGCGTCCGCCGAAGGCGCTTCCCCCATGGCGGCATCGGGCATTGCCCCGCGGCGCGGCGAGTCCTTGCGCTGGGTCCCGGACCGACCATGGCCTCCGGACGCGTCCGGCCATGACGGTTGGGAGAGGGATCAAAGGGCCGGGATCCAGGGCAAGGACCGCGGTCGCCTCACCCCGCCTTCATGCGCGCGGCGATCTTCTGGCCGAGCTCGTAGGCGCGCTGCTCAAGGATCACCGGCGTCTCGCACACATAGGTGAGGGAGCGGGCGCGCTCGTCGAAGATGCGGCTGTCCCAGGCGAGCTGCTCTTCCAGCGCCTTCGCCTCGGCGGTCTCGGGGGCGGCCGGGCCAGCGGTCGGGCCCGCCTTGGCCTTGCTCACCGCCTCGCCCTCCTGCCGCACCCGGTCGGCGAGCCGCTGCTGGCCGCGGGCATAGCGCTCGATGCCGTGGATGATGCGCGCGCGCTCGGAATTGATGATCTCGAAGACGCCCGCCATCACCCGCAGCAGCTGCGCGTTGGCCTGCGGGCCCGCCGCCTGCACGAAGGCGTCGAGCAGGCCGTCCACCTGGTCCAGCGGGGTGCGGCGGGAGGCGAGCTTCTGGGCCAGGGTGGCGGCGTCCTGGTCGTCGGTCCACTTCCCGGCGGAGACGGGATCGGGGCCGCTCCACACCTGGGCGAGGTCGATGTCCGGCGTCTTCCTCTGCACGCAGGGCCAGTCCGGATCGGGCTTCGGCTGGGCGGCGGCGGGCATCGCGACCACCCCGGCCAGGAGCGCCGCGCCGATGGCGAGAGGGTGGAGGGCTGAGCGGGGCAGGCGCATCATGCGATGCATCATGTGGCTTCTCCTTTGGGACCGCCGCGCCGCCCCATGATGCCGCGCCCCGGATCGTAGGCGATGACGGCGAGGGCGAAGAAGACGATGGCGGTGCCGGACACGACGAGGAAGGCGGTGGGCTCGAACACGCCGTAGAGCGCGTTGCGCACCAGCTCCACCGCATGGGTGAAGGGGTTCAGCAGGCAGACGAGATAGAGCAGCTCGCTGGACTCGCGGATCCGCCACAGGGGGTAGAGGGCGGAGGAGGCGAAGAACATGGGGAAGATGACGAAGTTCATCACGCTGGCGAAATTCTCCAGCTGGCGGATCAGCGAGGAGATGACGAGCCCGATGGCCCCCAGCATCAGCCCGGTGAGCACGAAGGCCGGCAGCGCCGCGAGGTAGCCGATGGGCGGCATCTCCACCTCCCACAGCCGGGCGATGGCGAGGAAGACGTAGACCTGCGCCAGCGACACCGCGACCCCCGCCACCAGCTTGGAGAACAGCAGGTACCAGCGCGGGAACGGGCTGGTCAGCAGCACTCGCATGGAGCCCACCTCGCGGTCGTACACCATGGAGAGGGAGGACTGCATGCCGTTGAACAGCTGGATCATCACCGCCAGGCCCGGCGTCACGTAGACCTCGTAGAGCACGTAGGTGTCGTAGGGCGGGATGATGGAGACGCCGAGCACGCTGCGAAAGCCGGCGGCGAAGATGAACAGCCAGACCAGCGGCCGCACCAGGGCCGAGAGGAAGCGCTCCTTCTGTTGCACGAAGCGCAGCAGCTCGCGGCTGACGATGCCGCCGAGGCACACCGCATGGCCGGCGAGGCCGAGATGGCGGGGGGCGGGAGCGCGGCGTCGCTCATGCTGGCGTCCTCATGCGGCATCCTCGGAGCGCGCCGAGGTCATGGCGCGGAACGCCGCCTCCAGCGACGCCGTGGCCCCTTCGGCCGGCGGGGCGGAGGGCGGCCCGGCCACGCCGCCGATGATCTCGCCCGCCGTGCCGCGGGCGATGATGCGGCCCTTGTCGAGCACGTAGATCTCGTCCTCCGCCTGCACCTCGTCGAAGATGTGGGTGGCCCACAGCACGGCGAGCCCCTCCTGCGCCACCAGCCCCCGCACGATCGCAACGATGTCGGCGCGGGAGGCGAGGTCGAGCCCCACCGTCGCCTCGTCGAGCAGCAGCAGGCGCGGGCGGTGGATGAGGGCGCGGGCGATCTCCACCCGCCGCGCCTGCCCGCCGGACAGGGTGCGGACCTTCTCGTCCGCCCGCTCGCCGAGCCCGACGCGGCCGAGCAGGTGCGCGATGCGCGCCCGGGCGGCGCGGCCGGCCAGGCCATGCAGCGCCGCGTGATAGGCAAGGTTCTGGCGGACCGAGAGGTCGAGGTCGAGGGTCCGGCTCTGGAACACGACGCCGAGCTCGGCCAGCGCGGCGGAGGGGTGGCTGGCGAGGTCCTTCCCGAAAATGCGCAGGCGCCCCGTGCGCGTGGTGTAGAGCCGCGTCGCCAGGGAGAAGAGGGTGGTCTTGCCCGCCCCGTTGGGGCCGAGCAGCGCCACGAACCGCCCCGCCGGCACGGTGAGCGACACGTCGTCGAGGGCGAGCCTCTTGCCGAAGGCGTGGCTCACCCGGTCGATCTCCAGCGCCGGCGCTTCCATCCCGTTCATGCGCTTTCTTCTTCTTTCCGTGCCCCGGCCGACTGGAGCGCCAGCGGAAGGAGAGCCGGGGTCCAGCGCAAGACGCCTGCGCAGCAGACGAAACGTCAGAGGACGCTCAGGGCATGAAGCGCCTGCGGCGGACTCCTGCGCTGCATCCCCGGCTCTCCTTCCACTGCGCTTTCGCTCCGTTTCTGCCGGCGGGAATACACAGGGAAAATGCCACCTATTGCGGGGAGACCACAACGCCCCACGGGGCACCGCCGACCTTGATGGACTTCACCACCTTGAGCTCGGGCACGTCGATGACGGAGACGTCGTTGGAATTGCCGTTGGTGGTGAACAGCAGCTTCTCGTCCGGGGTGAAGGCGAGCTGCCACACGCGCTGGCCTACCAGCAGGTATTTCTCGACCTCGAGGGTCTGCGCGTTCACCACCGCCACGCGGTTGGCCGGGCCGAGCGCCACGAAGGCGGTCTTGCCGTCCCTGGTGATGCGCACGCCCACCGGCTGGATCGCCTCCTTGGAGACGCCGGGGATCTTGAAGTCGATCTTCTTGATGATCTTGCGCGTTGCCGGATCGATCACCGAGACCGTGCCGCCGACCTCGGCGGACACCCACAGGGTCTTGCCGTCGGCGGAGAATTCGGCGAAGCGTGGGCGCGCGTCCACCAGCACGTTGCCGACGATCTTGTTGGTCTTGGTGTCGATGAAGTGGGCCATGTTGGTGGTCTCGGACGTGGCCACCAGCGTGCCGCCGTCCGGGCTCACCGCCATGCCCTCGGGCTCGGTGCCCACCGGCACCTGGGCGATGACCTTGTTGGCCTCCACGTCGAGGACGGTGACCTGGTTGTCGTCCTCGTTGGCGATGTAGAGCGGGTTGCCGGTGGGGTGCAGGGCGAACAGCTCCGGATCCGGGCCGGACTTGAGCTTGCGCAGGATCTTCAGGCTCACCGGATCGATCACCTGCACCGAGTGGTCGTCGCTGGCGCAGACATAGACCACCTTGCCGTCGGGGCTCATGGTGATGCCGCGCGGGCGCCGGCCCACCTTCACCGTCTGCTTCACCTCCAGCGTCGTGGAATCGATGACGCTGATGGAGTTTCCGCGCTCGTTGGAGACGTAGACCGTATAGGCCGACGCCGCGTCGGCGGCGAGGAGGGCGGCGAGGAGGGCGGCGGCGCCGGCGAGAAGCGGCGCGAGCCGTCCCGGGGCGAGAAGGGGGCGAGACGGGTCATCGAAGCGTGTCCTCCGGACATCCGGCGCTTGGCGCGCACGTTCATTTGAAGCGGCCCCTGTTTCAGGCGGCGCCTATTTCAAGCGGCATCTGGATTCGCCCGCGTCGGTGCCGAGCGTGTCGAGGGGCGTGCGCTGGTGCAGGAAGCCCTCCTCCGGCGCCACCGAGACGATGCCGAGGGGCTGGGCGATGAGCAGCGGCTGGCGCAATTGCTGGTCCCACGGGCGGATGCTCACCGGCACCCCCTTGAAGGCGGCGAGGCTGAAGTCCGGCGTGCGCAGGAATTTGGCGATGGCCGCCGGGTCGGCGCCGCCGGTGCGGGTGGCGGCCTCGCCGATCATGCGCGCGGCGACCCACGCCTGGTAGTCGGCGGGGCGCATGGTGCGCGACGCCGCGCGCAGGAAGCGGCTCTGCAATTGGGCCGATCCCCAGGCGTCCTGCGCCGGGTGCCAGGTGGAGGCGGTGAGCCCCTGCGTGCCCGCCACCAGGCGCGGCTCGAAGGTGCGGAAGGGAATGTAGTTGCCGAAGTCATTGGCCTCGTCCGCCACCACGATCACGTCCGCATCCACGCCCCGGCTGAAGACGAGGGCATCGGAGCGGGTGATGCTGTCGGAGCGGTCGCGCCCGAGCGGGCCGAAGGTCCACGGCTTGTCGGCCACGACCTTGAGGCCGAACTTCTTCGCCGAGCGGCGCAGCGCCTCGGCATAGAGCAGGTCGGCCGGCTGCGGCCCGACAATCAGGAACAGCTTCGACCAGCGCTTGGCGGCGAGGAACTGGGCCAGCGCATCGGTGAGCATGGCGCGGCTCGGCGCCACGTGGAACACGTTGGCCCGGCACTCCTCGGCCCGCAACGCGTCGTCGCTCGCGCCCACGTTGAAGACGACGACGCCCTTGTCCTTCACCGCGTCGGCGACCTTGAGCAGGTCGTCGCCGGGCAGGTTGACGAGAAGGAGGCGCGTGCCGCCCTCGGCGAGGGCGCGGGCGGCCTCCGCCGCGTCCTCGTCCTCGGCCAGGGTGGTGGTCTCCAGCGCGAAGCTCTGGCCGGTGAACAGGCCGGTGGTGTTGTTGTCCTTCACCGCCAGCTCGGCGCCGGCCACCGCGTCGTCCTCCGGCACGGCGAGGAGGTCGTAGAGCGGCGGCGGCGGGACGGCGCGGGTGAGGAGGCCAAGCTTCACCTCCACCGGCTTCACCTCCACCGGCGTAGCTTCGGCCGGCTTGGTCGCCAGCGGCTGCTGGGCGCGCGCCGGCCCCGACAGAACCGCGGCGATGGCGGCCATCGAAAGCAGGAGGTGAAAGGCGCGCAGCAGCATGATGCGGGACGATCCCGGTGCCAAAGTCGGGAAGATCTAGACACCATCATCGGCAGGAGGCAACCAAATAGATCTAAGAAAACAATAAGATGATCTTGTCTTGCCACGCCCCGCCCGGCTGTGAGACCTTTCCTCCCGGAAAAGGTTCCCGGTCATGCGGCGCGTGCACGTCATACTGTTTTCGGCCTGGCTCGCCAGCTCCTGGCTCGCGGGCTCCTGGCTGCCCGCCTTCGGGGCGCCGGCGGCTCCGGTGCCGACGGCGGTGTTCGGCTTCGAGTTCTTCGACGACACCCTCGACATCCGGCCGGAGATGCGCGCCGAGCAGGCCGGGCGGCTCAGGCTGGTGAACGCGGAACTCAACCGCCTCATCGCCGAATCCGGCGAGATGACGCCGGTGGACTTGGCGCCCGAGGCGGCGCGCATCGATGATCTCGGGCCGTTCTACAAATGCAACGGCTGCGAGGCGGAGATCGCCGGCGCGGCCGGCGCGCGGCTCGAAGTGCTGGGCATGGTGCGCAAGATCTCCAACCTCATCCTCACCTTCACCCTGAGCGTGCGGGAGGTGGGGGGCGAGGCGCGGATGCTGCGTGTCGGCCAGGTGGACATCCGCGGCAACACGGACGAGTCCTGGCTGCGCGGCGTGCGCTACCTGATGAAGAACCGCATCCTGGCGCCGGGCCTGCCGGCGCTGGCGCACTGAAGACAGGCCCGCGCGAAGGGCCGGCACACCGGAGGACATGTGTTCATGAAGCTTTTGCTTGCCGCCGTGGCGACGCTTTCGATCGCCCTTCTGCCCGTGGCCGCCGACGCTCACGGGCCGACGCGCAAGAAGGTGACCGAGAGCGTGGAGATCAATGCCCCCGCCGACAAGGTGTGGGCTGCCATCGGCAATTTCCAGGACATGACGTGGCATCCGGCGGTTACCGCCAATACCGGGCAGGGCGGCAACGCCATCGACGCCACGCGCCACCTCACGCTCCAGGGCGGAGGCACCATCGACGAGGTGCTCTACAAGTTCGAGCCCGAGCAGAAGAGCTATTCCTACCGCATCACCGAAGTGGACGTGAAAGTCCTGCCGGTGACCAATTACTCGTCCACCATCACGGTCACGCCCATCGACGCCACCCACACCAAGGTGGAGTGGCGCGGCGCCTTCTATCGCGGCTATCCCAACAACGATCCCCCGCCGGAGCTGAACGACGATGCCGCCATCGCCGCGGTCACCGGCGTCTACCGGGGCGGGCTGGACGGGCTGAAGGCGAAGCTGGAGAAGGGCAACTGAACAGCCTCCTGCCGGGGGCGGCCGCCCTCGCGCTGGGGGCGGCGTTCGCATTCGCCGTCGCGCCGTCCGTCGCGGCGCGGGCGGAAGAAGCCTTCGTCACCAACCAGCCGGCGAACGAGGTGGCGGTGGTGGATCTCGGCGGCGGCGACGGGGCGTTGCCCCGTCTCGTCGGCCGCATCCCCGTGCCGGGCCAGCCGGCGGGCGTCGCGGTGACGGCGGATGGCCGGCGCGCCTTCGTCACCAGCCCCGAGGGCAAGGCCCTCAGCGTCATCGACACGCAGGCGCGTCGTGTCGTCGCCCGCATTGCGCTGGAGGGCGGGCCGCTGGGCGTGGCGGTGGCGCCGGCCGGCGCGCCGGTGTTCGTCGCCGACTGGTACGCCGCCCGCCTGTTCGTGGTGGATCCCGATCACCCCGACGCGATCCGCACCGCGCCGGCCGGGGCCTCGCCGTCCGGACTGGCGGTGACGCCCGATGGCGCCTTCGTGCTCTGCGCCGACCGCGACGACGACACGGTCTCGGTCATCGATGCGGTGGGCCTGGCGCGGGTCGCGGTGATCCCGGTGGGCCGGCGGCCGTTCGGCCTCACCCTCTCGGCGGACGGAACGCGCGCCTACACCGCCAATGTGGGCTCGGACGACGTCAGCGTCATCGACGTGGCCGCGCGCGCGGTGGTGGGCACGGTGAAAGTGGGGGCGCGGCCCTATGCGGTGGCGCTGTCCGGCGCGCTCGCCTTCGTCACCAACCAGTATGCCGGCACGGTCAGTGTCTTCGACGTGGAGAGCCTGGCGCCGCGCGGCACCATCCCGGTGGGCGAATATCCCGAAGGCATCGCCGCCTCGGGTGACGGGCGGCGGGTCTATGTGGCCAACTGGTTCGACAACACCCTGTCCGTCATCGACACCGGGGCGTTGAAGGTGGTGGGAACGGCGGCGGTGGGCGACGGCCCGCGCGCCTTCGGCGCCTTCATCCGCCGCGACCGCTGACCTTGCGGTCCTTGCAGATGAAACGACTGGCGATGGAGGCCACCGCCGCAAGCCCATTCTCATATGAAACGACCGGCGGTGGAGGCCAGCGCCGCAAGCCCATTCTCATATGAAACGACCGGCGGTGGAGGCCACCGCCGGTCGAAGGTTTGGATCGTCACCGACCAAGAAAAATGGCGGCCAACCGCTGAAGCAGTCCCTTCGGCATGGCCGGAGGGGCGCCGCTCTGCCCAGGGTGGTTTCCGCTCTAGGCCGCGGCGAAGGGGTGCTTCACCAGGTCACGCTGCTCGGTCGCTTCCTTGGCAGAGGGGAAGCCCGCGACGGCGCGCTCGATGGAAAGCTTGGTCGCCTCGTAATTGTACTGCTGGATCTTGGCGTCGTCCGCCGCTTCCCAATGGATGAACACGCCGACGCTGATATAGAGGTCGTCGGCCTCTTCCAGGGGGATGGTGCCTTCGGCCACCGCGTCCTGCACCGCCTTGGCGACGCCGCGCTGGGCGGGACCGAACATCTGCACCGCCTGCCGCGCATCCTTGATGGTCACCTTGTTGAACAACAGGGTGTTGGGCTTGCAGGGCATGTTGGGGGCGAGCACCGCGAGCAGCGAGGTGAAGCCGTCCTTGTTGTTGGTCAGGCTGTTGCAGAACGCCGTCTCGGCGGCGCTGCCGCGCGGGCCGATGATGAGATCGATGTGGGCGACCTCGTTGCCGTCGCCGACAAGCGCTTCACCGATCAGAACCTTGTTAATCTTAGCCACCTTATGCCCTCCCTCGTAGATCGACTAGGGATGACCGCCCCGAAGGCATTCCGGGAAGCGGTCATATGCCGCCTACCCTTGTTGTCAGCGCCCGGCAGGAGTGCCGAACCGGTTCACCAGATAGCGCGCGGGAGACTAGCCGAGCGGGGCCTCGCCAGCAAGCCGCACGAACTGTGAACACGCGCGGCGCCGGGGGCGGGCCAGGGGATGGGAAATAACCGTGGCCTCTTCGCCGGTTAATAGGTTTCCGCCAGATAATCGATGATGCTTTGGTGTCTTTCTCGTCGATCGCGGCACGTTGGGCCGAAATCATCTTGTGGACGTCAGCCTCCCAGAACGGCCGCCCCATCTTCGGAGGAGACCTCGACGCGCGCGATCCCCGAGCCGCCGTCGAAGGCGATCCCGCGCAACGGCACCGGCTTGCCCAGTCCGTCGGCACTCTCAGGCTCATCTATTGGTTCCGGAGCCGGGCGCCTTGAGCGACTTCGCTTCGGCACGCTCGCGGGCGGGCGGGTTCAATTTCCCTCCCGATTTTCCGAAGGGGCTCCCGGACCCCGGCTTGATGTTGGCATCGGTTTTGCGTTTGCTGTTGCATAAGCCGCGTCGGGTGAACCGGAACAAGGGCCCGACCGTAATGTGATCTGCCTTCGCGAGAAGGCGGAAGGGACCGGAGACGAAGGGGAAGGCACGCTCGTCGAGACCGAGGAAGCATTCGTCATGTTCATCGTGCTTTACGCCTGCCTGATCAGCGCCCCCGCCACCTGCCGGGAGGAGCGCATCAACGTTTCCATGGAAGCGGCCGCGCCGACCGCCTGCCTGATGTCGTCGCAGTTCACCGTCGCCCAGTGGAGCGAGGAGCACCCCCAGTGGCAGGTGGGGCGCTGGAAGTGCGTGCCGGCCAGCCGCCTCTCCCGCGACACCTGATACCAGCAGCCTTCGGCCGACGCCGGGAGGCTGTCGCCCGGGCGCCGCGCGGGCCTGGCATCGCGCCTCCCCTTGCGTCGCTCCCCGGCCGTTCCCATCCTCTAGGGCGAGGCGCGGCCGGCCGTTCGAGCCGCAACCGGCGCCGGGAGGAGAGAATGAACCACCTGAAGACCGCGATCCTGCTCGCGGGCCTCACCGCCCTGTTCATGGTGGTGGGATTTGCCATCGGCGGGCGCGGCGGCATGATGATCGCGTTCGTGGTGGCGTCAGGCATGAACCTGTTCAGCTACTGGAATGCGGACAAGATGGTGCTCCGCATGTACGGCGCCCGCGAGGTCGACGAGACCACCGCGCCGGACTTCGTGCGGATGGTGCACGAGCTGGCGCGCCGGGCCGAGCTGCCTTTGCCGCGCGTGTTCATCATGGACAACCCGCAGCCCAACGCCTTCGCCACGGGCCGCAACCCGCAGAACGCGGCGGTGGCCGCCACCACCGGCCTGCTGCAGAGCCTGAGCCCCGAGGAAGTGGCCGGGGTAATGGCGCACGAGCTGGCGCACATCAAGCATTACGACACCCTCACCATGACCATCACCGCCACCATCGCCGGCGCCATCTCCATGCTGGCGAACTTCGGCCTGCTGTTCGGCGGCGGCAACCGCGACAACAACAACCCGTTCGGCTTCATCGGCACCATCCTCATGGTGTTCCTCGCGCCCATGGCCGCCATGCTGGTGCAGATGGCCATCTCCCGCTCGCGGGAATACGAGGCCGACCGCGGCGGTGCCGAGATCCTCGGCCGGCCCATGGTGCTGGCCTCGGCGCTGGCCAAGATTTCCGGCGCGGCGCATGAAGTGCCCAATTATGAGGCAGAAGCCAACCCGGCCACCGCCCACATGTTCATCATCAACCCCCTGTCGGGGATGCGGATGGACAATCTCTTCTCCACCCACCCGGCGGTGGAGAACCGCATCGCCGCATTGCGCGAGCTGTCGCAGCGGATGGGCGGCGGGGCGGGCGGCTACGGCGCGGCGCGCCCCGCGCCCACCGGCCCGGCGCCCGGCACGCCCTGGGGCGGCGGCCAGCGCCGCGGACCTTGGGGCTGAGCCCCCGGGCCTTTCCCCCATCGTCATGCCCCGGCGTGTCCGGGGCAGCCATTCCGCCTCGGTGACCAAGGGCGGGGTTCGGGGGCAACGCCGCCGTGGATCCCCCGGACACGCCGGGGCACGACGGGGGGCAAGCCGCTGAAGCCCGCAGGCCCGCCGGTCCATCCCCGCTTTTCTGTCGATCGCGGCCGCGCCCGCGCTGACTTTGCCGGTTCCGCCCGGTACCGTGCGGCCATGAGCGCCAGCACCGCCGCAGCCCCTGCTTCCGAAGATCCCGCCGCGCCCGTCCGGGCGGAGGAGGCGCGCGTCACGCCCATGATGGCGCAGTATCTGGAGATCAAGGCGGCCAATCCGGGCAGCCTGCTGTTCTACCGGATGGGCGACTTCTACGAGCTGTTCTTCGCCGACGCCGAGGCGGCCTCGCAGGCGCTGGGCATCGTGCTCACCAAGCGCGGCAAGCACCTGGGCGAGGATATCCCCATGTGCGGCGTGCCCATCGAGCGCGCCGAGGAATATCTGCACAAGCTCATCGCCCTCGGCTTCCGCGTGGCGGTGTGCGAGCAGCTGGAAGACCCCGCCGAGGCCAAGCGGCGCGGCCCCAAGTCGGTGGTGCGGCGCGACGTGACGCGCCTCGTCACCCCGGGCACCCTCACCGAGGACGCCCTGCTCGACGCGCGCAGGGAGAACGTGCTCGCCGCCCTCGCCCGGGTGCGGGCCGGCTCCGGGGCGGAGGACTTCGCCTACGCCCTGGCCTTCACCGACATGTCCACCGGCTCCTTCCGGGTGGCGGCGACCACCCGTGCCGACATGGCCGGCGACCTCGCCCGCGTCGAGCCGGCGGAGATCCTCGTCTCCGACGCGCTGCTGGAGGACGCCGAGCTGCGCGAGCTCCTGCGCGATTTCCCGGCGGTGACGCCGCTGCCGCGCCAGTCCTTCGACGGGTCGGGGGCGGAGAAGCGGCTGTCGGACTTCTTCGGCGTCGCGGCGCTGGACGCCTTCGGCACGTTCTCGCGGGCGGAGCTGATCGCGGCGGCGGCCGTCGTCGCCTATGTGGACCGCACCCAGCTCGGGGCGAAGCCCCTGCTCTCGCGCCCGGCCAAGGAGGCGGAGGGGGGCATCATGGCCATCGATGCCGGTACCCGCGCCAACCTGGAACTGGTGCGCACCACCTCCGGCGAGCGGCGTGGCTCGTTGCTGGCGGCGGTGGACCGCACCGTGACCGCCGCCGGTGCGCGCCTGCTCGCCCGCCGCATCGCCGAGCCGCTCACCGACCTTGCCGCCATCCGCGAGCGGCACGACGCGGTGGCCTTCCTTGCCGAGGACGGCCCGTTGCGCCGGACCTTGCGCGAGGGGCTCGCGCGGGCGCCGGACATGGCGCGGGCCGTCACCCGCCTCGCCTTGCAGCGGGGCGGGCCGCGCGATCTCGCCGCCGTGCGCGACGCGCTGGACGGCGCGCTCTCCATCGCCGCCTTGTTCGGCCCCGAGGCGCCCGCCGACATCGCCCGCTGCGTGGCCACGCTGGCGCGGGTGTCACACGCCCTCGTGCTCGACCTCTCGGCCGCCTTGGCGGATACCCTGCCGCCCCACCGGCGCGACGGCGGCTTCGTGCGCGAGGGCTGCGACGCCGAGCTCGACGCCACCCGCGCCCTCAGGGACGAGAGCCGGCGCGTGGTGGCGGCGCTGGAGCGGCGCTACGTGGAGGAGACCGGCGTCCGCGCGCTGAAGATCCGGCACAATGCGGTGCTCGGCTATTATGTGGAGGTCTCCGCCCAGAACGCCGACCGGCTGAAGGAGGCGCCGCACGATCAGGTTTTCGTCCACCGCCAGACCATGGCGGGGGCCATGCGCTTCTCCTCGGTGGAGCTGGGCGACCTGGAAAGCCGCATCGCCAGCGCCGGCGAGCGGGCGCTGGGGCTGGAGCAGGCCATCTTCGACCGCCTCGCCGCCGCCGTGGTGGCCGAGACCGAGACCATCCGCGCCGCCGCCGATGCCCTCGCCGCCCTCGACGTGGCCGCCGGCTTCGCCGAGCTCGCCGCCGGCCAGTCCCATGTGCGCCCGCACATGGAGGAGGGCGTCGCCTTCGCCGTCGCCGGCGGGCGCCACCCGGTGGTGGAGCAGGCGCTGGCCAAGGATGGCGGCCCGTTCGTGCCCAACGACTGCGACCTCTCCCCGCCCGAGGGCGCGGCGGACGGGCGTATCGTGCTGGTCACCGGCCCCAACATGGCGGGCAAGTCCACTTTTCTCCGGCAGAACGCGCTCATCGCCGTGCTGGCGCAGGCGGGGGCGTTCGTGCCGGCGCGCGCGGCCCGCATCGGCGTCGTCGACCGCCTGTTCTCCCGCGTGGGGGCGGCGGACGATCTGGCGCGCGGCCGCTCCACCTTCATGGTGGAGATGGTGGAGACCGCCGCCATCCTGAACCAGGCGAGCCCGCGCTCCCTCGTCATCCTCGACGAGATCGGTCGCGGCACCGCCACTTTCGACGGCATGTCCATCGCCTGGGCGAGCCTGGAGCACCTGCACGAGGTGAACCGCTGCCGGGCCCTGTTCGCCACCCATTTCCACGAATTGACCGCGCTGTCCCAGCGCTGCGCGCGCTTGTCCAACGCCACGGTGAAGGTCACCGAGTGGCAGGGCGACGTGATCTTCCTGCACGAGGTGGTGCCGGGGGCGGCGGATCGCTCCTACGGCATCCAGGTGGCCAAGCTCGCCGGCCTGCCGGAGGCGGTGATCGGCCGGGCGCGGGCGGTGCTGGCGGAGCTGGAGGCGGCGGAGCGGGCCTCCCCGGTGCAGCGCCTCGTGGACGATTTGCCCCTCTTCGCGGCCCGGCCCAAGGCGATGCCGGCCGAGGTCGCGCCGGCCGATCCCGTCGCCGGCGCGCTGCTGGCGGCCCTCGACGATCTCGATCCCGACGCCCTCAGCCCGCGCGACGCGCTCGATGCGCTCTACCGGCTGAAGGGGCTGCGGCGGGGGTGAGGGGCGCAGAAGGTCTCGCGTCCCGGCCGACGGGAGCGGAGCGTCAGCGCAGCGGAAGGAGAGCCGGCGCCCGGCGCGCAAGTGCGCCGAAGGCGGCCTTATGGGAAGCATCTCTGGAGATTGACTGCTGCGCAGCGGTCCTGCGCTGGGCCTTGGATCGGCGCTCCAGCTGCGCTGTCGCTTGTCCGGGGAACCGCGTGGCAAGCCTTTCGCGCCGTGCCCTTCACGCCAGCCAGGGGGCGGGGCGGTCGAGGGCGATGATGGCGTCGGCGTCGAGGCGCGGGCGCACCACGGCGGCCTGCGCGCCGCGCACCAGCACCTCGGGGATCAGCGGGCGGGTGTTGTAGGTGCCGGCCTGCACCGCGCCATAGGCGCCGGCGGTCATCACCGCGAGGAGGTCGCCCGCCTTCAATTCCGGCAGCGGCCGGTCGAGGGCGAGGAAGTCTCCGGTCTCGCACACCGGCCCCACCACGTCGGCGACGGCGAGGGCGGCGTCGGGCGCCGGCTCGGCGACGGGGATGATGTCGTGGTGTGCCTCGTAGAGGGTGGGGCGGATGAGGTCGTTCATGGCGGCGTCCACCACCACGAAGGTCTTGCCCTCGCCCTGCTTCACATAGATGACCCGCGTCACCAGGATGCCGGCATTGGCCACCAGCATGCGGCCCATCTCGAACACCAGCGGCAGCTTGAGGTCGCCCAGCGCCCGCGTCACCACCTCCGCATAGGCACGAGGGGCGGGCGGCACCGGGTCGGAGGCGGCATAGGGCACGCCGAGGCCGCCGCCGAGGTCCATGTGGTGCAGCCGGTGGCCGGCCGCCAGCAGGTCGCGCGCCAGCTCGGCCAGCAGCGTCACCGCATTGTCGAACGGCGCCATGTCGGTGATCTGGCTGCCGATATGCATGTCGACGCCGGTGATGGCGAGGCCGGGCAAAGCGGCGGCGCGGTCATACACCTCCCGGGCCCGCGAGATGGGGATGCCAAACTTGGTGGCCGACTTGCCGGTGGAGATCTTCTTGTGGGTCTTGGCGTCCACGTCCGGATTGACACGGACGGAGACCGGGGCGGTCATCCCCTTGCTGGTGGCCACCTCGGACAGGGCGGCCAGTTCCGGCTCGCTCTCCACGTTGAAGCACAGGATACCGGCATCGAGCGCCTGCACCATCTCCGCGCGGGTCTTGCCGACGCCGGAGAAGACGATGCGCCCGGCGGGCACGCCGGCCGCCAGCGCCCGCTTCAGCTCGCCGCCGGAGACGATGTCCGCCCCGGCGCCGAGGCGGGCGAGGGTGGCGATGACCGCCTGGTTGGAATTGGCCTTCAGGGCATAGCACAGGAGCGTGTCGCGCCCGGCGAACGCTTCCATGAACACCTGGTAGTGCCGCTCCAGCGTCGCGGTGGAATAGCAGTAGAGCGGGGTGCCGACCTCGGCGGCGAGACGGGTGAGGTCCACGTCCTCGGCGAACAGGCGGCCGGTGCGGTAGCTGAAATGGTGCATGGGATCGGGGCGGTCCGGGGGCCGGGCCGGGCCGTGGAAGATGCGGTCCGGGGCGGCGGAAGTCTGGGTCGTCCCCGCGCCGGGCCAGGGCCCGGCTGCGGGAGGAAAGGCTTTGAACCCGTGGGCCCCGCCTGCCGTCCCGGCCCGCCGCAAAGCCAGGGGACGGCGGCGGAGGGGCGGGTCGCGGGCGTCAGGTCACGGGTGGCGGATCAGAGCAGCCCGTCGAGGACGAAGGGCTGGTTCGGGCGTTCGACGCCGTGCAGGAGGTTCGCCGCGCCGCCCGAGGTCCCGCTGCCGGAGCCGGTGGATTTCTTCTTCTGCCAGTCCGCCTGCGGAGTGGCGCTGTTGAGGAAGTCGGCGGAGCTCTTGGGGCGACGTAGCCGTCGGACGCCTCGGTCTTCGCCTGCTTGGGGGGCGGGGCGGCCGCGTGGGCGCCCGGAGGCGGCTCCAACGGCCCCTTCACGCCGCAGGCCGCGACGGCCAGGGTGCCGCAAAGGGCGAGAAGAAGTCGAAGGGATCGCATCGCGTGCCGGGCTGTTCCTGAAAATGCGCCGCCACTATAGCCCGCGCCGCAGCAAAGGCGAGCCCCCCGCCGGCCCGGGGGGCCGTGACGGCGCCGGTTCACGCCGCACCGTTGCCCAGACGCTTCAGCCAGCGCTTCGCCTGCGCCCGCACGCGGGCCGGCGCGGTGCCGCCGTAGCTGGTGCGGCTGCGCACGGACCGCACCACCGAGAGCACCGAGAAGACGTCGTCGGTGATGCGCGTGTCGATGGCCTTCATGTCCTCCAGCGGCACCTTGTGCAGCGCAATGCCGCGGTCGGCCGCCAGCGCCACGATGTGCCCGGTAATATGGTGCGCCTCGCGGAACGGGATGTTCAGCGCCCGCACCAGCCAGTCGGCGAGGTCCGTGGCGGTGGAATAGCCCTGGCCGGCGGCGGCGGCCATGCGCTTCTCGTCGGGCACGAGGTCGCGCACCATGCCGGCGCTGGCCGCGACCACGAGGGACAAAGCGGAGAAGGCGTCGAAGGCGCCTTCCTTGTCCTCCTGCATGTCCTTGGCGTAGGCCAAAGGCAGGCCCTTCATCACCACCAGGATGCCGGTGAGGGCGCCGATGATGCGCCCGGCCTTGGCCCGCACCAGTTCCGCTGCGTCCGGATTGCGCTTCTGCGGCATGATGGACGAGCCGGTGGTGAACTTGTCGGACAGCTTCACCAAAGCGAAGGACGGCGAGGTCCAGATCACCACCTCCTCGGCGAAGCGCGACAGGTGCACGGCGCAGATGGAGGCGGCGGCGAGGGTCTCCATCACGAAGTCGCGGTCGGAGACGGCATCCAGCGAGTTGGCGGTGGGGCGGTCGAAGCCCAGCGCCTTCGCCGTCGCCTCGCGGTCGATGGGGAAGGAGGTGCCGGCCAGCGCCGCCGAGCCGAGCGGGCACTCGTTGAGCCGCTTGCGGGCGTCGGCGAGGCGGCCGCGGTCGCGGGACACCATCTCCACATAGGCCATCAGGTGGTGGCCGAAGGTGACGGGCTGGGCGGTCTGCAGGTGGGTGAAGCCGGGCATCACCGTGGCGGCGTGCGCCAGCGCCTTCTCCGCCAGCGCCAGCTGGAGGTCGGCCAGCTGCGCGTCGAGGGCGTCCAGCGTGTCGCGCACGTAGAGGCGGAAGTCGGTGGCCACCTGGTCGTTGCGCGAGCGGGCGGTGTGGAGACGGCCGGCGGGGGCGCCGATGAGCTCGGCGAGGCGCGATTCCACGTTCATGTGGATGTCCTCCAGCTCGCGCCGGAAGGTGAACTTTCCCGCCTCGATCTCTGACAGGATCGTGTCTAGACCCTTCTGGATCTTCTGCGCATCTTTCGCCGCCACGATGCCCTGGGCGGCCAGCATGGCCGCGTGGGCCTTGGAGCCGGCGATGTCCTGGGCGTAAAGACGCTGGTCGAAGCCGATGGAGGCGTTGATCTCCTCCATGATGGCGTCGGGCGCGGAAGAGAAGCGTCCGCCCCACATCTTGTTGCTCATGACGGACCCTCCACTGATGACCGAAGCCGACCCGTCCCGCCCGACCGATCAAGACGAGAACCGCCCCGGCGTCCAGGCCGGCGGACGCGGCGGACGGCTGGGGACGATGGGCCTGATCGTACTGGCGACGGTGGCTGGCGCCGCGGCCGGCGCGCTCGCCCTATACGGGATGAACCGGGTTCCCGGCAATGCACCGGCGACGCAAACCGCCGCATCGGCCTCCGACACCTCGGCCGCGGCCCCGTCCGCCGCCACCGCCGCGGATCCCGCCTGCAAGGCGAGCGTGGCGCGCGCCGAGGCGCTGAGGCCCCTGGCCAAGGGCGACATCGCCGCCCTCTCGCTGGCCACCGAGCCGCGCCGCCTGCCGCCTTTGTCCTTCGCCAATCGGGACGGACAGACGGTGAGCCTCGCCGATTTCAAGGGCCGGGTGGTGCTGGTGAACCTCTGGGCCACCTGGTGCGTGCCGTGCCGCAAGGAGATGCCGGCCCTCGACCATCTCCAGGCGACCCTCGGCGGCCCGGACTTCGAGGTGGTGGCGATCAATCTCGACACCCGCGACCCGGAAAAGCCGAAGGCGTTCCTCGCCGACATCGGCATCGGCCACCTCGCCTTCTACACCGACCCGGCGACCCGCACCTTCCAGGCCCTGCGCGCGGTCGGCCGCGGCTTCGGGCTGCCCACCACGCTGATCGTCGACCGGGACGGCTGCGAGCTCGCCTATCTCGCCGGCCCGGCCGAATGGGGCGGGAGCGATGCCCGGGCCCTGATCCGGGCCGTCGTCGACGGGGCGGCCGGGGCGACGCCCGCCGCGAACTGACGCAGCGTCATTTATAGGGCGCCGCACCGCGATCGACGGCACGGCTTAAGCCTCCTGCAACCTTCTGTTGGCAGAGTGCGAGCTGCATCGTGGGGGTGCCGATGCCGTCCGCTTT
This sequence comes from Xanthobacter dioxanivorans, assembly GCF_016807805.1. Classification (NCBI taxonomy): domain Bacteria; kingdom Pseudomonadati; phylum Pseudomonadota; class Alphaproteobacteria; order Hyphomicrobiales; family Xanthobacteraceae; genus Xanthobacter; species Xanthobacter dioxanivorans. The sequence goes on along the minus strand of NZ_CP063362.1, from coordinate 1,558,129 downwards.
CACCATAAGGCGGCCCGGATCCCGCACGGCTGTGGTTGCGACTCCCATTCACGCGGCGTGAATGGTAAGACCTTCTCCTTGACATTGTGCCGTAGCGTTTCAAGCCCAAACGAATCAGTGGTGGCGGACCCTTGAGAATATTGTCGATTTTCGGCACACGGCCGGAGGCCATCAAGATGGCGCCGCTGGTCCAGGCCCTGGGCCGGGAGGCGGCGGTCAGCTCCTTCGTCTGTGTCACCGGCCAGCACCGCGAGATGCTGGACCAGGTGCTGCGCCTGTTCGACATCCGCCCCGACTTCGATCTCGGCCTCATGGCCCACAACCAGGGGCTTAACCGGCTGGCCGGCGGCGCCCTCGCGGCGCTGGACCCGGTGCTCGCGGAGGTTGCGCCCGATCTCGTGCTGGTGCACGGCGACACGACCACCGCCATGGCGGCCGCGCTCGCCGCCTTCCACCGCAGGATACCGGTGGGCCATGTGGAGGCGGGGCTGCGCACCTACCGCCTCGATCAGCCGTTTCCCGAGGAGATGAATCGCCGCGTGGTGGACGTGGTGAGCGGCCTGCTGTTCGCGCCCACGGTTCGCTCCCGCGCCAATCTGGAGGCCGAGCGCCTCGATGGGCGCATCGTCGTCACCGGCAATACCGTCATCGACGCCCTCCAGGCGACGCAGGTGCGGATCGAGGCCGACCCGGACCTGTGCGCGGCGCTCGATGCGCAGATGCCGGCGCTCGACCCGGCCAAGCGCATCGTCCTCGTCACCGGGCACCGCCGGGAGAATTTCGGCGACGGCTTCCGCAACATCTGCGACGCGCTGGCCGACCTCTCCCGCCGCGACGACGTGGAGATCGTCTACCCCGTCCATCTCAATCCCAACGTGAAGGGGCCGGTGCACGAGGCCCTGGTGGGCCGGGCGAACGTGCACCTCGTGCCGCCGCTCGACTACCTGCCGTTCCAGCGGCTGATGCAGCGGGCCTACATCGTGCTGACCGATTCCGGCGGGGTGCAGGAAGAGGCTCCCGCCCTCGGCAAGCCGGTGCTGGTGATGCGCGAGGTGACCGAGCGGCCGGAGGCGGTGGATGCCGGCACCGTGCAGCTCGTGGGCACGTCGCGCACCGCCATCGTCGGCGCGGTCAGCCGGCTCCTCGACGATCCCGCGGCCCGCGCCGCCTACGCGGACCGGATCAACCCCTACGGCGACGGGCAGGCCTGCCGCCGGATCGTGGACTGCATCTGCGGACGGCCGGTGCAGGAATTCTCGCCCCTTCCCATTTCCCATCCGCCCGCCGCGCCAGCGCCCCGGCGTTCCACCGGCCTCGACGCCCTGCTCGTGAGAGACTGACATGAGACACGACCCCGCCTTTCGCACGGCGCCCGGCAAGACTGCCCTCCGCGCCGCCCGCCTCCTGCCGGCCGGTCTCCTCGCCGCGGCGCTGCTGAGCTTTCCCGCCGCCGCCCAGGGGCCGAACCCGGCCCCGGCCCCGGCCGCCGTGCCCATGGCACCGGCGCCGGCGCTCGATCCGGTGCTCTCGGCGGTGCAGGAACGCGCCGCCGACACGCGGGTGACGCGCTCCTTCACCCTCTCCGACCTCGGCATTGAGGATGCGGTGGTGCTCCAGGGCATGGATGCGCGGCGGGACATCTACCTGCCGGTTCCGGCCGGCGTGCCGCTCGACGGCGCCAGCATCGCCGTCGAGGGCGACTATCTGCGCGGCGACGGCGGCCGCACCACCATGGTGGTCTCCGTCGACGGCGTGCCCGTCTACTCGCGGCGCCTCGAAGCCGACAACGGCAGCGCCGCCGCCACCATCGCGGTGGACGGGCGCCCGCGCGAGACCGGCTTCGTGCGCTTCGGCACCGCCTGGTCGTCGGTCATCGGCGAGTATCTGTGCGCCGACGAGCGGGGCATCGGCAACGTCCTGAAGGTCAGCCCGAAGACCCGCTTCACCTATTCCTACGACGCGGGCGCGGTGCGCAACCTCGCCACCGCCTGGAGCGCCATGCCGGGCTCCGGCTCCATCCTGGTGGCCGGCGGCACCCTCTCCAAGGACACCTACGACACCGCCTGGCGGCTGGGCGTGGCCCTCGAATCCTCCGGCAAGCGGCTGCGGGTGAAGACCCTGCCGGCCATCGGCGACGACGTGGACCTCACCGGCATCCAGGTGCCGGCCTCCCTGCGGCAGGTGGCGCCGTTCTCCGCCTTCGTCGGCGCCGGCACCTACCGCATCCGCGACGCCTCCGAGATCGGCGCGCTGCTGGTGCTGCCGGGCTCGCCGCTCGGCGCCGACATCGCGGTGGCCGACGCGCAGCTGCTGTCGGGGGTCCGCGGCGCCCTGGACGCGCTCGGCGCCCGCCTCGGCAATGCCGGCGCGGCGTTCGGCGAATGGCGGGCCAAGGCGGCCAGCCTCGGCTCGGTCACCGTCGCCCCCGACGAGGTCAGCCTCCAGTTCCTCGCCGGCCGGCCGGTCATCGCGGTCGGCGGCGCGGCGGGCGGCAAGGCGGCGCAGCTGTTCGACAGCCTGTGGCGCACCTCGCTCTCTTCCAGCACCATCACCATCCGCGCCGTGGACACCGCGCCGGAGAACCCCTCCTCGGTGGCCCTGTCGAGCCTCGGCCCGGCCGCCGGCAACATCGACGTGCTCGCCCGCGGTGACTGGGTGCTGAGCTTCGACCTCGCCGCCGCCACCGGCGGCAAGAGCCTGCCGAGCCGCCTCAACCTCGATGTCGCGGCCTCGCCCGGCGCCTCCACCTCCGAGCCGGTGGTGGCGGTGTTCCTCAACGACGTGCTCCTCGCCGCCAAGCGGCTGGAGGCGACCGGCCATCCCGAGCACATCTCCGCCGCCGTGCCGCCCTACGCCCTGGCCGCCCGCAACGTGCTGCGCGTGACCTTCCAGCGCCAGCCGGTGAGCGACAAGTGTCGCGAGACGCCCCAGGCGTTCCCCGTGGCGGTGCTGCCCACCAGCCATTTCGAGCTGGGCGGCTCGGCGCCGGGCGGCGACTTCCTCGGCGTGATCTCGGCGATGGCCGCCGGCGGCAAGCTGGTGGTGCCGGATTCCTACCTCGCCACCGGCAAGACGAGCCTGCCGCGGGTGGTGCGCGCCGCCGCGGCGGCGGGCCTGCCGGCCTCCACCAGCACCTTCGACGTGGCCGCCCTCGGGGCCGGCTACCGTGCCGCCGGCGGCTTCCTCGCCCTCGACGTGCCGGTGCAGGGGGTGACGCTGAAGGCCCGGGTCGAGGGCGAGCGCCTCGTGGTCGGGACCGACGACAAGGCCCGCCTGCTCGACATCAGCGGCCTCAAGAACGTGGCCCTGGTGCAGGCGGTGCGCGGCGACGACGCCCGCGGCATCGTCTGGCAGAGCATCGGCCCGGTTCCGATGACGCCGGCCAAGCCGGTGCGCCTGTCGCGCGGCGACGTGGCCCTGGTGGGCGTCGACGGCACGCTGACCGAGCTGACCGCGTCCGGCGCGCCCATCGGCACCGTCCGGGTGGCCGACACGGACGGTCCGTCCGGCACGCTGCAGCGCCTGTGGCAGAACTCCGCCGACTGGGGGCTGCCGCTGGGAATCGGCGCCGCCGCCCTGTTCTTCCTGCTGCTGATCCGCGCGTCGCAAGTGCGCCGCCGCGGCAACTGATAGGCTGGGAACCGCCGCCATGCAGCTTTATTGGCCTTATCTCCTCGCCGATTACATCCGCTTCGTGGAGTATGTGGCGGCGGGCGTGGCGGTGATCATCCTGATCTCGTCCATCGACGACCTGTTCGTGGACGCATGGTACTGGGGGCGGCGGATCTACCGCCGCTTCGTCATCGAGCCGTTCATCCGGCCGCTGACCCCGGCCGCCCTCTACCAGAGGGACGAGCAGCCGATGGCCATCATGATTCCCGCATGGCTGGAATCCCCCGTGATCGCGGCCATGATCGAGAACATGGTCTCGGTCATGGACTACCGGCGCTACATGATCTTCGTCGGGACCTATCCGAACGATCCCGACACCATCGCCGAAGTGGAGCGCATGCGCCGGCGCTACAAGCAGCTGGTGCGGGTGGAGGTGCGCAATCCCGGCCCCACCAACAAGGCCGACTGCCTCAACGCCGTGGTGCGCGCCATCTTCCAGCACGAGCAGATGACCGGCACCGAGTTCGCCGGCCTGGTGCTGCACGACGCCGAGGACGTGCTGCATCCCCTGGAGCTGCGCTTCTTCAACTATCTCCTGCCGCGCAAGGACCTGATCCAGATCCCGGTCTACTCGCTGGAGCGCCACTGGTCGGAGCTGGTGGCCGGCATCTACATGGACGAGTTCGCCGAGTGGCATGCCAAGGATCTCGTGGTGCGCGAGAGCATCGCCGGCTCGGTGCCCTCCGCGGGGGTGGGCACCTGCTTCTCGCGCAAGGCCATCCTCCACATGCTCAACGAAGGCGACGGCGACGTCTTCAACACCGCGAGCCTCACCGAGGACTACGACATCAGCGCGCGCCTCTACCACGCGAAGATGCAGTCCATCATCGCCCGCCTGCCGGTGGAATACCGGGTGACGCGTGAATCCTTCTTCGGCTTCGCCAAGCCGAAGGAAGTGCATCTCACCATGCCGCTGTGCGTGCGCGAGTTCTTCCCCGACACCTTCCGCACCTCCTACCGGCAGAAGGCGCGCTGGGCCCTCGGCATCGCCTTCCAGGGCTGGCGCCAGATGGGCTGGGAAGGCAACTGGGCCACCAAGTACTTCCTGTTCCGCGACCGCAAGGGCATCCTCACCTCCATCGTCGCGGTGATGGCCTACGTGGTGGCGGCGCACTTCCTGCTGATCTACGGCGCGGAAAGGCTCGGCGTCCTGCCGGCGCGCTATCCCTCCATCTTCGCCACCGAGACGTGGCTGCTGGCGGTGCTCACCGGCAACGCCGTGGCCTTCGCCCTGCGGCTGATCCAGCGCTTCTACTTCGTCAGCGTCGTCTATGGCTGGGAACAGGGGCTCATGTCCGTGCCCCGCGTGGTGATGGCCAATTTCGTCAACTTCGCCGCCACGGTGCGCGCCTGGCGGCTGTTCCTCGACCACGTCTTCCGCGGCAAGCGGATCGTCTGGGACAAGACCGCCCACGATTTCCCCGATGCCCTCGAGCTCGGCCAGTCACGCCAGCGCCTCGGCGAGCTGCTGCTCACCTGGCAGGCGGTGCTGCCGGAACATGTGGAGCAGGCCCTCGCGGTCCAGGACGAGCGCCAGCAGCCGCTGGGGCGCATCCTCGTCTCGCGCGGCTGGCTCGACGAGGAGACCCTCGCCGAGGCCATCGCCTTCCAGTCCAACCTGCCCCGCACCCATGTGACCGAGCAGATGGTGCGGCAGTTCCACGATCTGCTCCCCCTCGACCTCATGGTGCGCCGGCGCATCCTGCCCGTCGGCGAGGACGCGACGGGGCGCCTGGTGGTGGCGGTGCCCTCGCCCCTCAGCCAGAAGGCCCTCGACGAGGTCCGCGTCGCGGTGGGCGACCTGCCGCTCCAGCGCATCGCCCGCGAAAGCGAGATCAATGACGGCCTGCGCCTGCTGCGCGGCGTGTCGCCCGGGCTGGAGGGCCACCAGTCGCCGCCGCTCCTCGGCGACCTGCTGCTGGAAAAGGGCCTGATGCAGCGCGAGGCCTTCGATGCGGCCATGGAGAACTACCATCCCGACGTGGACGGGCGCATCGGCGAGTATCTCGTGCGTTGCGGCATCGTGAAGGAAGAGGCGATCCTCGCCACCGTCCGCGAGCAGGAGCGCCGCCTCGCCGTCGCACCGGCATGAGGCGCGGCCGGCGCCCGCAGGCCCGGCGATGAACCGCCGCCTTCTTCTCGCCGGGCTCGCAGGCGGCGCCGTGGGGACCGCCGCCGGTGCCGCCGGCTTCGCCGGGGCCGAGCGCATCGCGGCGCTGCACCGGCCGAGGACGCCGGGCCTGCTGGATGGCGTGGTCTGGCAGGTGCACGGCGGGGCGCTCGACCCGCGCGGCGACTGGGACTTTCTCGGTGCGCGCAGCCTCCTGGTGCAATGGCTGGTGGCGGACGACACCGCCTTTGTGCCCCTGCCCGGCCTCGGCCTGTCCCTGGTCGCGGACCCTCCCAACTGGACCCGCATCGCGCGGGAGCCCTGGGCGCGCAGCATCATCGCCGGCCTCGCCAGCCGCTTCAGCGAGCCCACCGCCCGCAAGCAGGTCCTCGACCTCGGCGCCCTGTCCGCCCGGATCGCGCGGCAGCCTTTGCCGTTCCGGCCGGCCGGCTTCTATTTTCCGGTGGAGGCCGACCCCACCTGGGCCGAGGTGGGCAAGATGGCGGCCGCGACCGCCGCCATTCCCCGCCCGCTCTGGGTGAGCTGCTACGACAATTCCAACGTCGGTCCCGAGGCGCTGGCGGACTGGATCGAAAACTGGCTGCCGAAGGATGTGGGGCTGTTCTTCCAGGACGGCGTCGGCGTCTACACCCGCGCGCCCCTGGCGGCGCGGCGCTATGCCGAGGTGATCTCCGCCCGGCTCGGCGCCAGGCGCTTCCGGCTGATCGCCGAGGCCTTCCGCCCGGCGGAGACCGGCACCTTCCGCGCCGCCACCGCCGAGGAGCTGCTGGCCCAGCTGAAGGCCTACGAGGGGTTCGACACCTTCGTCTTCGACGGTCCGCACTATGTGGACCGCATCCTCGTGCAGAAGCTGCTCAAGGGGTAGGATCGGTCGGCATTAGGCGGCCCGGGCTCCTCCCGAACCGCCGTCATGGCGGGCTCGTCCCGGCCCTGCGGATCTCCGCCTGTCCCGGGCCCGCCCGCCCAGCGCCTGTCAGTGCCGGAAATGCCGCACGCCGGTGAACACCATGGCGAGGCCCGCCGCGTCCGCCGCCGCGATCACCTCGGCGTCGCGCATGGAGCCGCCGGGCTGGATCACCGCCGTCGCCCCTGCCTCCACCGCCGCCATGAGGCCATCGGCGAAGGGGAAGAAGGCGTCGGAGGCCACCACCGAGCCCTTGGTGAGCGGCTCCCTGAGGCCCAGGGCCTCGGCCGCGTCCAGCGCCTTGCGGGCGGCGATGCGGGCCGAATCCACCCGGCTCATCTGCCCGGCGCCGATGCCCACCGTGGCGAGGTCGCGGGCATAGATGATGGTGTTGGACTTCACGTGCTTGGCCACGCGGAAGGCGAAGCGCAGGTCGGTCAGCTCCCGGTCGGTGGGGGCGCGCTTGGTCACCACCTTCAGCTCCAAATCGTCGGCGCTGGCATTGTCGCGGCCCTGCACCAGCAGGCCGCCGGCCACCGTCTTCACCGTCATCCCCGGAGCGCGCGGGTCGGGCAGGGCGCCGGTGAGCAGCAGGCGCAGGTTCTTCTTGGCCGCCACCACCGCGATGGCCTCGTCGGTGGCGTCGGGTGCGACGATCACCTCGGTGAAGATCTCCACCATGGCGCGGGCGGCGTCGGCATCCAGCGTGCGGTTGACGGCGATGATGCCGCCGAAGGCCGAGACCGGATCGCAGGCCAGCGCCTTGGCGTAGGCCTCGGCGAGGGAGGCGCCCTCGGCCACGCCGCAGGGATTGGCGTGCTTCACGATCACCACCGCCGCGGTGCGGGCAGGGTGGAACTCGGCCACCGCCTCGAAGGCGGCGTCGGTGTCGTTGATGTTGTTGTAGGACAGCTGCTTGCCCTGAACCTGCCGCGCCGTGGCGACGCCGGGGCGGATCTCGTCCGAGGCGTAGAAGGCGGCGGACTGGTGCGGGTTCTCGCCGTAGCGCAGGGCCTCGATGAGCCGGCCGCCCACGGCGCGGAAGTCCGGCGCGACCTCCTTCAGCTCGCGGGCGAACCAGTTGGAGATGGCCGCGTCATAGGCGGCGGTGCGGGCATAGGCCTTCTGCGCCAGCTTGCGGCGCAGGGGCAGGGTGGTGCCGCCGTGCTCGGCGATCTCATGCAGCACCGCGTCATAATCCGCCGCTTCCACCACCACGGCCACGTCGCCATGGTTCTTGGCGGCGCCGCGGATGAGGGCCGGGCCGCCGATGTCGATGTTCTCGATGGTCTCTTCGAAGCCGGCCTTGCGGGCGACGGTGGCCTCGAACGGATAGAGGTTCACCACCACGAGGTCGATGGGGGCGATGGCATGCTCGGCGAGCGAGGCCTGGTGGCCGGCGTCCGAGCGGATGGCGAGGATGCCGCCGTGCACCTTGGGGTGCAGGGTCTTCACCCGTCCGTCCATCATCTCCGGGAAGCCGGTGAGGTCGGACACGTCCTTCACCGGCAGGCCGGCCTCGGCGATGGCCTTGGCGGTGCCGCCGGTGGAGACCAGCTCCACTCCGTGGGAGACGAGGGCGGCGGCGAACGGCACGAGACCCGTCTTGTCGGACACCGAGAGGAGGGCGCGGGTCACGGGACGGATATCGGCGGTCATGGAGCGGCTCCGGGGATGAGAATGCCGCTCGCCTAGCACCATTGGGCCCGCATCGCCAGCGGCGGGACCCCGCCGCGCCGCATGGGAGGGGAGGCGCGACGGCATGGCCCGCGGCAAGGTCATACCGGCCGGCGGTCCTCGATGGTCTTGGCGTCGGCGGGCAGGGTGCCGGGCGCGAGCACGGCGAGGCGGCCGCGCAGCTTGGTGGCGGCGCGCAGGTCCTCCAGCAGCCCCTCCTGCGACAGGGCGGCGGCGTCCTGGACCTCGATTTCGAGCAGCATGTCGTCGGCGTCGCCGGCGCGGTCCACCACCAGGCGGGCCTTGGCCACCGCCGGATGCTTCTTCACCGCCGCCGTCACCTGCACCGGGTGCACGAACATGCCGCGGATCTTGGTCACCTGGTCGGCCCGGCCCATCCAGCCGCGCAGGCGGACATTGGTGCGCCCGCAGGGGCTCAGGCCCGGCAGCACGGCGGAGAGATCGCCGGTGGCGAAGCGCACGAGGGGATAGTCGGCTTCGAACAGGGTGACCACCACCTCGCCCACCTCGCCTTCGCTCTCCACCGGATCCCCGGTGCCGGGGCGCAGGATCTCCACGAGGCAGCCCTCGTCCACGATCAGGCCTTCCTCCGCCTCGCTCTCATAGGCGACGAGGCCGAGGTCGGCGGTGCCGTAGCACTGGCGGGCGGTGATGCCGGCGGCCCTCAGCTCCGCCCGGTGGGGCGGCAGGAAGGCCTCTCCCGTCACCAGCGCCTTCTTCAGGGACGAGATGTCGGTGCCGGTCTGGCGCGCCTTGTCCACCAGGATCTTGAGGAAGGACGGCGTACCGCCATAGCCCTGCGGGCGGATGTCGGCGATGGCGCGCAGCTGCAGGTCGGTCTGGCCGACGCCGCCCGGCACCACCGCGCAGCCGAGCGCATGGGCGCCGCCCTCGATCATCGAGCCGGCGGGGGTCAGGTGGTAGGAGAAGGAATTGTGCACGATGTCGCCGGCGCGGAAGCCGGCGGCGAACAGCGCCCGGCCGAAGCGCCAGAAGTCGGCGCCGTGGCCTTCCACGTCATAGATGGGGCCGGGCGACATGAAGATGCGCGCGAGCTTGCCGGGCGGCGTGGCGTTGAGCCCGCCGAAGGGATAGCTCCGCGGCTGGATCTCCAGCAGGTCCGACTTGCGGGTGACGGGCAGGGCGGCGAGCGCCTGCCGGCTGGTGATCGCCTCCGGCTCCACGTCCTTGAACAGGGCGCCGAAATAGGCGGACTTCGCCTTGGCATGGGCGATCTGGGCGGCGAGGCCGGTGAACAGGGCCTTTTCCCGGGCTTCGCGATCGCGGGTCTCGCTGGAATCGTAATGGCGGTTCGGATCGGTCATGGTCGGGCTCATGTCAGAGGCTGGCCAGAGAGGTACTCTTGCTCCCCGGCCGACTGGAGCGTGAGCGGACGGAGAGCCGGGGTCCAGCGCACAGGTTCGCCGAAGTCGGCTTGATTGGAACCGCCGGTTGGATCAGGCCGGCTTCGCCGGACGTTTCCCCTGGGCCCCGGATCGGCGCTCCGGCTGCGCCGTCGCTGGTCCGGGGCAAGCTCACAGCCACCTTTTCCGCCGCTTGAAGCTCTTCAGGTTCTTGAAGGACTTGCGCTCGTCGCCGCCGCCCTGGCCGAGGTAGAATTCCTTCACGTCCTCGTTGGACTGGAGCATCTGCGCGGTGCCGTCGAGCACGATCTTGCCCTGCTCCATGATGTAGCCGTAGTCGGCCACGGACAGGGCCACCCGCGCATTCTGCTCCACCAGGAGGATGGTGACGCCCAGATCCTGGTTGAGCTTCCGGATGATGGAGAACACCTCCTTCACCAGCAGCGGCGAGAGGCCCATGGAGGGCTCGTCCATGAGGATGAGCTTGGGGCGGGCCATCATGGCGCGGCCGATGGCCAGCATCTGCTGCTCGCCGCCGGAGAGATAGCCGGCAAGGCCGGTGCGCTCCTTGAGGCGCGGGAAGAAGGAATAGACGCGCTCGATGTCGCTCTTCACCTCGTTGTCGCGCCGGGTGAAGGCGCCGAGGCGCAGGTTCTCCAGCACGGTCATGTCGGAGATGATGCGCCGGCCCTCCATCACCTGGAAGATGCCGCGCCGGACGATGCGGTCCGGCTCGATGCCGTTGATCTTCTCGCCGAGAAAAGTGACGTCGCCGCGGGTGATCTCGCCGTCCTCGGTCTTCAGGAGGCCGGAGATCGCCTTCAGCGTGGTCGACTTGCCGGCGCCGTTGGAGCCGAGCAGGGCGACGATCTGGCCCTTGGGCACCTTCAGCGAAAGGCCGCGCAGCACGAGGATGACGTCGTTGTAGACCACCTCGATGTTGTCCACCGAGAGGATCGGCGCGGGGGCGGTCTCGGCGGCGGGTTCGATCTTCAGTGCGGCCTCGGCCATGGCGGTCTCCGATCTAGACCCTCTCCCCTTCGCGGGAGAGGGTGGATCGCGGCAAAGCCGCGAGACGGGTGAGGGGGCTGGCGCCATCTGAACGGGCGCTCGTTGGCTGAGACGCCTTTACCCCTCACCCCCGGCCCCTCTCCCGCGAGGGGGGAGGGGAGGAGTGTTCACATCACCAGCCCTGCAGCTCGGTCTTGCGCGGCAGGTCGATGGTGGCGACCTTGTCGAGCTTGATGGCGCCCGACTTCACGAGGTCGGCCACCGGCGCGTCCGTGGCGCCGGAGACCACCGCGCGATAGAGGTCGACGCGGGTGGTGGGGCGGTGGTCGGCGGCGGTCCAGGTGGAGGGGTTGCACACGCCCTCCATGCCCTTGGGCACCCAGTCCTTCTTCTGGTACATGCCGTCGCGGATCTTCACGCCGCTGACGCCGCCGTTCTTGTCCGCCCACTCCATGGCCTCCTTCATGTAGAGGGCGGTGCAGATGGCGGCGAGATAGTGCACCGGGCGATAGGCGGTGCCGGAGGGATCGGAGATCTTGGAAATCTCCTTCGCCGCGGCAAGGCCCGGGGCGGTGCCGTTCCAGGTCACGGCGGTGCGCACCGGGAAGACCACGCCGTTGGCGGCGTCGCCGGCGGCCTTCATGGCGTTCTCGTCCATGCCCCAGACGTTGCCGAGGAACTGCACGTCCACGCCGGCGGTCTTGCAGGCCTTCAGCACCGAGATGTTGGAGCCGGCGGTGTTGCCGAGATAGGCGTAGTTGGCCCCCGACTGCTTCAGGGTCAGGCACTGGGGCGTATAGTCACCCGGCGTGAGGGCGAAGGTGATGGGATCCAGCACCTCGAAGCCCAGCTCCTTGGCATATTCCGCCGCCGCCTCCTTGGGCGAGTTCGGGTAGGGGTGGTTGGCGCCCATGTGCACCCACTTGGGCTTGCCGGGCTTGCCCTTCTTCTTCCAGTCGTCGGCGGCCCACTGCACCATGGCGCGGGCGGCATCCGAATAGGACGGGCCGTAGAAGAAGTTGAACGGTGCGGCGCGCTCGCTCTTCGCGTTCACCTTGCCCTTGGGGTCGGTCAGCGAGGCGGAGTAGGAGGCGGAGAAATAGGGAATCTCCTCCTTCGTCACCATGCCGACGAGGGCCTCGGTGTCGGCGGTGCCCCAGCCCTGGATGGCGACCACCTTGTCGGTGCCCACCCACTTCTTGAAGGCGGCCAGCGCGCGCGGCACCTGGTAGCCGTATTCGTTGAAGTCGGAATTGATCTTCTTGCCGTTCACGCCGCCATTGGCGTTGATCCAGGCGATGGTGTCCGCCACGCCCTGGCCGTAGGGCTGGCCCACGTCCGAGGTGCCGCCCGAATAGTCGGCGAGATGGCCGATATTGATGGTCTGGGCGAGGGCCGGCGCGGCGGCGGTGAGGGCCAGCGCCGATACGAGGGAGAGGGTGATCCGCTTCATCTTGGGGTCTCCTTGGTTTCCTTGTTGGAACCGGGCGGTTCTGCGCCGCCTCGGCCGGTCGTCTCGTGCGTCAGTAGGAGAAGGGAAAGAGCTTCCAGTAGGCCTTGATCTGGCGCCAGCGGTGGGCGAGGCCGTCCGGCTCGAAGATCAGGAACAGGATGATTGTGGCGCCGATCAGCATCTCGCGCATGTAGGTGATGCCGTCCTTCAGGTGCAGCGCCTTGTCGATGGCGCTGCCCGACAGGGCCGAGGCCAGCCAGCCCGTGGCCTCGGGCAGAAGCACCATGAAGATGGTGCCCATCAGCGTGCCCATGATGGAGCCCAGCCCGCCGATGATGATCATGCCGAGGAACTGGATGGAGAAGAGAATGTCGAGCCCCTCCACCGACATGAACCCAACATAGTGCGCGTACAGCGCCCCGCCGATGCCGGCGTAGAAAGACGAGATGCCGAACGCCATGGTGCGGTACTTGGTGAGGTTCACGCCCATCATCTCGGCGGACAGATAATGGTCGCGCACCGCGATCAGCGCCCGCCCGTCGCGCGAGCGCATGAGATTGGCGGCGCCCAGATACATGACCACCACGAAGAACAGCACCACGTAGAAATATTTGTCGTCGCCGGACAGGTCGAGGCCGAACAGGGTGAACGGCGCGGCGATGGCGCCGTGGGTGCCGCCGGTGAACCATTCCGCGCGGACGAAGAAATCCTGCAGGATGAACTGGGCGGCGAGGGTGGCGATGGCGAGGTAGAGCCCCTTCACCCGCGCCGCCGGCAGGCCGAAGATGAGGCCGACCACCGTGGTCCACAGCCCGGCCAGCACGATGGCGATGGGCACCGGCACGCCCTTGTCGGCGAGATAGGCCGAGGCGAAGCCGCCGAAGCCGAAGAACACCGCATGGCCGATGGAGATCTGGCCGGAGAAGCCGACGAGGATGTTCAGCCCCAAAGCGGCGATGCCCAGGTAGCCGATCTGGATCATCAGGCTCAGCACGTAGCGCGAGAAGAAGAACGGCGCGAAGCACAGCAGCACGATCGCCCCCACGCAGAACAGCATGGTGAGCCGCGTGGCGAAGATGGTCTGGTCGGACCTGTAGCTCGAGCGGTAGTCCCCGCACGGGCGCATGGTATCGGTGGCCATGTCCTCAGACCCTCTCGATGTCGCGGGTGCCGAACAGCCCGTAGGGCTTGATCATCAGGATGATGATGAGGGCGTAGAAGGGGACGATCTCGTAGAGGTTGCCCCATTTCAGGAACTGGCTGTCGAAATACTGGGCGAGGTTTTCCAACAGCCCCATGATCAGCCCGCCCACCACCGCGCCGAAGACGCTGTCGAGGCCGCCGAGGATCACCGCCGGGAACACCTTGATGCCGAAGTAGGACAGGGCCGAGGACACGCCGTTGACGATGCCCACCACCACGCCGGCCACCGCCGACACCGCCGCCGAGATGCCCCAGGACAGGGCGAACACCTGCCGCACCGAGATGCCGAGCGACTGGGCCACCTGCTGGGAGAAGGCGGTGGCGCGCATGGCGAGCCCCAGGCGCGAATACTTAAAGAACCAGGCGAAGCCTGCCATGATGGCGAGGCTGACGCCGGTGGACATGAGGTAGGCCGTCTGCACCTGCAGCCCCAGGACATCCACCTTGGCCACCGGGAAGATGGGCGGGAACGGCTGGGCGAAGGTGCCGAACATCCACTTCATCAGCGCCTGGAAGAAGATGGAGAGGCCGATGGTGACCATGATCACCGAGATGATCGGCTCGCCGATGAGGGGGCGGAGCACGATCATCTGGACCGCGATGCCGAACACCATCATGAAGCAGATGGCGATGAGGAAGCCCCAGAAGAAGGGGATGTTCCAGGCGGTGAGCAGCCACCAGCAGACCCAGGCGCCGATGAGCAGGAACTCGCCCTGGGCGAAGTTCACCACCTGCGAGGCCTTGTAGATGAGCACGAAGCACATGCCGACCACGCCATAGAGCGTGCCGATGATGAGCCCGTTGATGATGAGCTGGAGCAGGAGCTGGGACTGCATCAGATGAGCTCCTTGGCGGTGATGTCGACACCTTTAGAGCCGCGTGCCCCGGCCGACTGAAGCGTGAGCGGAAGGAGAGCCAGGGCCCAGCGCAAGATGTCGCCGAAGGCGGCTTGACCGGAGAGTGCGGCGGGCATGGCCTGCTGCGCAGGACTGTCTCCTGGACCCCGGATCGGCGCTCCGGCTTCGCCGTCGCTTGTCCGGGGAACGGCTGTGCGGGAAATCGAAGCCCACATCACGCCGCCCTCCGCCGCGTGTCGCCGCCCTCGGCCGGCGGGTGGCCGCCGAGGTCGATGACGTCGAGGGTGGTCTTGATGCGCTGGCGGGTGCCGTCCTGGAAGGTGATGGTGGTGTCCACGTCGATCACCTTCTCGCCCGCATACATGGCGTCGATGATGGTGCCGTAGCGCTCGTTGATGACGCCGCGGCGCACCTTGCGGGTGCGCGTCAGCTCGCCGTCGTCGGCGTCCAGCTCCTTGTAGAGCAGGAGGAAGCGGCCGATGCGCTGCTTCTCCGCCAGGGTCCGGTTCACTCCCTCCACTTCCTTGCGCAGCAGGGCGATGACTTCGGGCCGGGCGGAAAGATCGGTGTAGGTGGTGAAGGAGATGCGGTTCTTCTCCGCCCACTTGGAGACGATGGAGAAGCGGATGCACAAGAGCGCGGCGAGGCCCTCGCGGCCGTCGCCCAGCACCACGGCTTCCGCCACGTAGGGCGAGAATTTCAGCTTGTTCTCGATGTATTGCGGCGAGAAGCGGTCGCCGCGGGCGGTCTGCGCCATGTCGCGGATGCGGTCGATGACCACGAGATGGCCGCGCGGATTGAAGAAGCCGGCATCGCCGGTGCGCATCCAGCCGCCCTCGGCGAACGACTTCTGCGTCTCCTCCGCGTTGCGGAAGTAGCCGGTGAACGCGTTGGCGTGGCGCGTCACCACCTCGCCGAGGCCGTTGGGGTCGGGATCGTCGATGCGGATCTCGACGCCGTCGAAGGGCACGCCCACGGTGTCGAAGTCCACGTCGTTCGCCTTGTGCAGGGTGTAGGCCCCGAGCAGCTCGGTCTGGCCGTAGAGCTGGCGCATGGGCACGCCCAAGGCGAGGAAGAAGCGGAACGTGTCCGGCCCCAGCGCCGCGCCGCCGGTGGCGGCGGACTTGAGGTTGGAGAAGCCGAGGCGGTCGCGCAGCGCCCGGAACAGGATGAAGTCGGCCAGCGGCGAGCGCCGGCCCTCGTCCAGGGCCTTGAGGCCCAGCTTCATGCCGAGGTCGAACATGCCCCGCTTGAGGCGGGAGGAATCCATCATGCGCGAGCGCACGTCGGCGGCGATCTGCTCCCAGACGCGGGGGGCGAACAGCACGAAGGAGGGGCCGATCTCGCGCATGTCGGCCATCATGGTCTCCTGCTCCTCCACGAAGTTCACCTTCATGCGGGAAATGAGCGCCTGACCGAAGGCGTAGATCTGCTCCATGATCCACGGCATCTGCAGCACGCTGACATATTCGTCGTCGGCGCTGCGCGGATCCATGTCGAGATAGGCGCGGCAGTGGCGCAGCAGCGCGCCGCCGGTCAGCATGGCGAGCTTCGGGTTGGAGGTGGTGCCCGAGGTAGTGCAGAGGATGGCGACGTCCTCGCCCTTGCCCGCCGCCACCAGGGCGTCGAAGGCGCCGGCCTCGCGCGCCGCCAGCGCCGCCCCGCGGGCCTCCAGGTCCTTCAGGGAGAGGAGGCGCGGGTCGTCATATTTGCGGATGCCGCGCGGATCGGCATAGACGATGTGGCGGACGGTGGGGATCTTCTCGTCCAGGGAGAGCAGCTTGTCCACCTGCTCCTCGTCCTCGGCCAACACCACCGCCACGCCCGCATAGGTGACGAGATAGGCCACCTCGTCGGCGAGCGCGTCGCGGTAGATGCCGAGGCTCATGCCGCCCGCGGCATGGGTGGCGATCTCGCCCATCAGCCATTCGGGGCGGTTGTCGCCGATGAGCCCGACCACGTCGCCCCGGGCGACGCCGAGGGTGGTGAGGCCGAGGGTCATGTTGCGCACCCGCTCCGCCACCTCGCCCCAGGTGTAGGAGATCCAGATGCCGAGGTCCTTCTCGCGCAGCCACACGTCGCCGGGATGATTGCGCGCGTTGAGGGCCAGGAGCTTGGGCAGGGTGTCGTGGACGGTGACGTCCGGATAGGTGGAGGGCTCGGCCATGGCGCGCCTCACGCGGTCATGCTGGAGAACGTGCCCGAGGCGCTGGCGGCGGGCGCCGCCTCCTCTTCGAGCAGCGGGTCCTCCTCGCCCAGATAGGCCTTGCGCACATGCGGATCGGCCAGCACCTCGGCCGGCTCGCCCTCCACCAGCTTGCGGCCGAAGTCGAGCACCATCACCCGGTGGGAGATGTCCATGACCACGCCCATGTCGTGCTCGATCATGACGATGGTCATGCCCCATTCCTCGTTCAGGTCGACGATGTAGCGGGCCATGTCCTCCTTCTCCTCCAGGTTCATGCCCGCCATGGGCTCGTCGAGGAGGATGAGCTTGGGCTCCAGCGCCACCGCGCGCGCCAGCTCCACCCGCTTGCGCAGGCCGTAGGAGAGGGTGCCGGCGGTGGCCTTGCGCACGTGCTGGATATCGAGGAAGTCGATCACCTCCTCCACCTTGCGGCGATGCTCCAGCTCTTCCTTCTGCGCCCCGCCGATCCAGTAGAACGCGCCGGTGAGGAAGTTGTTCTTCAACAGATGGTGGCGGCCGACCATGATGTTGTCGAGCACGCTCATGTGGCTGAACAAGGCGAGGTTCTGGAACGTGCGGCCGATGCCGATGGCGGCGCGGCGGTTGGGCTTGAGCTTGGTCACGTCCTGCCCGTCGAAGACGACGCGCCCGGCGCTCGGCGTATAGCGCCCGGAAATGCAGTTGAGCATGGAGGTCTTGCCGGCGCCGTTGGGGCCGATGATGGAGAACAGCTCGCCATGGCGCACGTGGAAGCTCACGTCGGTCAGCGCCTTGAGGCCGCCGAAGCGCAAGGAGATGTTCTCGATGCTCAGGAGAGCGGCCGTGACCGGATCAGCCCCAGCCGAAGCTGCGGGTGGCGACATATTTCCCCTCCCTCAATCCCGTAACGGGCGGCCTCTCTGGGCCATGTCTCATATTGTGAGACAATATTGAATGACATTATCCAGTATCATCTCACATCTTTCAAGAGCATCCCGTCAACTTAAAAAAATATTGCGGCTGCCCCGAAATCATCTCACATTGTGAGACATGACTGCATCCCTGGATCCCGACGCCGCCTCCCCCAAGGGGGCTCAAAGCTTGTCCCGCGCCGTGGCCGTGCTGCGGGCCGTCGCCGGTGCGCCACCGCTCGGCGCGCGGCTGGCAGATCTCGTGGAGGCCACCGGCCTCTCCAAGCCCACGGCGCACCGGCTGGCCGCGGCGCTCGTGCACGAGCGCCTGCTCGCCTATGATCCGGCCGCGCGCCTGTATTCGCTCGGCGCCTTCTTCCTGAGCCTCGGCGATCGCGCGGGCAAGGCGGCGGCGGAGATGGCGGCGGAAGCTGAACCCGCCTCTGTTCCAAGCCTGTACCAGCGGCCGGAGTACCGGGGAGAGGCGATCCCCCTCGCCCATCTGCTGTGCGACCGGCACCTGCCCGGCAAGCGCTCGCATCCGGCCATGATCCACGAATCCGTGTCGGGCCAGACGTCGGAACTGAGCTTTGGCAGGCTTGCCGACTATTCATCTCGCTTCGCTCGTGTATTGGCGACCATCGGCATCAGGAAAGGCGACTGCGTTGCCGTCATGCTGCCCAAGGGCGTCGAGCTGATCATCGCCGCGCTCGCGATCTGGAGGATTGGCGCCGTCTACATGCCGCTGTTCTCCACCTATTCCGCATCGGCGGTGAATGCCCGCCTGGAAGCGAGCGCCGTAAGGGCCATCGTCGCAAACCGGGTGCTGATCGAGCGGGCCCGGAAGTACATCAAGCCAACGACGCCGGTCTTTCTCGTGGAAGGAGACCACATCAACCGCATAGAAGGGCGGGTCACACAGTTCTGGTCCTCGATCTACGAGGCGGAACCCCTGACCGACGCCGCGACCTACGCGGAAAACGACCCCTTCATGATGACCTATTCAGCAAAGACGGTCGAACCCAGGTATGGCCTGCTGACGCCCGTCCGCGCCCTCGCCGAGATCGAGCAATACATGCGCCACGGGCTCGATGTCCGGGACGAGGACGTGTTCTGGAACATGACCGACCAGGGCTGGGAATACGGGATCTTCTACGGTCTCGTCGGCCCGCTCCTGATCGGCAGCTCCATCCTGTTCTGCGACGGGCCCTACGATGTCTCGCAGGGCTATCGCGTCCTGTCGAAATTCCGCGTCACCAATCTCACCGCCGCGCCCTCCCAGATCAGGGCGTGGCGGCGCGGCGATCCTTCCACCGCATCGCACCAGCTGGCGCTGCGGGTGGTGACGGTGGGCGGCGAGCCGCTGCCCCGGGACATCATCGCCTGGGTGACGCAGAAGCTCGGCGTACCGCTGGTGAACCAGTACGGCCACCGCGAGGCGGGGATGATCGTCGGCATGAAGCATGACCCGCATGATCCCCGCTCCCTGAACCGTGTCTCGGTCGGCCGGGTCGCGCCCGGCTTTTCCCTCGTTGTTCTCGATGACAACGGCGTCGAACTGGACGCGGGCGGGGAGGGACTGCTGGCGATCCACGTCCGCCGCTCGCCGCTTTTCTGGTTTCGCGCCTACAGCAAGGACGAGGCGGCGACGAAAGCCAGGTTCAGGTTCGGAAATGCCTATTACATCACCGGGGATACCGGGCACATCGATGCCGACGGATGGGTCCACTACAGCGGACAGGCATCCCACGCGATCTCGATGCACAAGGATTGATGTCTGGACCTCAGGGTCGCCATGCCGTCGTCTCCCGCCTTCGGCGCCCCCGCTTTGCGGTTTGGCTCGGCGCCTGTGCCCGGTCGTTTCGCCGGGTTCAGGAAACAATCAAGCGTTCTTTTTTATTCTGGTCAAGCGGCATTTCTTGTCGCAGGATGATCTTGCCACGCGGGAGCGGCGCAAGTCAGACCAAAGTCTGATTCCGGCCGGGCCCGCGCTGCACATCATCCTCCCGCGCCCGCCGTGCGACGGCCGGCGAAACGTTTCAGAAGGCCATGGCGCGCACCATCGGTTCCAACGGCGCCCGCACCGCCGAAGCCATCCGCCAGGCGGGCGTGAAGCTCATCTACAAGCACGGCTACGAGGCCATGAGCCTGCGCCAGCTTGCGGCCGAGGTCGGGCTTCAGTCCGGCTCGCTCTACAAATACTTCGAGAACAAGCAGAATCTCCTGTTCGACATCGTGCGCGAGCACATGGAGGACCTGCTCGGCAAGGCCGAGGCGGACCTTGCCGGCCTCGCCGACCCCATGGCACGGCTGAAGGCGTTCTCCGCCTTTCACCTGCGCTACCACATGACGCGCATGGCCCACGTCTTCATCGCCAACATGGAGATCCGCAGCCTGGAGGACGCGCACCGCGCCGTGGTGGTCGCCCTGCGCCGGCGCTATGAGGGGCTGCTGGAGGAGATCCTGCGTCAGGGGGCGGAGGAGGGGGTGTTCCGGGTGAGCGAGCCCAGGGTCGCCACCTACGCCATCATTTCCATGCTCACCGGCATCTGCATGTGGTACCGCCCGGCGGCCGCCTCAGCCAGGACGAGCTGGTGGCCATCTATACCGGCCTCGTGGTGGACGGGGTGAGCGGGCCGGATGCAGCCGCCGCGCTGACGCCGCCGCTTTCTCCCGAGGCGGTGGCGCGGGACCTGCGCGAGGCCGTGCCGCAGAAGCCGCGGTCCCGTTCGCCCAAGGCGGTCCGGGCGTGAGGCGCACCCCGCCGGCGGCCCGGGCAGGGACGGGCGCTTTCCTGCCCTTAAAGCCCTTGCGCACCCCGGAAAAAAACGTACGATCGTTTCCAAGCTGGCGCTGACCGGCACCGGAGGGTGACGCCCCACCCGCAGCCCGCGCCGCAAGCGCCGGGGGCGCGGGCGCCATTCCCCCGGCCATCGGCGACCACGCCCAACCCGCCGAGCTGGCGCGGCCGAGACCATCCGGCCGGGTTCTCTCCGGCCGGGTTCTCTCAGGCCAGTCCGCCCGGCCGGTGTCCGGGCCTGTCACTTTCGGGGGCGAGAGCGCTCATGGCGATCATCGAGGATGCGGTGGACCGCCGCTCCGACGCATTCCGCCGCAACAGGGAAGCCCTGGAGGCCTCCGTCGCCGACCTGCGCCATGTGGTGGAGCGGGTCGCGGAAGGCGGCGGCGAGGTGGCGCGCGAGCGGCACCTGAAGCGCGGCAAGCTCCTGCCGCGCGACCGCATCCGCACCCTGCTCGACACCGGCTCGCCCTTCCTGGAGCTCTCCCAGCTCGCCGCCTACGGCCTGTATGACGACGAGGTTCCCGCCGCCGGCATCATCACCGGCATCGGCCGGGTCTCCGGGCGCGAATGCGTCATCGTCGCCAACGACGCCACGGTGAAGGGCGGCACCTATTTTCCGGTGACGGTGAAGAAGCACCTGCGCGCCCAGCGCGTGGCGCAGGAAAACCACCTGCCCTGCATCTACCTGGTGGATTCCGGCGGCGCCAACCTGCCGAACCAGGACGAGGTCTTCCCGGACCGGGAGCATTTCGGCCGCATCTTCTTCAACCAGGCCAACATGTCGGCGCAGGGCATCCCGCAGATCGCGGTGGTCATGGGCTCGTGCACGGCGGGCGGGGCCTACGTGCCGGCCATGGCCGACCAGTCCATCATGGTGAAGAACCAGGCCACCATCTTCCTCGGCGGCCCGCCGCTGGTGAAGGCCGCCACCGGCGAGGTGGTGACCGCCGAGGAGCTGGGCGGGGCCGACGTGCACACCCGCATCTCCGGCGTCGCCGACCACATGGCGGAGAACGACGCCCACGCGCTCGGCATCGCCCGCTCCATCGTCGCCGACCTCAACACCGCCAAGAGCCATTCCCTGGACATCCACGAGCCGCGCCCACCGCTCTATGACGCGAAGGACATCTACGGCATCGTCTCGGCCGACCCCAAGCAGCCCTTCGATGTGCGCCAGATCATCGCCCGCATCGTCGACGGCTCCGAGTTCGACGAGTTCAAGCCGCTCTACGGCCCGACCCTGGTCACCGGCTTTTCCCGCATCTTCGGCTATCCGGTGGGCATCATCGCCAATAACGGCATCCTGTTTTCCGAGAGCGCGCAGAAGGGCGCGCACTTCGTGGAGCTGTGCTGCCAGCGCAACATTCCGCTCGTCTTCCTGCAGAACATCACCGGCTTCATGGTGGGGCGCAAGTATGAGGCCGGCGGCATCGCCAAGGACGGGGCCAAGTTCGTCACCGCCGTCTCCTGCGCGTCGGTGCCCAAATTCACCGTGGTGATCGGCAATTCGTTCGGCGCCGGCAATTACGGCATGTGCGGCCGCGCCTTCGATCCGCGCTTCCTGTGGATGTGGCCCAATGCCCGCATCTCGGTGATGGGCGGCGAGCAGGCGGCGGGCGTGCTCGCCCAGGTGAAGCGCGACGGCATCGAGGCACGCGGCGGCACATGGTCGGCGGACGAGGAGGACGCCTTCAAGGCGCCCATCCGCACCCAGTACGAGGTGCAGGGCCATCCCTATTATTCCTCGGCCCGGCTGTGGGACGACGGCGTCATCGACCCCGCCGACACCCGCATGGTGCTGGCGCTGGCGCTGTCCGCCGCGCTCAACGCCCCGGAGAGGGAGACGCGCTTCGGCGTGTTCAGGATGTGATGGTGTTATTGCGCATGGCTGTCGCGCCCCGCCTTTGTCCCCCTGCGAGGGGAGCGCACGAGACGCGCCCCCGTGCCCCGGCCGACCGGAACCGAGCGCAGCGCAGTGGAAGGAGAGCCGGGGCCCAGCGCGGGACCATCGCCGAAGGCGGCTTCCTCCGCTGCCTCCCCAAGGACTTGCCTGCTGTGCAGGAGGCCTGCGCTGGGGCCCGGATCGGCGCTCCAGCTGCGCTGTCGCTTGTCCGGGGAACCGGCGGGGCAGCACCTTGCCTGAACACCGCGCGCGGGGTTGCCCCATGAGCCTGCTTTCCACCATCGAGGACGGCGTCGCCATCCTCACCCTCGACCGGCCGGAGGTGCGCAACGCCTTCGACGATGCGCTCATCGCCGCGCTGACCCGCGCCTATGAGCAGGCGATCATCGATCCGGACGTCTACGCCATCCTGCTTCAGGCCACCGGGCCCACCTTCTGCGCCGGCGCCGACCTCAACTGGATGCGCCGCATGGCCGCCTATTCGCGGCAGGAGAACCTGGCGGACGCCATGGGCCTGGCGACGCTCATGCGCACCATCGACCTGTGCCCCAAGCCGACCCTGGTGCGGGTGCACGGCTCGGCGTTTGCCGGCGCCACCGGCCTCATCGCGGCCAGCGACATCGTCGTCTGCGTGCCGGAGGCGGAATTCGCCGTCACCGAGGTGCGCATCGGCCTCATCCCGGCGGTCATCAGCCCCTATTTGGTGCGGGCCATGGGCGCGCGGCAGGCGCGGCGCTATTTCCTCACCGCCGAGCGCTTTTCCGCCGCCACCGCCCTTGAGATCGGCCTCGTGCACGAGGTGGTGCCGGCGGACGAGCTGGATGGTGCCATCGCCCGCCATCTCAAGGCTCTGAAGGCGGCGAGCCCCATGGCCATCGCCGCCACCAAGGCGCTGGTCGCCGCCGTGGACCGGCCCCTCGACCAGACCGTGGTGCAGGACACAGCCCGCCGCATCGCCGACCAGCGCGTGAGCGCGGACGGGCGCGAGGGCGTCTCCGCCTTCCTCGAAAAAAGAAAACCCAATTGGGGGCCGCATGACCAGAGCCATCCGCACCCTGCTCGTGGCCAATCGCGGCGAGATCGCCGTGCGTGTGATGCGCACCGCGAAAGCCATGGGCATCCGCACCGTCGCCGTCTACTCGCAGGCGGACGCCAACGCGCTGCACGTGGCCAGCGCCGACGAGGCCTATCCCATCGGCCCGGCCCCGGCGCGCGACAGCTACCTGCGGATCGACGCCATCATCGAGGCGGCGAGGAAGAGCGGGGCGGACGCCATCCATCCCGGCTACGGCTTCCTGTCGGAGAATGCGGCGTTTGCCGAGGCCTGCGCGCAGGCCGGCATCATCTTCGTCGGCCCGCCCGCCTCGGCCATCCGCGCCATGGGCTCCAAGAGCGCAGCCAAGGCGCTGATGGAGACCGCCGGCGTGCCGCTGGTGCCCGGCTATCACGGCGAGGACCAGGACGCCGGCCTTTTGGCCCGCGAGGCCGGGCGCATCGGCTTCCCGGTGCTGATCAAGGCCTCCGCCGGCGGCGGCGGCAAGGGCATGAAGGTGGTGCGCGCGGCGGAGGACTTCCCCGAGGCCCTCGCTTCCGCCCAGCGCGAGGCCAGGAGCGCGTTCGGCGACGACAAGGTGCTGGTGGAGAAGTATCTCACCACGCCGCGCCACATCGAGGTGCAGGTCTTCGCCGACGCCCATGGCAATGCGGTCTACCTCTACGAGCGCGACTGCTCCATCCAGCGCCGCCACCAGAAGGTGGTGGAGGAGGCCCCGGCCCCGGGCATGACGCCCGAGCGGCGCGCCGCCATGGGCAAGGCCGCCGTGGATGCGGCGCGGGCGGTGGGCTATCGCGGCGCCGGCACGGTGGAGTTCATCGCCGAGGGCGAGAACTTCTACTTCATGGAGATGAACACCCGCCTGCAGGTGGAGCACCCGGTGACCGAGGCCATCACCGGCCAGGACCTGGTGGCGTGGCAGATCCGCGTCGCCGAGGGCGAGACCCTGCCCCTGAAGCAGGACGAGATCCCGCTCAAGGGACACGCCATCGAGGTGCGGCTCTACGCGGAAGACCCGGCGCGGGACTTCCTGCCGCAGGTGGGCCGGCTCGACCATCTGGTGCTGCCGGACCACCTCGTCGGCACCCGGGTGGATACGGGGGTGCGGGCGGGCGATGCCGTCTCCATCCATTATGACCCGATGATCGCCAAGATCATCGTCGCCGGCGCGGACCGCATGGAGGCGGTGCGGCGGCTGGAGGCGGCGCTGGCCGCCACCGAGGTGGTGGGGCTCGCCACCAACCGGGTGTTCCTGAAGGCCATCGCCGCGCATCCCGCCTTCGCCGCGGCAGAGCTCGACACCAACTTCATCGCCCGCCACCAGGAGGTGCTGCTGCCGGCGCCCGAGCCGGTGGACGACACGGTGCTGGCGCTTGCCGCCCTCTCCATCCTGAAGGAGGAGGCGCGCCAGTCGGCGGAGGCGGTGGACCCGTCCGACCCGTGGTCGCCCTGGGGCCGCGCCCCGGGCTGGCGGCTCAACCGCGACGCCCATGTGGACCTGACCTTCGCCGATCGCGAGCGCCGCATCGCCGTGCGGGCCCATTTCCGTCCGAACGGCTTCGTGCTGTCGCTTCCCGGCGGCGACGTGAGCGTGGAGGGCGAGGCGGAGGCCGACGGCGCCCTGCGCGCCCGCCTCGACGGGGTCGCCCTCTCCGCCCGGGTGATCCGCACCGGCGCGCACCTCACCGTGTTCGTGCGCGGCGGCGAATACGGCGTCGAGTTCATCGACCCGCGCCTCGCCTCGCAGGCCGCCACCGGCACCGCCGGGCGCCTCGTCGCGCCCATGCCCGGCACCATCATCCGCATCGCCGTGGAGGAGGGGCAGGAGGTGACGAAGGGCGCCGCCCTGGTGGTGGTGGAAGCCATGAAGATGGAGCATACGGTTGCCGCCCCCGGGACGGCCGGGTAAAGGCCCTGAAGTTCGCCGTGGGCGACCTCGTGGACGAGGGCGCCGAGCTGCTGGTTCTGGAGGACGCGTGATGGCCCGCCCCACTTCCGTGCGCATCGTCGAGGTCGGTCCGCGCGACGGCCTGCAGAACGAGCCCGGCTTCGTGCCCGTCGCCGCCAAGGTGGCGCTCATCGACGCCCTCGCCGGGGCCGGGCTGAAGGTGATCGAGAGCGGCTCCTTCGTCTCCCCCAAATGGGTGCCGCAGATGGCCGACACCGCCGAGGTGCTGGCGCAGATCGACCGGCGCGAGGGCGTGCGCTATCCGGTGCTGACCCCGAACCTGAAGGGGCTGGAGCTGGCGATCGCCTCCGGCGTCGAGGAGGTGGCGGTGTTCGCCGCCGCCTCGGAGGCCTTTTCCGCCAGGAACATCAACTGCACCATCGCCGAGAGCCTCACGCGCTTCGCGCCCGTGCTGGATCTCGCCCGGGCGCAGGGGATCGCGGTGCGCGGCTATGTGAGCTGCGTGCTCGGCTGCCCCTACCAGGGCGAGGTGCCGGTGGCGAAGGTGGTGGAGGTCTCGCAGGCCCTCGTCGCCATGGGCTGCTACGAGGTGTCGCTCGGCGACACCATCGGGGTGGGCACGCCGGACAAGGCGAAGGCCATGGCGCGGGCGGTGGCGGACCATATCGGCGTGCAGCGCACGGCGCTGCATTTCCACGACACCTACGGCCAGGCGATCGCCAACGTGCTGGCCTGCCTGGACCTGGGCATCGCCACGGTGGACGCGGCGGTGGCCGGCCTCGGCGGCTGTCCCTATGCCAAGGGCGCCTCCGGCAACCTCGCCACCGAGGACCTCGTCTACATGCTGGACGGTCTCGGGGTGGAGACCGGGGTGGACCTCGACCGCCTCGCCGCCGCCGGGCGCGCCATCACGGCGGCGCTCGGCCGCAGCCCCGCGTCCAAGGTCGCCCAGGCGCTGGCGGCGAAGGCGGGGTAGGGGGCGCGCCTGCGCCCCTGTGGCCATTCTCCGGATGGTGATTTGACACCGCTTCCCGTAACCTTAACCGGAGATGGAGGGGGCGGCCGCGTTGCCACGGCGTGGTGCAACCCCTAACTGTCGCACCAGTCCGGCCGCCTGCGGCCAGCTCCGGGGTCTGCCTTCATGTCCGCGTCCATCCCCACCGGAAGACGGATCGCAGCCTGCCTCGCGGTGACCGCCTGCGCGCTGTCGCCGGCGCTGGCGCAGGAGCTGACCCGCCTCTATGCCCCCAAGCCGCCCCTCGGCTCGGCCTATGTGCGGGTGGTCGACCTCGCCCGCGGCGGCGCGCCGGTCGCCATCGGCACTGCGGCGGCGGCGCCGATCCCGCAGGGGGACACGGCCACCATCTACCGCATCGTGAAGGGCGGCGCGCCCCTCGCCGTGACCATCGGCGGCAGGCCGCCGGCGGGCGACATCGTGCCGGCGGCGGATGCCTTCTCCACCATCGTCGTGCCGGCGAGCGGCCCGGCGGTGGTCATCGCCGACCCCACCGAGGGGCGCAACGACCTGAAGGCGCAGCTGCGCTTCTACAATCTCGTGCCCGGCTGCGCCGGCCTGCTGGCCGTGGCCGACGGCGGCCCCACCGTGTTCGAGGCCGTCGCCACCAACGACACCCGCCAGCGCGCCATCAACCCCATCGAGGCCAGGCTCTCGGCCAAGTGCGGCGAGGCCGCCGCCCCGCCCCTCACCTTGCCGCCGCTGAAGGCGGGCGACCATTACAGCCTGTTCCTGATGCCCGGCGCCTCCGGCCCGGTGCTCACCGGCCAGCGCGACGAGACCGAACCCTATCGCGGCCCGGCCAACTGACGCGGCCATGGTCTTCGCCTCCGACAGCTTCCTGTTCCTGTTCCTGCCGGTCTTCCTCATCGTCTACGCCCTGACGCCGGGGGCGGCGCGCAACCTCGCCATCCTCGCCTTCTCCTGGCTGTTCTATGCGTGGTGGCGGGCCGACTTCCTGCCCCTCATCGTCTCCATCGCCATCTGGTCCTGGGCCACCGGCCTGTGGATCGCCCGCGCCGAGGGGGGGGGACGGCGGCGGGCGCTCGTGGTGGGCATCATCTGGCCGCTCGCCTCCCTGGTCTGGTTCAAGTACGCCAACATGTTCGTGCATTCGGCAGGAGCGCTCGGCGCATCCGTCTGGGGATGGCAGGACGTGCTGCTGCCCATCGGCCTCAGCTTCTTCGTGTTCGGCGCCATCTCCTATTCCACCGATGTCTTCCGCGGCACGGTCCGGGCCGAGCCCTCCTTCGTGAACTACGCCACCTACCAGTCCATGTTCGGCCACCTCGTGGCCGGCCCCGTGGTGCGCTACGAGTGGGTGGCGCAGCGGTTGAAAGAGCGCACCTTCCACCGCGCCGAGTTCATGTTCGGCGTCGAGCGCTTCATGCTCGGCTTCGCCCAGAAGGTGCTCATCGCCGACACCCTCGCGCCCCTGGTGGATGCCGGCTACGCCCTCGCCGCGCCGACCACGGCGGACGTGCTGCTGGCAGTGGCCGGCTACACGCTCCAGCTCTATTTCGACTTCTCCGGCTACAGCGCCATGGCCATCGGGCTCGGGCTGATGGTGGGGCTGAAATTCCCGGAGAATTTCGACAATCCCTATCTTGCGACCTCGCTCTCCGACTTCTGGCGGCGCTGGCACATCTCCCTGTCCTCGTGGCTGCGGGACTATCTCTACATTCCCCTCGGCGGCAATCGCGGCTCCACCGGGCGGGTGTCCATGAACCTGCTCGTCACCATGGGCCTCGGCGGCCTGTGGCACGGGGCGAGCTGGACCTTCCTCATCTGGGGCCTGTGGCACGGCTTCGGCCTGATGGTGGGGCGGGTGTGGAAGACGTTCGGGCTTCCCGGCACCGGGGCGGTCCTGGGCCATGTGCTCACCTTGGCCTTCGTCATGGTGGGCTGGGCGCTGTTCCGGGCGCAGAGCTGGGCGCAGGCGGGGGTCATCTTCTCCGGCCTTGCCGGCGCCAACGGCATCGCCCTTTCCCCGGCCATGGGGGCGGCGGTGCGGCCGCTGGAGATCGCCACCCTGGTGCTCGGCATCGGCTTCATCTATCTGCCCAAGCTTCTGCGCATCGACCCCGCCGCGCCCAATCCCGGTCATGCCCTGAGGGCGTGGACGGCGCTGCCGCTGTTCCTGTTCGCGGTTCTCGTCCTGCAGGGGCGCATCGTCGTGCCCTTCCTCTACTTCCAGTTCTGAGGCGGCGATGGCGACCCTGGCCCGCATCCTCGCCACCCTCGCCTTCCTGGCGCTGATGCTGGCCGGGCTCGGCTTCGTGGCGGCGCATCTTGCCGGCCGCGACACCCGCGAGCAGCTGGCGTCCGCCTTCTCCGGCACCGATCTGCTGAAGGGGCGCTTCACCGCCGCGCTCGACAAGCAGGTGATCGCCGCGCTGCCGAAGATGAGCGGCCTCGAAGGCCTGTTGTCCGGCCTGTCCTATCGTGTGCTCGGCGATGCCGGCGCGCTGGTGCGGGCGGGATGCCCGGGCTGGCTGTTCTACGCCGAGGAACTGGTCGAGACCCCGGGGGGCGATGCCCATTTCGCCGCCCGCCTCAAGCTCGCCGCCAAGATCCGCGACGCGCTGGCGGCGAAGAATGTGGCCCTCGTGGTGCTGCCGGTGCCCGACAAGGCGATGCTCGCGGCGGAGCAATTGTGCGGCGTCCCGGTCGCCGCCCAGGCGCGCGGGCGGTTCGGCGCCTGGTGGGCGCAGAGCCGGGCCCTCGGCCTCGACCAGGTGGAGATCGCCCCCGGCTGGCCGGCGGCCAACGGCTTCCTGCGCACCGACACCCACTGGAACGTGCCGGGCGCGAAATTCGCCGCCGCGCGCGTTGCCGATGCGGTGAAGCGGCGCCTCGGCCCCGGGGCGCAGGCGATGAAGCTCGACGAGACCGCGCCGAAGCCGCGGGTGGGCGACCTCATGCGCCTTGCCGGCCTCGATCGCTCCTGGCCCTGGTCCGGGCCGCAGCCGGACGTGGAGCCGGAGGTGAGCCTGGCCATCGCCCGCACCGGCGGGCTGCTGGACGACGTACCGGCACCGCAAGTGGTGCTGGCCGGCTCGTCCTTCTCGCGCAATTCCGGCTTCCTCGAATTCCTTCAGGCCGGCACCGGCACCGAGGTGGCGCAGAGGAGCCGCGACGGCAGCGGCTTTGCCGGGCAGCTTCTCGAAATTCTGATGGACCAGCCTGAGATTCTCGCGCAAACGCGCCTCGTGGTGTGGGAGTTTCCCATGCGGGCCCTGACCCGCCCGCTGTCGGAGGCCGAGCGCCGCTTTCTGGGAGATGCGACATGACCGAGCCTGCCTTCACCCGACGCCGGCTGCTCGCCGGCAGCGCGCTGGCCATAGCGGGTTCCCTGGCCGGATCCCTCGTCCTGGCCGGGGCACCGGCGCCCGCGCTGGCGCAGAACGCCACCATCATCATCGGCAAGGACGGCTGGCTGTTCCCCGGCTGGGAGAGCCTCTCCGTCCTCGACCGGGCGGGCATCACCGCCAATGTGGGCCTGCTGCAGGAGACGAAGACGGCGCTCGCGGCGCGGGGCATCGCGCTGGTGACCGCGGTGGTGCCGCTGAAGGCCAATTTCTACAAGGAGCGGCTGCCGGACGGCACGGCCGTCTCGGCCGATGTCTCCGGGCAGTACGACTTCATCCTGGGCGAG
The DNA here is from genome assembly GCF_016807805.1 of Xanthobacter dioxanivorans. Classification (NCBI taxonomy): domain Bacteria; kingdom Pseudomonadati; phylum Pseudomonadota; class Alphaproteobacteria; order Hyphomicrobiales; family Xanthobacteraceae; genus Xanthobacter; species Xanthobacter dioxanivorans. Next base: position 1,528,416 of record NZ_CP063362.1, on the reverse strand, counting down.
CTGAAGAAAGCCGGCATCGACACGGTGGACCTGCGCCCGGCGCTGAAATCGGTGCAGACCGGCCGCCAGACCAGCTTCTATCGCGCCGACTACCACTGGACCGCCTGGGCCTCGGAGGCCGCAGCCGAAGCCGTGGCGCAGGCCATCAAGGCGAGGATCCCGAAGCTCGCCGGCGGCGCCGGCGGCGACAAGCTCGGCGAGTGGGTCACCCAGCGCCATCTCGGCGATCTCGCCGAGCGTTTTCTCACCCCCGACCAGCAGAAGCAGATCGGCCCGGACCTCTATACGGTGCGCACGCCGCCGGCGGCCAAGTCTTCGCTCCTGGATTCCGGGGCAGCGCCGGTGCACATCGTGGGCAACAGCTTCGTGCAGCCCTATCTCGGCTTCCCGCAGAAGCTGTCCAACGCCCTCGACCGGCCGGTCTCGCTCACCTGGAATCCGGGCAATGTGGGGCCCTGGGCCACCTTCCTCCAGTATGTCGGCTCGCCGGATTTCGCCAAGGCGCCGCCGCAGGTCATCGTGTGGCAGTTCAACGAGGGCCCGTTCCACAGCGGCCCGCAGAGCACGGACCAGTGGGACGCGCCCTCCATCATGAGCCCGCAGGCCTGGCGCGACCGGATGCTCGCCGCCGTTCGCCGATAGCCGAAGCCGCGCCTCCCTCTGCTTTCCATAGCGGGCCGCATCTCCAGCCGGAGGGCGGCCCGCCGGCATTTTCGGCCGCCCCCCGCGTCGACGTTAAAGTAAATAAATCCTTTACGACCATTTATTGTTTACCACGTGTGTTAAGGTTAACTGTGGTTTAAGTATTCCCTGCGACGGTGGCTCCATGACCACCGCGATTCACTTCAGCACCCCTGATACTCCCGCATCCCACCGGGACCGGACGAGGCTCCTGAGGCGTATCGCCTTGGGGTTCATGCTGGCTGCGTCGGCCACCGCGCTGACGCTGCCCGCGCTGGATGCCGCCCGCGCCGATCCGCCGGAGCTCACCGGCGCGGCCTGGACCGCGGCGGACCGCGCCTACGCGGCGCAGCGCGACAAGAAATACGCCGACACCGTGACCTATGCGCGCGAGGCGCTGAAGCTGCGGCCGGACGTGCCCCGCCTCTGGCTGCTGCTGATGGATGCCCTGGAGGCCCAGGGCAGGACCGGCGAGGCGGTCGCCGTCGCGAATGAGGCGGTGGCGGCCGGCATCAAGGACCAGACCCTGACCGCCCGCCTGCGGGCGCAGAGCAAGATCCTGGCGCAGGAGCCTTCCCTCGCCGCCAACAAGGCGCTGGAGGCGCAGAACCCCAAGGCGGCCATCGACGCCGCGCGGCGGGCCATCGCCCTCGTCCCCGACGATCTCAGCTACCGCATGCTGCTGGTCTACGCCCTCATCGCCGACGGCCAGATCGCGGCCGCCGAGCAGGCGGCCGGCCAGGCGGTGGACGCGGATCCGCGCTCCTTCCTTCCGCGCACGCTGCGGGGCTACCTGCGCGAGCGGCTTGGCCGCATTCCCGAGGCCGAGCAGGACTTCGACACCGCCCTCACCGACGAGGTGCTGGTCGGCCCCACCGCGCGGGACGTGCGGATCGTGATGGCGGATGCCGCCATCGCCGCCGGGCACCCGGCGCGGGCCATCAAGCTGCTCGAGCCCCTCGACCAGAGCGACACCGCCGTGGCCGCCCGCGTGCGCGTCACCCGCACCCAGGAGCGCAATCCCAAGAGCGTGCCGGACAAGGCCTTCCAGAGCCTGCCGGTGCCCTACCAGAAGTGCGTCGACACCCCCTACGGTCCGTCGTGCAGCCTGGTGCCCGCCACCACTCCGCCCGGCGGCGGGGCGACCGACACGCCCGGCTACGACGCCGCGCTGGAGGCCTTCAACGCCTATCGCGAGGGCAACGACGCCCTGGCCGAGACCCGCATCCGCGAGGCGCTCAAGGAAAATCCGGCCAATCCCGCCTGGCGCCGCCTGCTGGTGGACGTGCTGGAGCGGGCCAAGAAGTACAAGGAGCTCGATGCCGCCGTGCGCGACGCGGTGGCCCAGGGCGACGGAGATCCCACGCTCCTGGCCCTGCGGGCCGCCAACGAGAAGCGCCTCGCCGAGCCGCTGGCGGTGCAGGCCATCAAGGAGATCGGGCGCGGCAAGGCCCAGGCCGCCGTCGGCCCGGCCCGGCAGGCGGTGGAGCGGGCGCCCGACGCGCTCATCTACCGCATCGTCCTCATCAACGCGCTGTTGGCCGCCGGCCAGTTCCAGGATGCCGAGGCGGCCGCCACCGCCGCCGTCGCCGACAACGACAAGGAGCCGATCCCCCACGTCCTGCGCGGCTGGCTGCTGCAGAAGCTCGGCCAGCGCGAGGACGCGGTGAAGGAGTTCGACCGCGCCCTCGGCTCGAACGTGCTCACCGACCTCGAGGATCTCAACTACCGCCTGATCGCCGCCAATGCGGCGCTGGCCGCCGGGCAGGCCGAGGATGCTCTCAAGCTGCTGGAGCCCCTCGACGGCGAGCGCAACAAGGAAGTCGGCGCGGTGCGCAAGCTGGCGGAGGCGCTGGTGCGCGCGCCGGGCGGCAAGCGTCCGGCCCTGATGGCGCCGGTGGTGCTCTGCCAGCCCACCGGCTACGGCGTGATCTGCTCGGTCTTCTCCGGCCAGACCATGCAGGTCGCCGGCGCGGCGGGGCTCAATCCCGCGGCCCCCGGCTACGCCGCGGCGAGCGCCGCCTATGCCGCCTTCGCCCAGCGCGACTATGCCACCGCGATCCGCGAGGCGCGCCGGGCCATCGATGCCGAGCCCGGCAACACCAACTACCAGGTGCTGCTGCTGAACGCCCTGACCACCGCCGGGCGCTACGCGGAGGCCGAGGCCGTGGCCAACCGGCTGCTCGCCGGCAATCCGCGCGATGCCACCCTTCTGGTGCAGCGCGCCAACCTGCGCATGCGGGCCCGCGACTTCACCGGGGCGATCCACGACTTCCGCGCCGCGCTCGCCTCCGGGCGGCTGCCCGGCGACCAGGTGCGCATCGTGCGCCTCTCCCTCGCCGACGCGGCGCTCAACGCCAAGCAGCCCGAGCTCGCGCTCTCGGCGCTGGAGCCCTATGCCAACGAGGGCAGCTACGAGGTCCAGGCGCGCCTCGGCTACGCCTATCTCGCCCTCGACGACAAGGAGGCCGCGCTCGGCGCCTTCACCCGCGCGGCGGCGGGCGCCCGCAACGGGCAGGAGCGCCTCTCCATGCTCACGGCGCGCGTCGGCGTGCTGTCCCAGCTCGGCCGCAAGGAGGAGGCGCGCCAGCTCTTCCTCTCCGCCTACAACAGCGGCGCGCTGCGCGGGCTGAAGCTGGTCGACCTCGCCGTCCTCGCCAGCACCGCGGGCGAAGATGAAATGGCCTACGAATACTTCTCGGAGGCCAACAGCCGCTCGCAGCTGCGCGGCACCAACCTGGTCAACGCCGCCTACAACGCCCGCCGCACCTATCACAACGCCGAGGCGGTCGACTACTTCAAGGCCGCCATCGACGAAAACCGCGAAGGCAAGCTGGCGCTGGACCCGCAGTATCTCTTCGGGCTGCGGCGGGAAGTGGCGGAGCTGACCCGCACCTGGGGCGCCTATGCCTCGGTCAGCTACGGCGCGGTGGGCGTCGCCCCCGGCTCCTTCCTGGCGCCGCCCTCGCCCGGGGCCAACCACACCATCGGCGCCGGCGGCGAAATCTACTGGCGCCCGCCGGGCATCGGCTATCGCGACGGCGCCATCTTCGAGCTGTTCGTGCGCGGCTTCGGCACGCTCTACTCCGATGCGGGCGGGCCCACCGGCTTCGACACCATCCAGGGCAGCGTGGGCGCGCGGTGGAAGCCGCTGAAGACCGAGAACCTCGTGTTCGAGATCTCCTATCTCTTCCCGGTGGGTCAGTATTCCCGCGACGACATGCTGCTGCGCGCCGCCTATTCCAAGGCCGAGGGCACGGACCTGCGGGTCGACGTGGACAACTGGCGCGCCTGGCAGATCTACGCCGACTACAACTACTTCGTCATGGAGCCGCAGACGGTGGCGACCTTCGAGGCCCGCTACGGCCACGCCTTCCGCCTCGACGCCATCTCCGACCGGCTGGTGCTGTGGCCCTACCTCGCCATCGGCGGCGGCTACGACACGGGCTATGCCACCCCGTTCGCCCTCGGCGCCGGCCCCGGCCTCACCGCCCGCTACTGGTTCAACGAGGATGAGTACGCCGCGCCGCGGTCCTATGTGGACCTGACGCTCCAGTACCGCTTCAAGCTCGCCGGCGACGAGCGCGCCGAAGGCATCTTCGCCGGGGCGTTCATGTCCTACTGAGCGCGCACCTCGCCCCGCGGGACGGCAACGCCCCGCGGGGTATCTTGCGCCACATCAAGGCGCGGGCGGGGGGCGGATCGCATGGTCCGGTGCCATGATCAGCCCCGAAACCCAGACCCTCCTCTCCCGCTACGGGCAGCCGGTGCCGCGCTACACCAGCTACCCCACCGCCCCGCACTTTTCCGCCGAGACCGGACCTGCGGCCTATGCCGCCTGGCTTGCGGCGGTTCCGCAGTCGGCGCGGGTGTCGGCCTACGTGCACGTGCCCTTCTGCGCCGAGCTGTGCCTTTATTGCGGCTGCCAGACCGCCGTGGCGCGCAGCCGCACGCCGGTGCAGGCCTATGCCGACCGGCTGGTGGAGGAGATCGGCCGCGTCGCGGGCCACCTGCCGGGCCGGCTGGCCCTCGACCACCTGCATTTCGGCGGCGGCACGCCCACCATGCTGGCGGACGAGGATTTCGCCGCCGTCATGGGCGCCCTGCGCGCCGCCTTCGACTTCGCCCCCGGCGCGGAGATCGCCATCGAGATCGACCCGCGCGTCATGGACGCGGGCAAGGTGGCGGTGCTGGCGCGCGAGGGCTTCAACCGGGCCAGCCTCGGGGTGCAGGATTTCGACACCGCGGTGCAGGAGGCCATCGGCCGCCGCCAGTCCTGCGCGCAGACGCGGGAGGTGGCGGATGCCCTGCGCGCCGCCGGCATCGCCGCGCTCAACCTCGACCTCATGTACGGCCTGCCGCACCAGCGGACGGCGGGGGTGATTCGCACGGTGGAGGAGGCGCTGGGGCTCGACCCGGACCGCATCGCGGTGTTCGGCTACGCTCACGTGCCGTGGATGAAGAAGCATCAGGCGCTGATCCCGGAAGCCGCCCTTCCCGGGCCGGCCGAGCGCCTGGCGCAGGCCGAGGCGGTGAGCGCCCTGCTCGCCGCGCGCGGCTACGTGCCGGTGGGGCTCGACCATTTCGCCAAGGCGTCCGATCCCATGGCGCGCCGCGCGCTGGACGGCACGCTGAAGCGCAACTTCCAGGGCTACACCACCGACGACGCGCCGGTGCTCCTCGGCTTCGGCGCCTCGGCCATCGGTGCCCTGCCGCAGGGCTACGTGCAGAACGCCGCCGCCACGCCGGCCTGGCACAAGGCGGTGGCAGCCGGCACGCTGCCGGTCGCCCGCGGCATCGCCCTGACGGCGGAGGACCGGCTGCGCCGGCATGTCATCGAGCGCCTCATGTGCGACCTCAGGGTGGATCTCGACGCGGCGTGCGCGCAGTTCGGCTTTCCCCGCGGCACGTTCGCCCCCGAGATCTCCCGCCTCGACGGCCTGATCGCCGACGGCCTCGCGGTGCGGCGGGGCGCGGTGGTGGAGGTGCCGGACGGAGCGCGCGCCTTCACCCGCGTGGTGTGCGCGGTGTTCGACGCGCACCTGGCCGCCAGCCGGGCGGCGGAGCCGGAAAAGAAAAGGCACGCCGCGGCGGTCTGAGCCGGGCGACGGCGCCAAAAGAAAAGGCACGCCGTGGCGGTTGGAGCCGGGCGTGCCTGAGGTCGACGCTGCGGGAAGACCGCTGCGCGCCGGGGGAAAATTCAGGATCTCAGGAATTCATGCGCCGCAGCGCGCCACTGTCCCGCAGCACCACGCGGCGCGAGGAGGGCAGGGCGATGGCCAGCGTCTCCTCGAGATGGGTGAGGGTGCGCGATACCGTCTCGATGGTGAGGCCGAGGAAATCGGCGATATCCTGCCGGGACATGGGCAGGGTCACCTCCACCCCGTTGACCGCCGCACCCTTGCTGGCGTTGGCGCGCTGTGCCATGTCGAGGAGGAAGGTGGCGACGCGCTCCTGAGCCGTCTTGCGGCCGAGCACGAGGAGGTGATTCTGGGTCCGGCTCAGCTCGGCGGCGGTGAGCGCCCAGAGGGCATGGGCAAGCTCGGCATCGTCGGAGGCGCGGGCGAACAGGATGGAGCGCTTGACGCGGACCACCTTGCACTCGCTCACTGCCTCGGCCGAGAAGCGGTGCCGGGGCGCCGTCTCCCATCCGAACACGTCGCCGGCGAGGCAGAAGGTCTCGATCTGCCGCCGTCCGTCGCCGAGAAGCTTGCAGATGCGCACCGCACCGGACAGAACCACATAGATATGTTCCGCCGCCTGATCCTCGCCGAAGATCTCGGCGTTGCGGGCATAGGAGGTCACGACGCCGTGGCGGGCGACCACGTCCACGGGGGACCTTGTGTCTGCCTCGTCGTTCCACCGTCCGTGGGACATGGGCTGGGCAAAGGCTTTCTGGGCGGTCGCTGCGGCGGGGCTCGGCATCGGTTGACCCTTCCATCTGTGTGAGGAAAGGGATAACCGGCGGAAGGCGCGAGCAAAATTCGGATCGAATCCTTAAGTCGGTCCCCTTAGGTAGAATCACGGAGGCCGGCGGGGCGCCGTCGGGCAGCAGCGTGGTGAGCGAAACGAACACGACAGGTGCCAAGCTTGCGGCCCAGCACGCGGCGCACGCGCGGCGGCCATCGCGGGCCGTCCTCCTCGACGTGGGACGGGGCGTCGCGGCGGCGGTCGTCGCCCTCGGCCTGTGCCGGCTGGCGGGGATCTCGCCCCTGCGGGCGGAAGGGCTGCTGCTGTTTCTGTGCGCCGTCGTCGCGGTCAGCGGGCGCGGCCTCGCGGCCGGCGCCGGCGCGGTGGCGGCGGCCCTGGTGCTGGCCGCGGGCTCCGCTTTGCTCGCCGGCGCGCTTGTGGTGCCGGACCTCGGGGCGCTGGCCCTGTTCGTGGCGGTGGGGCTGGGCGTCGCCGTGCTCGGCGAGCGGCTACGCCGCACCCGGCTCGACGCCGCCGCCCGCAACCGCGACCTCCTCGCCCGCGAGGCGCACCTTTCGTCGATTCTCGATACGGTGCCGGACGCCATGGTGGTGATCGACGAGCGCGGGATCATGCGCTCCTTCTCCAGCGCGGCGGAGCGCCTGTTCGGCTACACGGCGGCCGAGGCGATGGGCCAGAACGTCGCCATCCTGATGCCCGCGCCCCATCACCAGAATCATGACGGCTATATTTCACGGTATCTTGCCACCGGAGAGCGGCGCATCATCGGCATCGGCCGGGTGGTGGTGGGCGAGCGCAAGGATGGCTCCACCTTTCCCATGGAGCTCGCCGTGGGCGAGATGCGCTCCACCTCCCAGCGCTTCTTCACCGGCTTCATCCGTGACCTGACCGAGCGGCAGGAGACCGAGGCGCGCCTGCAGGAGCTGCAGGCGGAGCTGGTCCACATCTCGCGCCTCACCGCCATGGGCGAGATGGCCTCGACCCTGGCCCACGAGCTGAACCAGCCGCTGTCGGCCATCGCCAACTACATCAAGGGCTCGCGGCGATTGCTGGACGCCGGTGGCCCGCTGAAGATGGAGATGCTCCAGGGCGCCCTGGAGAAGGCCGGCGAGCAGGCGCTCCGCGCCGGGCAGATCATTCGCCGCCTGCGCGACTTCGTCTCCCGCGGGGAGAGCGAGCGCCGGGTGGAGAGCCTCTCCAAGCTGGTGGAGGAAGCCAGTGCCCTGGCCCTGGTGGGGGCCAAGGAGTATGGTATCCAGGTACGTTTTCACTACGATGCCAGGTGCGACCTCGTGCTTGCCGACAAGGTGCAGGTGCAGCAGGTATTGCTGAACTTGATGCGCAACGCCCTGGAGGCAATGATGGAGGCGCCGCGGCGCCAGCTTCTGGTGCAGACGGAGGCTGCGGAGGACGACATGGTGATGATCAGCGTTTCGGACACGGGACACGGCATTTCCGCCGAGGTCGCCCCGCAGCTGTTCACGCCCTTCGTCACCACCAAGAGCCAGGGCATGGGGGTGGGATTGTCCATCTCCCGCACCATCATCGAGGCCCATGGCGGGCGCATCTGGGCGGAGCCGGGCCCCGAGGGCGGGGCGGTGTTCCGCTTCACCCTGCGCGCGGTCGGCGAGGAGGCCGCGCTCCATGACTGAGGCCGACGGTTTCGAAGGGGCGGTGATCCACGTCATCGACGACGACGAGGCGGTGCGGCAGTCGCTGGCCTTCCTTCTGTCCACCGCCGGCCACACGGTGCTGGAGCACCCCTCCGCCCGGCATTTCGTCGAGGCGGGCCTGCCGGGCGCCGACCCGAGCATCTGTTGCATCATCACCGACGTGCGCATGCCGGAGATGACCGGCATCGACCTGCTGCAGCACCTGAAGGAGAAGGGCTCGACGGTGCCGGTGATCGTGGTGACCGGCCACGGCGACGTGCCGCTCGCGGTGGAAGCGATGAAGCTCGGGGCCGCCGATTTCCTCGAGAAGCCGTTCGACGACGTGGCCATCCTCGACACCGTGAAATCCGCCCTCGCCCGGCGGGAGAAGACGAGCCAGCATGACGCCATCCGCGAGCAGGTGGCGGACCGCATCGCCGCGCTTTCCCATCGCGAACGGCAGGTGCTGGAGTGCCTCGTGGCCGGCCAGGCCAACAAGACCATCGCCTACGAGCTCGGCATCAGCCCGCGCACGGTGGAGGTCTACCGCGCCAACGTGATGACCAAGATGAAGGCGCAGAGCCTGTCCGAGCTGGTGCGCATGGCGCTCCTTTGCGGCATCTCGCCCAAGGCGGCGTGAGGGGGGGCACTGGGGGCGGTCCGGCGCGTCCGGAGCCGCGGATTTGGCCGATCCCGTTTTTCTGGCCCGCCGTCATCCCCCGGCTGGTCCGGGGGGCACTCCGCGGCCAGGCTGATGATGTCTCACCCCTTGAGCATGGCGCCGGCGGCCGGGTGGATGGCCCGATGAAATGCGAAGACTTCAGCCGGCAAGACTTCAGCCGGCAAGACTTCAGCTGGTGGGTCGTCGGCCGGCAGAACCTCAGCCGCGAGGATGGGCCCCGATCCGCCTCCCCGTGCCGCTTGATCTAACGCAAGGCATCGCACCCCCTCCTAAAGTAGCTTGCTGCCGCCGGCCGCGTGAGCCCACGAGTGGGTCGTGGGAGAAATCGGGAATGATCGCATCCAATGAGGCGCCGGGGTGGGTCGTCTACGTTGTCGACGACGACCCGGCCGTCTGCAGCTCGCTCAAGTTCGCGCTGGAGATCGACGGCTTCAGCGTGTGCACCTATGCGCGCTCGGAGGACGTCCTCGCGGCCGATCTGTCGTGCGGGGGATGCATGATCGTGGATTACAATCTGCCGGGCCTGAACGGCCTCGATCTCCTGCGCGAGCTCGACCGGCGCGACGTTCACCTGCCGGCCTTCCTCATCACCAGCAATCCGGCCCAGCACGTGCGCCGCCGGGCCAGCGCCCAGGGCGTCTCCATCATCGAGAAACCGCTGCTCGGCAACCAGCTGAGCGAGGCGGTGCGCGAGAGCTTCACCCGCTCCCACCTGTGCTGACGCCCCGCGTCCGCCCCTGACCGCTCCGCCCCGCCGGCGCGCCGACGGGATGCCCGGCACGGCGGGACGGCGCGCGGGAATCCCCGGCCTGCCCCTTTCCTCGCGTCACCCGCGTGCGTAACCTGCTCCGGCCCCGATCGTCGAGGGCCCGGACGCTGCAGCTTCGAGGCCGCTCATGACCACGCGCAATCTCGACGCCTTGTTCCACCCCCGCGCCATCGCCCTCGTCGGCGCGAGCAACCGGACCGGAACGGTGGGCGCCCTGGTGGCGCGCAACCTGTTCGAAGCCGGGTACGAGGGGCCGATCCTCACCGTCAATCCCCGGGAGCGGGCCATCCGCTCCTCGCTCAATTATGCCTCGGTGGCCGACCTGCCCATCGCCGTCGACCTCGCCGTGGTGGCGGCCGCGCCGGACGCGGTGCCCGGCATCATCGCCCATCTCGGCGAGAAGGGGTGCCGCGCCGCGGTCGTCCTGCCCGCCGGCTACGGCGCGGGCGAGCGGGTCGAGGGCGCCGCGGCGCGCCAGGCGATGCTGGACGCGGCGCGCCCCTTCCTGCTGCGCATCATCGGGCCGAACGGGCTGGGCTTCATCTCGACGCGCACGCACATCAATGCGAGCCTCGCCCACCTGATGCCCGCCAAGGGCGACGTGGCCTTCGTCAGCCAGTCGGACGCCATGAGCGCGGCGGTGCTGGACTGGGCCCATGCGCGCGGCTTCGGCTTCTCCCACGTGGTCTCGCTGGGCGACAAGGCGGACGTGGATTTCGGCGACCTCCTGGACTATCTCGCCCTCGACAACACCACCCGCGCCATCCTGCTCTACGTGGAGAGCGTGACGGATGCGCGCAAGTTCATGTCGGCGGGGCGCATCGCGGCGCGCTCCAAGCCGGTCATCGTGATCAAGGCCGGCCGCAGCGCCGCCGGGGCCAAGGCGGCCCTGTCCCATACGGGCGCCCTCGCCGGCAGCGACATGGTCTACGACGCCGCCTTCCGCCGCGCCGGCATGCTGCGCGTGCACGAGCTGCGCGAGCTGTTCGAGGCGGTCACCACGCTCTCGGCCGGCATCCGCCTCACCGGGGACCGGCTCTGCGTCATCTCCAACGGCGGCGGGGCGGGCGTGGTGGCGGCGGACGCCATGGAAGGGGTCGCCGGCCGGCTGGGCGCCGTGCTGCCGGAGACGGTCGCCGCCCTGGACAAGGTGCTTCCGGCCTCCTGGTCCCGGGCCAACCCGGTGGACATCCTCGGCGACGCCAACGGGGCCCGCTACACCGAGGTGCTCTCGGCCCTGCTGGCCGACAAGGGCTCCGACGCCGTGCTGGTGCTCAACTGCCCCACGGCGGTCACCGACGGCGCGCAGGCGGCCGAGGCGGTGATTTCCCTGCTCGCCACGCGCCCCCGCGCGCCGGTCCTCACCTGCTGGCTGGGCGAGGCGGCGGCGGCGCCGGTGCGCCGGCGCTTCGCCGCCCGGCGCATCCCCACCTACGAGACGCCCGAGGAGGCGGTGCGGGCCTTCGGCCACCTCGTCTCCTACCAGCGCAACCAGACCCTGCTGATGCAGACGCCGCCGGCCCGCATCTTCGACGAGCGGGACCGGGACAAGGCCCGCACGGTGGTGGAGCGGGTCCTGGCGGCGGGGCGCAGCGCGCTCAGCGAGGTCGAGGCCAAGGCGGTGCTCGCGGCCTATGACATCCCGGTGGTGGACACCCGCGTCGCGGCCACACCGGAAGAGGCCGGCCGCCTCGCCGTCGAGATCGGCGGGCCGGTGGTGGTGAAGGTGCTGTCCCACGACCTCACCCACAAATCGGACGTGGGCGGGGTGCGGCTCGACCTGCATGACCGCGAGGCGGTGGAGGAGGCGTGCCGCGCCATCATCGCCTCGGTGGCCTCGAGGCGCCCCGAGGTGCGCATCGAGGGCTTCACCGTCCAGGCCATGGTCCGCCGGCCCAATGCCCAGGAGCTCATCGCCGGCATCGCCTACGACGCGACCTTCGGCCCGGTGGTGCTGTTCGGCCAGGGCGGCACCGCGGTGGAGGTGATCGGCGACCGGGCGGTCGCCCTGCCGCCGCTCAACGGCGTGCTGGCGCGCGAGATGATCGAGCGCACCCGCGTCTCGCGCCTGCTCGCCGGCTATCGCGACCATCCGCCGGCGGACATGGACGCCATCGCCGGGACCCTGGTGAAGATCGCAGAATTGCTCGCCGACCTGCCGCAGATCGCCGAGCTGGACATCAACCCCCTGCTCGCCGACGAGAACGGCGTCATCGCCCTCGATGCCCGCATCGTGGTGCACGAGGCGCGGGTGGAGGGGACCCGGCGCTTCGCCATCAAGCCCTACCCGTCGGGGCAGGAGGCCGAGCTGCTGCTCACCGACGGCTCCACGGTGCTGCTGCGCCCCATCCGCCCCGAGGACGAGCCGGGCCTCGTGGACGTGGTCCACCGCTCCGACCCGCAGGACGTGCGCATGCGCTTCCTCGGCTCGGTGAAGGACTTTCCCCACCTCATGGCCGCCCGCCTCTCCCAGATCGATTACGACCGGGAGATGGCCTTTGTGGCGGTGGAGCCGAACGGGGACATCTGCGGCGTCGTGCGCATCATCGCCGATCCGGACAACGAGGCCGCCGAATACGCCATCATGGTGCGCTCCGACATGAAGGGCAAAGGGCTGGGGTTCCGCCTGATGACGGAAATCCTCAACCATGCCCGCAAGAGGGGCCTGTCGCAGGTGTTCGGCGACGTGCTCCGCGAGAACGGCCCGATGCTGCGCCTCGACGAGGAGCTGGGCTTCAAGGTCTCCACCTCGGCCGACGATCCGGCGGTCATGCGGGTGGTGCTGGATCTCAAGGCGGAGGCCCAAGGGCACGACGGGCACGCCGCGGCGGCGACGGCGGGACCTTGACCATGCCGGGAGCTTGCGGCGATATCCCTATTGCGACCGGCGCGGGCAGGACGCACAGTGTTCAGGGATTTCGGCCTCTCCGGGGTCTGATCCGAGGGCCGCGCCTGGGGGCAGGGAGGCAATAAGCGTCTGCGGCGCGCGGGACCGGTCCATCGGGTCGGCCGGGAGGTCGACAGGCGGAATGATTGGTATGTGTGATGGTGACCGACGCCGATGACGCTGCGGGAGGTCCCTGGAAATCGGAATATCTTGCCCTGCACGACCCGGTGACCAGCCTGCCGAACCGCCTGTTGATGATGGAGTTCCTGGCGGGAGCGCTCAGCTCGCCGCAGGAGGGCCAGCGTTCGCTCGCCGTCTTCTCCCTCGACATCGACAATTTCCGGCATATCAACGAGACCTTCGGCCTCACCGCCGGCGATCTGGTCCTGGCCGAGACGGCGCGGCGCATCCGGCGATGCGTGCGCGACAATGACCTCGTCGCCCGGGTGGGGGCAGACGAGTTCATGCTGGTCGCCACCGGCCTTGCCGGGGTGAAGGCGGTGGAGGGGCTCTGCCGGCGCATTCAGGCGGCGCTGAGCGTGCCCGTCACCCTGCCGTCGGGCGCCGTCGCCTATCCGCAGGCGGACATCGGCATCGCCCTGTCGCCCCTCGACGCCGATGACGCCGAGGCGCTGGCCCGCTGCGCCGACCTCGCCCTGGCGCGGGCGAAGGACGAGGGGCCGGGCGGCTGCTGCTTCTTCGCCGTCGACATGAACGAGGCGCTCGCCGGCCGGCGCACGCTGGAAGGCGACCTGCGGCGCGCCATCACCGCCAACGAGTTCGTGCTGCTGTTCCAGCCGCGCTGCGATGCCCGGACGCTGGAGCTGCTCGGCGTCGAGGCGCTGATCCGCTGGGACCATCCGCAGCTGGGCCGGCTGGTGCCGGATGATTTCGTGCCGCTGGCGGAGAAGAGCGGGCTCGTCATTCCCCTCGGCGAATGGGTGCTGCGCAAGGCGTGCGACACCATTTCCCGGCTGCCGGCGCTCAACGTCTCGGTGAATGTCTCCGTGGTCCAGTTCCGCGGCGGGGAGCTGGTGGCGACGGTGGCATCCGCCCTCAAGGCCACCGACCTGCCGGCGCATCGCCTCGAGCTGGAGATCACCGAGAGCGTGCTCATCGAGAACACCGAGAAGGCCCTCGACATCCTCGCCCGGCTCAAGGATCTCGGCGTGCGCCTGTCCATGGACGACTTCGGGACCGGCTATTCCTCCCTCGGCTATCTGCGCACCTTCCCGTTCGACGCGCTCAAGATCGACCGCCGCTTCGTGGGCGACCTGGACCACAGCAAGGGGGCGCTGGCCATCGTCCAGGCCATTCTCGGCCTCGGCCGGGCGCTCGGCCTCCAGGTGGTGGCGGAGGGGGTGGAGACGCAAAGCCAGCTCGAGCATCTCAAGGCGGATTGCTGCGACGAGGTGCAGGGCTTCTATCTCGGCCGGCCCATGACGGAAGAGGCGCTGCACGCCTTCATCGCCGAGCGGCAGCTGGCGAACTGAGCCGGCCCGCGGCCCTGCGCCGGGTTGCAGATCGCCGGGTTGCCGGTCTTCGGGTTGACTGGGCCCGTCCCCGTCACATGCAGCACTGGTCGCCGCAGTCTTTTCGCCACAGCCGTTGTCGCCACAGCCGGTGTCGCCACAAGGCGACACCACGCGAAACGCCGGCGCGCGGGCGTTCGGCATCGTCGGGCTCGGGTGGCGAAACGGAAGCGGCGAAACGGATTTCCGGGCCCGCGGCCGGCCTTAGTGCGGATCGACCTTCAGTGTCCGCATTCTTCTTCCGCGCTTTTCGTCGGCCGCCGTCATGCCCGGGCTTGTCCCGGGCATCCACACCGCCCCGTTGGCGCCGGTCGATCTGAATCTCGATCCGCGCTCTAATTTAAAGATAGAGACCGCGTTATCCGATCAGCTGGCGATGCAAGCCGATCGGCGCATGCTCTAGCCGCCGTTCTGCTGGGCGGGTGCGGCTGCCGGGCGCTGGACCAGCTCGCCCCATGCGGAAAAGGCGTCGTTGAACGCCTGCTCGCCCACCGGCCCCTTCTCGAAGGTCAGCGCCGCTTTCTTGCCGTTGGCATAGACGAACAGCACGTCGAGCCACTGGAAGCCCTGCAGCAGCGTCACGTTGCGCTGCCGGTCCGCGGCCGCCTGGGACAGGCCGAGCACGTAGGTGGTCGGGTTCAGCCGCACCGGCACGCCGGAGAGCGGCGCGCCCTGGGCCTGCGGGTTCGGCCGCATGCGCACGGCGGCGAGGCTGGCGACGCCGCCGAACGGGAAATTCTCCGGTAGCGAGAACTTCAATTCGATGGTGTGGGACACCGGCAGCGTCTGCTCCGCATTGCGCTGGAGCACGAAGCTCATGGACATCTGCCGCTCGGGGATGGTGACGTCGCCGCGCAGGGCGATATCGGGCGGCAGGCCCGGGCCGGCGTTCACCGTCTCGGTCTTCCAGGTGACGGTGCCTTCGAAGGTCTGGGGCGTGGTGCTGCCCGAGCTTTCCTCGATCAGCATGGCGCGCCCGGTACCCCCGGCGCTCTGGCGCGGCGCGGACGGGGCCCGGCGGGCGCTGTCACCCGCCGCCGGGGCGACACGATCAGCGATCTTGGGCTGGTCGGAGCTGGCGCCCCCCGCGGCCGGCGGGCTCGGGCGGGTATCGCCGCCGCCGAGAAGGGCATCGCGATTGAGCACCGCCACGGCGATGCCGACCACCACCACCAGCGCGACCAGCGTCCACAGGGTGAATTTCTGCCAGGAGATGCCGCCTTCGCGGTGCGCGGGGCGGCGTGCCGTGCCGGCGGGGCCACGGCTGCGCACCTCGCCGCGCCGCATGGGCGGCCGGCGGTCGGAGGCGGCTTCCTCGTCGGCCTCCTCGCGGTTGCGCAGCGGCAGGCCCCGGCCCGAGCGCTGGGGCGCGGCGGGGCCTGGGGTGGCAGGGCCTGGCGCGGCAGAGGGGCCAGGCGCGGCGCGGGCCGGGTCGGTGGCCGGCGAAGGAGGGGGCAGGGGCGATTCGGGCGGAGCGGCGATCGGGCGCCGGGCCACGGGCGGAGCGGCCGGCGCGTCCTCCGGCTCGTCGTCGTCCGCCTCGGGAACGGCAGGGCTGGCATTGTCCTGCTGCGCGAACTCGGCCTCGAGGCGCCGGATCGCCTCCTCGAGGCCCATGCGCTCCCGGGTGATCTCGCCCTCGGGAAGCGGCGGGTCCACGCCGCGCAGCTGCCGCATCAATGCGGTGCGGGCACGGTCGTAGACGGCCTTGCGCCCCTCCGCCGTCTTCTGAGGCAGGCTCGATATCGCGCGGACCAGGAGCGGGTAGTAGTCAGCCATCGGAGCCTAGGTGTCGCCTTCGAGCGGTGTGCTCATTTATGCCTGAAAGGGATTATGCACGAGAATGGTGTCGTCGCGCTCGGGGCTGGTGGACAGAACCGCCACCGGGCAGCCGATCAGCTCCTCCACCCGCCGCACATATTTCACCGCCTCGGCGGGAAGGTCCGCCCACGAGCGGGCGCCGGCGGTGGAATCCTGCCAGCCTTCCATGGTCTCGTAGATGGGCACGGCCCGCGCCTGGGCGCCGCTCTCGGCCGGCAGGTAGTCCACCTCCTTGCCGTCCACCATGTAGCCGACGCAGACCTTCAGCTCGGTGAAGCCGTCCAGCACGTCGAGCTTGGTCAAGGCGATGCCGTGGATGCCGCAGGTGCGGACCGTCTGGCGCACCAGCACGGCGTCGAACCAGCCGCAGCGGCGCGGCCGGCCGGTGACGACGCCGAACTCGCGGCCCTTGCTGCCGAGGGTCTGGCCGACATCGTCGGTGAGCTCGGTGGGGAAGGGGCCCTCGCCGACGCGGGTGGTGTAGGCCTTGGTGATGCCGAGCACGTAATCGAGCGCGCCGGGGCCGATGCCGGTGCCGCTCGCCGCCGATCCCGCCACCGTGTTGGAGGAGGTCACATAGGGATAGGTGCCGTGGTCGATGTCGAGCAGCGCGCCCTGCGCCCCCTCGAACAGGATTTTCTTGCCCTCGCGCCGGGCCTTGTCGAGCAGCTCCCACACCCGGTCCATGAAGGGCAGGACCTTGGGGGCGATGGCGAGCAGCTCCGCGACCAGCACCGCGCCGTCCACCTCTTCCATGCCGAGGCCGCGGCGGATGAGATTGTGGTGGGTCAGCAGCCGATCCACCTTGGCCGGCAGGGTGGAGGGATCGGTGAGGTCCACGAGGCGGATGGCGCGGCGCCCCACCTTGTCCTCGTAGGCCGGGCCGATGCCGCGCTTGGTGGTGCCGATGCGGGAGCCGACCGTGGTCGCGCTCTCGCGCAGGGCGTCCAGCTCGCGGTGCAGCGGCAGGATGAGGGGGGTGGTCTCGGCGATGCGCAGCCGGTCGGGACCGATCTCGACCCCCTGCGCCGCAAGGCGGGAGAGCTCGTCCACCAGCGCCTGCGGGTCGAGGACCACGCCGTTGCCGATCACCGAGAGCTTGCCGGGACGCACCACGCCCGAGGGCAAAAGGGACAGCTTGTAGGTGACGCCGCCGACCACCAGCGTATGGCCGGCATTGTGGCCCCCCTGGAAGCGGACCACCACGTCCGCCTGCTCGGAGAGCCAATCGACGATCTTGCCCTTGCCTTCGTCGCCCCACTGGGAGCCGACCACGACCACATTGGCCACGCGGAGGTGCCTCCTCGACCGGCGCGGGCGTCCCCGAAATCGAGGCGTGAAGGCCCGCGCGCACAAAGGAAAGCCCCGGCTTTGGTCCGGGGCGTTACCCATGCGTCTTACGGGATCGGGGCTTGCGAGGCAAGGCAAAGGCGTTGGCGGCGGCGCGCCGTTCGTGCTCTACCTTGGGCGATGAAACAGCCGAACCGATCGTCCCGCCCGCCCCGCCGCCCCGGCGCCGCCCCATCCCCGGCTACCGCGGCGCCAGGCTTTGCCGCCCGCGCCCTCGCCGTGGAGGGCCTGGAGGCGGTGCTGCGCCACGGTGCCGCGCTGGAGGAGGCGCTGGAGGTTGCGCCGGCCGGGCTCGACCCGCGCGACCGCGCGCTCGCCTACCGCATCGTCGCCACCGCCCTGCGCCGCCTCGGCACCTTGCGGGGGCTGCTCGGCCGGCTGATGGAGCGCGGCCTGCCCAAGTCGGCGCCGCGCCTGGAATCCGTGCTGCTGGCCGGGGCGACGCAGATCCTGTTCATGGACGTTCCCAACCATGCGGCGGTCGGCCTCAGCGTCGATGTCGCGCGGGCCGAGCGCACCACCGCGGGCTTCGCCGGCCTGGTCAACGCCGTGCTGCGCCGCCTCATCCGCGAGCAGGAGGCGCAGGCCGGCGGGCTCGACACCGACTTCGCCGACACGCCGGACTGGATGCGCGAGCGCTGGATCGCCGCCTACGGGCGCGACACCGCCCGCGCCATCGCCGCCATGCACCGGGTGGAGCCGCCCCTCGACATCACGGTGAAGGCGGATCCCGCCCTCTGGGCCGAGCGCCTGTCCGGCGAGGTGCTGCCCACCGGCACCGTGCGCATCCTCCAGGCCGGGCCGGTGCGGGCGCTGCCCGGCTTCGCAGAAGGCGCCTGGTGGGTGCAGGATGCCGCAGCGGCCCTGCCGGCCCGCCTCCTCGGCGCGGTGAAAGACCGCGACGTGGCGGACCTGTGCGCGGCCCCGGGCGGCAAGACGGCCCAGCTGGCGGTGGCCGGGGCGCGGGTGACCGCGGTGGACCGTTCCGCCCACCGCCTCGCCCGGCTGAGGGAGAATCTGGACCGGCTCGGCCTGTCCGCCCAGGTGGTGGAGGCGGATGCCGCCGCGTTTTCCGGCGGTCCGTTCGACGCCGTGCTGCTGGACGCCCCGTGCTCGGCCACCGGCACCCTGCGCCGGCATCCGGACATCGCCGTCGCCAAGCGGCCGATCGACCTCGTCAGCCTCGCCGCCGTCCAGGCGCGCCTGCTCGACCATGCGGCCGGGCTGGTGAAGCCGGGCGGCACCCTCGTCTATTCCACCTGCTCGCTGGAGCCGGAGGAGGGGGAGGCGCAGGTGGAACGGCTCCTGGCCGCCCGCAGCGACATCGTCCGCGCGCCGCTGGCGCCGGGGGAGGTGGAAGGCCTCGATCCGTTCATAACTCCTCAAGGGGATGTGCGCACTCTACCCAGTCACTGGATGCGGGGGGAGGCGGAGCGGTCGGGTCTCGACGGCTTCTTCGCCGCCCGCCTGCGCCGCATCGCCTGACCCGGCGCGGCGCGGGCCATCCGCCGGAGGCCAACGGGGCGGTGAAGACACAGGCATGCGCATCTGGAATGGATCGGCGGGGCCCCTCGCGGCCATGGCGAAGGGGCTCGCGCGCAAACCGGGGAGATCCGTGAGCCGAGGCAGCCTTGCCGAGCGCACGCGCCTTGCGACCCTGCTCGCGGAGCTGTGGTCGGGCACCGTGCTCGCGCGCCTCGGCGGCCGCGCCATGGCCCTCGGCTATGTGCCGGTGCCGGTGCCCGAGCGCCTGCTCATCGCCCCCCAGGACCTGCGCACCGGCGACGCGACCCTGGCCGCGGAGATCTATTCCGGCCGCTTCGCCTTCGCCGGCAAGGTGATGATGCTGGACGGGCGCACCCCGTTCGAGCTGGTGCCGCCCTCGGTCGAATGGGCGGAGGCCCTGCACGGCTTCGGCTGGCTGCGTCACCTGAAGTCCGCCGGCACCACCATCGCCCGCGCCAATGCCCGCGCCCTGGTGGGCGACTTCATGCGCGACCCCGGCAAGGCCAAGGCGGTGGCGGCGCGCCCGGACGTGGCGGCGCGGCGCATCATTTCCTGGCTCACCCAGGCCACCTTCCTGCTGCAGGACGCCGAGCACGACTTCTACCGCCGTTTCATGCGCTCGCTGGCCCGCCAGGTGCGCCAGCTGCGCCGGGTGGCGAACGACGCGCCGGACGGCCATCCGCGCATGCTGGCGGTCACCGCCCTCGTCTTCGCCGGCCTGTGCATGTCCGACCAGGGGCGGCTCCTGAAGGCGGCGCAGAAGCGCCTGTCCGAGGAGCTCGACCGGCAGATCCTGCCGGACGGCGGCCCGCTCACCCGCAATCCCGGCATGCTCATCGAGCTGCTGCTCGATCTTTTGCCGCTCCGCCAGGCCTTCACCGCGCGCAACCAGCCGGCGCCGCCGGCGCTGATGAACGCGGTGGACCGGATGATGCCCATGCTGCGCTTCTTCCGGCACGGCGATGGCGCCTTCGCGCATTTCCACGGCATGGGGCACACGGCGGCGGACCAGCTCGCCACCATCCTCGCCTTCGACGACGCGCGCGGCGCGCCGGTGGCGAACGCGCCCTATTCCGGCTACCAGCGGCTCGATGCCCGCGCCCTCATGGTGATCGCCGACACCGGCCCGCCGCCGCCGGTGCGGGCGAGCTGGGAGGCGCATGCGAGCTGCCTCGCCTTCGAGTTCTCCTCGGCGCGCCACCGCATCGTGGTCAATTGCGGCGTGCCGGAGGTGCATCGCGAGATGTGGCGGCAGGTGGCCCGTTCCACCGCCGCCCATTCCACCGCGGTGATCGCCGATACCTCGTCCTGCCGCTTCCTCAACGGCGCGAAGATGACGCGCATCTTCGGCGCGCCCATCATGGCCGGGCCGAAGCATGTGGAGGTGCAGCGCGGCACCCGCAACAACGCCATCCTGCTGCGCACCAGCCACGACGGCTATGCCCAGGGGTTCGGCGTCATCCACCAGCGCTCCTGGCGCCTCGCGGCGGAGGGCAACCGGCTCGACGGCGAGGACGTGTTCAAGCCTGCCGAGGAGGGTGAGGCGCTGCCGTCCGAGGCCTTCGCCATCCGCTTCCACCTGCATCCGTCGGTCAGCGTGGAGCGCCTCGACGATCCGCACACGGCGCTTTTGAGCCTGCCCAACGGCGAGGCCTGGGCGTTCGCCGCGCCGCATGTGCCGCTCGGGGTGGAGGAGAGCGTGTATCTGGCGGCGGCGGGCGGGCCCCGGCGCACGGCCCAGCTGGTGCTGGCCGGCGAGGTGGCACGCACGCCGCGCGTCATCTGGACCTTCGTGCGCACCCGCGAGGCCCAGAGCGTGCCGCCGGCCCGGCCCGGCGGACGGGGGTGAAGGGGCGCCGTCAGGACGCGAGGCGCCGGGAGCGGGGCGCAGGGTACGAGGCGCGGGATTTGGCCCGCGCCTCGCGCGATCACGCGATCAGGCGGTAGGCCGGAAGCGTCAGGAACTCCTCGAAGGTGTCCGCCAGGGTCATGTCGGCGAACAGCTTGATCGCCTCCGGGAAGCGGCCGGAATCATAGACTTCCGGCCCCAGCACCGAGCGCAGGTTGGCCATCTCGTCCGCCAGCAGCGCCTTGAACAGCTCGCCCGTCACCGTGCGCCCGTCCTCCAGCGTCGCCCCGAGATAGATCCACTGCCACACCTGCGCGCGGCTGATCTCGGCGGTGGCCGCATCCTCCATGAGGTTGTAGAGCGGCACCGCCCCGCGCCCGCGCAGCCACGCCTCGATATACTGGACGCCGACGCGGATGTTCTCGCGCAGGCCGTTCTCGGTGCGGGTGCCCGTGTGCACCTCCAGCAGGTCGTCGCGGCTCACGCTCACGTCGGCGCGGGTCACCTCGCGCTGGTTGGCGGCGGGCATGAGGCGGTCGAACACCTCCAGCGCCACCGGCACCAGGTCCGGATGGGCGACCCAGGTGCCGTCGCAGCCGGAAGCGGCCTCGCGCTCCTTGTCCGCCTTCACCTTGGCGAAGGCGGCGGCGTTGGCTTCCGGATTGCCCTTCACCGGGATCTGCGCCGCCATGCCGCCCATGGCGAAGGCGTTGCGGCGGTGGCAGGTCTTCACCAGCAGCGCGCCATAGGCCTTCAGGAAAGCCTCGCTCATCACCATGCGGGCCCGGTCGGGGGTGAGGAAGCGGTCGTTCTTCCCCAGTCGCTTAATGAAGGAGAAGATGTAGTCCCAGCGGCCGATGTTCAGGCCCGCCATGTGATCCTTCAGCTCGTAGAGGATCTCGTCCATCTCGAAGACCGCGGGCAGGGTCTCGATCAGCACGGTGGCCTTGATGGTGCCGTGGGGGAGGCCGAGCGCGGTCTCGGTGGCGGTGAACACGTCGTTCCACAGCCGGGCTTCCAGGTGGCTCTCGGTCTTGGGCAGATAGAAATAGGGGCCGGAGCCCTGCGCCAGCGCCGCCTTGGCGTTGTGGAAGACGTAGAGGCCGAAGTCGAACAGGGCGCCGGAGACTTCCTCGCCGTCCACCAGCACGTGGGCTTCCGGCAGGTGCCAGCCGCGCGGGCGGATGATCAGCACGGCCGGGTTCGGCCCGAGCTTGTAGGCCTTGCCGTTGCCGGCATCGGTGAAATCGATGGCGCCGGCCCAGCGGTCCTTCAGGTTGAGCTGGCCCTCGATCATGTTGGCCCAGACCGGCGAGGAGGCGTCCTCGAAATCGGCCATGAACACCTTGGCGCCGGAGTTCAGCGCGTTGACGATCATCTTGCGGTCCACCGGGCCGGTGATCTCGACGCGCCGGTCGAGGAGGTCGGCGGGCAGGTCGGCGATGGTCCAGTCGGCGGCGCGGATCGGCGCGGTCTCGGGCAGGAAGTCGGGCAGCTCACCCTTGTCGAACGCCACCTGGCGCTCGGCGCGGCGGGCGAGCAGGGCCTTGCGGGTGGGGTTGAAGGCGCGATGCAGCGCGGCGACGAAGGCGAGCGCCTCGGGGGTGAGGATTTCCTCGAAGCGCGGCTCGAAGGCGCCGATGACCTCGATGCCGGACGTGGAGGCGGATTCGGGAGCGGTCGTGGGCGCGGGGGACGACATGATGTCGGTTCTCCTGTGTGAACGCGTGGCTTTACGCGGATACGTCGGCCGGGTGCCTGAAGCGCGCCGGCCGCTAAAGGGGTCAGCGGGCGGCCGTGACGGCCTGTTTCAGGGCCAGGGCGGCCGCCTGCGGATCGGGCGCGGCGCAGATGGCGGAGACCACCGCCACGCCGTCCGCCCCGGCGCGGATGACCTCGGGCGCGAGGGCCGCATGGATGCCGCCGATGCCGACGATGGGAAGCCGCGTCAGCGCCCGCACCGCGGCGACGCCGGCGGCGCCGATGGCGGCGCCGGCGTCGGCCTTGGTGCCGGTGGCGGTGACCGGGCCGACGCCGAGATAATCGACGCCCGACAGGTCGGACGCCGCATATTCCGCCGGGTTGCCCACCGACAGGCCGAGGATGCGATGCGGCCCGAGCAGGGCGCGGGCGTCGGCGGGGCCGAGGTCGTCCTGCCCGAGATGGACGCCGTCGGCGTCCGCCGCCACCGCCACGTCCACCCGGTCGTTGATGATGAGCGGGATGCCCAGCGGCGCGAGCAGGGCCTTGAGCGCCCGCGCCTGCTCCACCAGGGCCCGGCCGTGGGCCTGCGGATCGCGCAGCTGGACCAGGGTGGCGCCGCCCCTCACCGCCGCCTCGACCGTCGCCAGAAGCCCGCGCGCCGCGACGAGGCGCGGGTCGGTGACGAGGTAGAGGGTGAGATCGAAGGGGGCAGGCATCTTTATTTCCGTGTGGGTGGCCGCAGGCGGCACGCCGAAGTGCCTGCCCGGTGCCCGATCCTGTATCTCAATGCGGCTGGGCACGAAACGTCGCATGCGACGAAGGTCTATTGACCGGGTTCGCACATGGTCTTTGCCCATACGGCAACAATCCTCAGGCCGCCTGTGCCGGAGCGGTGATGCCGGCCGGCGCTGGGCCGCCCGTGGCCCAGTCGATCAGCTCCACCGTGTGCACCACGGGGATGCCCGTGCCGGAGCCGATCTGCGTCAGGCAGCCGATGTTGCCGGCGGCGATCATGTCGGGCTTCAGCGCCTCCAGCGTCTGCACCTTCTTGTCCCTGAGCTGGCCGGCGATCTCGCTCTGCAGCATGTTGTAGGTGCCGGCGGAGCCGCAGCACAGATGCGCGTCGAACGGCTCCACCACCTCGAAGCCCACGGCGCGCAGCAGCTCCACCGGCGGGGCCTTCACCTTCTGCCCGTGCTGGAGCGAGCAGGCCGAGTGGTAGGCGACCCGCCGGCCCAGCGGCGCCGTTGCCCTCGGCACGTCCAGCGTCACCAGGAACTCGCTGATGTCGCGGGTGATGGCGGAGACCCGCGCCGCCTTGCCGGCATAGGCCGGGTCGAGCCGCAGCATGTGCCCGTAGTCCTTGATGGGCGTGCCGCAGCCGGAGGTGGTGACGAGGATGGCGTCGAGGCCCTCGCCCTCCATCTCGCGGATCCACGCATCCACATTGGTGCGGGCGAAGGCGTGGGCCTCCGCCTCGCGCCCCATGTGGTGCACCAGCGCGCCGCAGCAGCCCTCGCCCTTCACCCGCACCACCTCCACCCCCAGGCGGGTGAGCAGGCGGATGGCGGCCGCGTCGATGCCGGGGTCGAGCACCGGCTGGGCGCAGCCGCGCAGCAGCGCGACGCGGGCACGCCGCGCGCCCTGCGCCTTGTGCACGCCGGGCGCATCGGCGGCGCTGCGGCCGTGGGGCATGCCGGGGGACAGGCGCAGCATGGCGGCCAGCGGCTTCAGCGCCGGCACCTTCGCCAGCAGCCCGGCGAACGGCTTGCCCGCCAGCGCCCCCATGAGGGCGAGGCGGAACCGGTCCGGATAGGGCAGCACCTTGGCCAGGAGGGTGCGGATGAGCCGGTCGGCGGCGGGGCGCGAATAGGTCTTCTCGATATGGACGCGGGCCTGGTCCACCAGGTGCATGTAGTTCACGCCCGAGGGGCAGGTGGTCATGCAGGACAGGCAGGAGAGGCAGCGGTCGATGTGCTTGACCTCCTCGGTCGTCGCCGGCCGGCCGTTCTCCAGCATGTCCTTGATGAGGTAGATGCGCCCGCGCGGTGAGTCGAGCTCGTCGCCCAGCAGCACGTAGGTGGGGCAGGTGGCGGTGCAGAAGCCGCAATGGACGCACGCGCGCAGGATCCTGTCCGCGTCCTGGATGTGCGGGTCGGCCAGCTGGGCGAGGGAGAAGTGGGTCTGCATGGACGCTCAGCCGTGAAAGCGGGACAGGGTGAAGGGCGGGAACGGGGGCGGGAAAAGGCACGAGCGCGCCATCTCACATCCCCGCATGCATGCGGCCGGGATTGAGCACCAGGCCGGGGTCGAAGCTTTCCTTTACCCGCTTGGTCAGCGCCGCGAGCGCGCCTTCGAGGGGCTGGAACACCGCCGTGCGGGCGCGCTCCGCCGCGCTGGCGCGGACCAGGGTGGCGTGTCCGCCCTGCGGCGCCAGCGCCGCGCGCACCGCCTCGGCGTGGGCAGCATCGCCGGGCAGGCACAGCCAGATGAGGCCGCCGGCCCAGTCGCAATAGGCCTCGCCGCCCAGGTCGGCCGCGAGCCGGGCGGCCAGAGCGGGGCCGGCGGTGGGACGGGTGGAGATCCGCCAGACCGAGCGCTCGCCGAGGCCGCAGAACGGCGCGACGTCCCGCACCGCCAGCCACAGGGCATGGGAGGCGTCCGCCTCGATCACGTCGGCCGCACCGAACGGCGCCAGCACGTCGCGCAGCATGATCCGCCGCGCGGCGATGGACGGTGCCACGCCCTCCAGCCGGAGCGTCACCACCGCGGGGGAGCCCGACAGGCCGGGAATGCGCCCGGCCACCCCTTCCGGCAGGAAGGCCGCGCCGGAGACCTCGCAGGACGAGCCCATGGCGGCGGAGAGCGCGGCCGCGGCAGCCTCGGGAGAGGCCACGCGCACCACCACCGTCTCCGCCATGGGCGGGCGGGGCAGCACCTTCAGCGTGACCTCGGTGGCGATGCACAGGGTACCGAAGGCGCCTGCCATCAGGCGCGGCAGGTCGTAGCCGGTGACGTTCTTCACCACCCGCCCGCCGGACTTGAACGGCTCGCCGCGGCCGGACACCGCCTTGATGCCCAGCGCATGGTCGCGCACCGCGCCGTGGCTGATGCGGCGGGGACCGGAGAAATTGACCGCGAACAGCCCGCCGAGGGTCCCGGCGCCGGCCGGGCCGCCCAGCAGGGGGCCGAGGTCCATGGGCTCGAAGGCGAGCATCTGCCCGCTCGCCGCCAGCATGTCCTCGATGTCGGCGCGGGCCGTGGCGGCGCGGGCGGAGAGCACCAGCTCCTCCGGCTCGTAGAGGGTGACGCCGGAAAGGGCGGACAGATCGAGGGTCAGGTCGGTCTGGCTCGGGCGGCCCAGGGCACGCTTGGAGCCATGGCCGCGGATCTCAAGGGTCTTGCCGGCGCCGAGGGTGGAGCGGACTGCGTCCGCGACCTCCGCCTCGTCGCGCGCTGCGATGATGTCGCTCATGAAATGGCCTCGGATGGGCGGCGCGCTAGAAGCGCGGCAGGTCCGGAAAAGGCAGGGCGCCGCCGCTCACGTGCATGCGGCCCATTTCGGCGCAGCGGTAGAGCGTCGGGAAGACCTTGCCGGGATTGAGCAGGCTCTTGTCGTCGAAGGCGCATTTCAGGCGCAGCTGCTGCGCCAGGTCCACCTCGTTGAACATGGTGGGCATGAGGTCGCGCTTCTCCACCCCCACCCCGTGCTCGCCGGTGAGCACGCCGCCCACCTCCACGCACAGGCGCAGGATGTCGGCGCCGAAGCTCTCCGCCGCGTGCAGCTCGCCCGGGGCGTTGGCGTCGTAGAGGATCAGCGGATGCAGGTTGCCGTCGCCGGCATGGAACACGTTGGCGACGCGCAGGCCGTACTGCGCCGACAGCTCGCGCATGCGGGCGAGCACGAACGGCAGCTGGCGGCGCGGGATGGTGCCGTCCATGCACAGGTAATCGGGCGACAGGCGCCCCACCGCCGGGAACGCCGCCTTGCGCCCGGCCCAGAAGCCGAGGCGCTCGGCCTCGCTGGTGGAGACGCGCAGGGTGACCGAGTTGCAGCCCTTGGCGAGGCGCGTCACCTCCTCCAGCAGGTGGGCGCATTCGGCCTCCGGCCCGTCCAGCTCGACGATGAGCAGGGCTTCCACGTCGAGGGGATAGCCCACGTTCACGAAGGCCTCGGCGGCGGCGATGGCGTCCCTGTCCATCATCTCGATGGCCGCCGGGATGATGCCGCCGGCGATGATCTTGGCCACGCACTCCCCGGCATCCTCCGAGGTGGGAAAGCCCACCAGCAAAGCGCGGGCGGTGTCCGGCTTCTTCAGCAGGCGCACCGTCACCTCGGTGACCACGCCCAGCAGTCCCTCGGAGCCGATGATCACCGACAGCAGGTCGAGCCCGCCGGCATCCAGGTGCTTGCCGCCGAGGCGCACGATCTCGCCGGTGATCAGCACCATCTCGACGCCGAGCACGTTGTTGGTGGTGAGCCCGTATTTCAGGCAGTGCACGCCGCCGGAATTCTCCCCCACGTTGCCACCGATGGAGCAGGCGATCTGCGAGGAGGGATCGGGCGCATAGTAGAAGCCGAGATGGTCCACCGCCTTGGAGATGCCGAGGTTGGTCACCCCCGGCTGCACCACGGCGCAGCGGTTGTCGGTGTCGATGTCGAGGATGCGGCTGAACTTGCCCATGCCGAGCAGCACCGCATCCTGAAGCGGCAGCGCCCCGCCGGACAACGACGTGCCGGAGCCGCGCGGCACCACGCGGATCTCGTTGTCGTGGCAATATTTGAGAACCGCCGCCACCTGCTCGACGGTGCTCGGCAGCACCACCACGAGGGGCAGTTGCCTGTAGGCCGTCAGCGCGTCCGATTCGTAGGGGCGCATCTCCCGCTCATGGGCGATGACGCCCTCGCCGGGCACGAGGGCCCGGAGGCTGGCGACGATCTCCTCCCGGCGGGCGAGGACCCGCGCGTCCGCTTCCGGAAGCCTGAGGCCCGGAGCTGTTCCCGTCATGTCGGCGTCCCTTGAGGCCGTTCTTGTTGGAGCAACTATAATCGGTTCAGCGGGAAAAAACGTCGCGGATTGTTTCCCCTGCGGATAAAGATGACGTCACGATCCAAAACAATCGGCCTCAAGACCGGTACGGGAGGCGGCCCGGCGGATGATCGGCAATCTCGGTGACCTTGAAATCTTCGCCCGCATCGTTACGGCCGGCAGCCTCTCGGCGGCCGGGCGGGAGATGGGCCTGTCGCCGCCGGTGGTGTCGAAGCGGGTGCAGCGGCTGGAGGAGCGGCTCGGCGCGCGGCTGTTCCAGCGCACCACCCGCAAGGTGACCCTCACCGAGGCGGGGCAGGGCTTCTACGAGCGGGTGGTGGCCATCCTCGCCTCCATCGAGGAGGCGGAGAGCCAGCTCGCCCGCAAGTCCACCGAGGCGCGCGGCCTGCTCCGGGTGTCGGCGCCCACCTCGTTCGGGCGGCTGCATATCGCGCCGCACCTACTGCCGCTGCTGGCCGCAAATCCCGGCCTCACCATCGATCTCGAGCTCTCCGATTCGTTCGTGGATATCGTCGGCGAGGGCTTCGACGTGGCCGTGCGCATCGCCGACCTCGACGATTCGAGCCTGGTGGCGCGCCGCCTCGCCCCGGTCCACCGGGTGCTGTGCGCGACGCCGGCCTATCTCGACCGCGCCGGGGAGCCGCAGCACATCGCCGACCTCTCCGACCACGTGCTGCTCGCCACCCACGGCCAGGACCCGTGGCGGCTGGAGGGGCCGGACGGGTCGGTGACGCTGCGCGTGCATTCCCAGCTGCGCACCAATTCCAACGAGGTGGTGCGCGAGGCGGTGCTCGCCTCCGTGGGCATCGCGCTGCGCTCCACCTGGGATGTGGGGCCGGAGCTGCGCTCGGGCGCGCTGAGGGTGGTGCTGCCGCGCTGGCACGCCTCGCGCCGGGTGGGCCTGTTCGCGGTCTATCCCTCGCGGCGCTTCCTGCCGCAGAAGGTGCGCGTCTTCATCGACCACCTGGCCGCCCTCTACGGCCAGGTGCATGGTGGCGTGCCGCCCTGGGACGAGGGCCTGTCCCACCTGCTCGATCCCGGGCACGGGTGAGCCGCAGGCCCGCTCGCGGACCCGCCCGCCGGCCCGACCCCTGCGCGCCGGGCCTGCCGAAAACGGGTGGGCCATCCTGTTCCGGCGGGAGAAAAGGCTGTATGCCGCGACGCACACCCCGCGATTCTTCTGCCCCCCGCCCCCGCACATGACCAAGCCCGCCCACGTCCCCATCACCTTCGCCGTCGCCCTCGAAGGCGCCCGCACCATGCTGCCGCTCATGCCGGGCATCGCCGCGTTCGGCATGGCCTTCGGCGCGGCGAGCGTCCAGAAGGGGTTTTCGCTGCTGGAGGCGACGCTTTCCAGCGGCCTCATCTTCGCCGGCCTCGCCCAGATGGTGGCGCTGGAGGGCTGGACCGAACATTGGACCCTGGGGACGCTGCTCGCCCTCGGCTTCCTGACCTTCACCGTGAACATGCGCCACGTGCTGATGGCGGCGTCCCTTCGCCCCTGGCTCGCGCCGCTGCCGGCGTGGCAGGTCTATCCGGCCCTGATGCTGCTGGCCGACAACAACTGGGCGGCGACGCTGCGCTATCACGCCGAGGGCGGGCGGGATGCGGGCTTCTTCGTCGGCTCCGGCCTGCTCACCTGGGTGGTCTGGGTGCTCGCCACCATGGTGGGGCACGTGATCGGCGGCGGCATTCCAGACCCGAAGGCGGTGGGCATCGATCTCGTGGTGCCGGCCTTCTTCGTCGCCATGCTGCTGCCCAACTGGAAGGGCCGGCGCGAGGCGGTGGGATGGGGGGTGGCGGCGATCGTGTCCGTCGCCGTCTCGTTCCTGCTGCCGGGCTGGTGGTTCATCGTCGTCGGCGCGCTGGCCGGCGCGCTCGCGGGTGGGTTTACCGAAGATGGACGCTGACGCCGGAACCATCGTCGCCATCTGCGTGATGGCCCTCGCCACCGCCTTCAACCGGTCGGTGGGCTACCTGGCCATGCGGCTGATCCCGGTGACGCCGCGGGTGCGGCGGGTGCTCGACTGCCTGCCGGGGGCGGTGCTGGTGGCGCTGCTGGCGCCGGGGGCGGTGCATGGTGACCGCGCCATGCTGGGCGGCCTCGCCGCCGCCTTCCTCGCCGCCAAGCTCACCGGCAGCGACTTCGCCGCGGTGCTGGCGGCCATGGCGACGGCTGCCGGAATACGCGCCCTGGGGCTGGCATAGTGGGGCTGGCATAGCCCGGCGCGAGATATTCACGACAGGGACGAGGCCCCTGGCGGCTCCGCGCGGGTGTGGCGCCTCAGCCCGGCGCGCCGGGCTTGGTGGCGGCCTGGGTGCCGGGAGCGGCGGGGGCCGCAGGCTCCGTGGGCGCCGCCGGCTTGGGTTTGGGCTTCGGCTTGACCGTCATCGACCGCACCTGGCTGATGACCTCCTCATGCAGCCGCGGCGACTTCTCGATGTTGAAGTGATCGATGTTGCCGAGGGCGTTGAGGTTGCGGTTGACGATGTTGCCGCGGAAGCCCGCGGCGGCGGTCAGCCGCTTTCCGTAGCCGTTGTTGGACTGGTAGTAGTTCACGAAATAGCCCAGCGACGGCCCGACCTGGGTGACGCCCACCGGATCGAAGGTCACCACCAGCTTGGGCGGGGTGCCCAGGGCGGTCAGCCGCTCGGCCATCTCCACGGCGGCATCGGCCCCGAGCGAGTGACCGATGATCATGATGGGGGCGTTGCCGTTGGCCCGGCTCTCTGCCGCGGCGGCGTCGGCGAGGGAGGCCCATTGGCCGTACTCGTGCACCGAGGCGCGGATGCCGCGGGCGTTCATCTTCGCGGCAAGGTCATCCATGCCCAGGGAGAACACGTTGGCGAGGCCGCGCAGCAAATAGACATGGCCCCGGGACTGCTGGGCCGAGGCCGGCTCCACCGCACAGAAAACGACGAGCGCTGCAAGCAACGCCAGAATCAAGCGCAAGCCGGACTTCATGTGTCACCGTCCTTGATGATGGCGGATTTCTGCCGCCAAAACCCGCCCCGGGCAACAACCGAATGGTTAACCGGCGCAGCATCCCGCGCCGGGGGGCCCATTTTTCGCGGCCGCGTGGCGTTGCTGCATCATGTCTCTGGCGTAACGGAAAGCATCCGAGGCCGGCGCCGGGCTCCGGCGCTCCCGGCGTCAGACCGGCTCGCCCACCAGCAGAACGTGCAGGCTGCGCGGGCCGTGGGCGCCCAGAAGCAGGGTCTGCTCGATGTCCGCCGAGCGGGAGGGGCCGGTGATCCAGTTGACCGTGCGCGGCATGATGCCCGCGCCGAAGCGCGCGCGGATGCGTCCCCACACGGTCTCGTAGTCGGCGGTCACGTCGGCCGCGTCCACCACCACCAGGTGATGGTCGGGCAGCAGGTTGAGCGTGCTCGGATTGTCCGGGCCGGACAGCATCACCAGCGTTCCCGATTCGGCGATGCCGGCGAAGGCGTGGGAGAGGCCGGCGAGCTGGCGCCCGTCGGACGGGCCGATCCACACGTCGAGATTGGGCTCCTGTCCCCACGGCAGGGCGGAGAGCCGGGGATCGGCGCCGCGCAGGATGGTCGGCGGCAGGTTGCGTCCGCGCAGGTAGGCGGCGACGGCGGCCGGCACCTGATTCGCCGACGGCAGGTGATCGATGCTGGCCGCCGCGGCCAGGACCATCTCCTTGAACAGGGCGATGCACTCGGCCGGCGGCACCTGCGCCCGGGCCGGGACGAGCCCGCGCGGGTGGCCGGCGATGCGGTCGCCCACCTCCTGCAGGCGCGGCGCCTCGCGGGAGGTGACGCCGAGCGCGCGGCGGACGGAAGCGAAGACGGTATCGCGCGAGGAGGTCATCGGGCCGCTCCCTTGGCGGCGCGCGCGTCGGCTTCCGCCGCCTTGCGGGCGCGCCACTGGGCCTGGAAGGTGCCGCCCTCCGGGGCGGGGAAGTCGCGGTGGCGGGTCCAGCCGCCGGCGAGGGGGAGGGAGGCGAAGCGCCCCTTGCGCCGCCCGGCGAGGGCCAGCATCCCCATGGCGAGGCGGGTCGCCGGCCGGTAGAGCCAGCCGCGCCGCGCGAAGAAGCCCCAGACCGCCAGGCCGAAGCGTTGCGGCGCCGGCGTGAGGTGGCGCTCGAACTCCTTTTCCCGCCAGTGCCGCATCAGCTTGGGCAGCGGGATGCGCACCGGGCACACCTCCTCGCAGCGGCCGCAGAAGGTGGAGGCGTTGGGCAGGTTGGCGGCCTTCTCGATGCCGATCAGGGACGGCGTGAGCACCGCGCCCATGGGGCCGGGATAGACCCAGCCGTAGGCGTGCCCGCCGACCGCGTGATAGACCGGGCAATGGTTCATGCAGGCGCCGCAGCGGATGCAGCGCAGCATCTCGCGCAATTGCCCGCCGAGCATGCCGGAGCGGCCGTTGTCGAGGATCACCACGTGGTATTCGCCCGGCCCGTCCACGTCGTCGGGGCGGCGCGGGCCGGTGGAGAAGGTGGTGTAGACGCTCATCTCCTGGCCCGTGGCCGAGCGGGCCAGCACGCGCAGCAGCTGGCTCACGTCCTCCAGGGTCGGCACCAGCTTCTCCAGCGAGGCGAGCACGATGTGCGCCTTGGGCAGGGTCTGGGTGAGGTCGCCGTTGCCCTCGTTGGTGACGATGATGGAGGTGCCGGTCTCCGCCACCAGGAAGTTGGCCCCGGTGATGCCCACGTCCGCCGCGAGGAAGCGCTGGCGCAGCTCGCCGCGCGCCTCGGCCAGCAGCGCGGTGGGCTCGGAGAGGTTGCGCGCGGGCGAGAGGTGCGTGTGCACCCGCCGGAAGTCGGCTTCCACCTGCTCCTTGTTGAGGTGGATGGCGGGGGCGATGATGTGCGAGGGCGCCTCGCCGCGGATCTGGATGAGATATTCGCCGAGGTCCGTCTCCACCGGCTCGATGCCGGCGGCTTCAAGGTGGTCGTTGAGGCCGATCTCCTCGGAGATCATGCTCTTGCCCTTGGTGACGGTCTTCGCGTCGAGGCTGCGGCAGATCCGGGTGATGATGTCGCGCGCCTCGGCCGCGTCCACGGCGAAGTGCACGTGGCCGCCGGCCTCCTTCACCTTGGCCTCGTAGCGTTCCAGATAGAGGTCGAGGTGCGCCAGCGTATGGTCCTTGATGTCCCGCGCGCTGTCGCGCAGGGCCTCGAACTCGGGCAGCTTCCCGGCGGCGGCGGCGCGCTTGCCGATGAAGCCGGGGCCGACCTTGGCGAGGGCCTGCTGCAGCGGCGCGTCGGCAAGGGCCTCGCGCGCGTTGGCCTTGAAGTGCGGGGAGGTGATCTCGACGCTCATCGTTTCGCCCTCGCCGTCTCCGCCCGCGCCTCCACCGTCGCCGGCATGCCGAGGGCGGGCTCGGCGCCCATTCCGGCGAGCACCTCGGCCACATGGCGCACCGCGACGGCGCGCCCCTCGCGCTGGAGCTTGCCCGCCATGTTCATGAGACAGCCGAGGTCGCCGGCGATCAGGGTGTCCGCCCCCGAGGCGACGATGTTGGTGGTCTTCTTCTCCACGATGGCGTTGGAGACGTCGGGATACTTCACGCAGAAGGTGCCGCCGAACCCGCAGCAGGTGTCCGCGTCCTGCATCTCGACCAGAGCGAGGCCGTCCACCGAGGCCAGCAGCCGGCGCGGCTGCCCCTTCACGCCCAGCTCGCGCAGGCCCGAGCAGCTGTCGTGATAGGTGGCGGTGCCAGGGTAAGCTGCGTCCACATGGGTCACGCCGCGCACGTCCACCAGGAAGGAGACGAGCTCGAACACCTTGGCGCAGAAGCGGTCCACCCGGCCGGTCCAGTCGGGCTCGCCGGTGAAGAGCTCCGGATAGTGGGCCTTGATCATGCCGGCGCAGGACCCGGAAGGGGCGACCACATAGTCGAAATTCTCGAAGGCCGAGATCACCTGCTCGGCCAGCGCGCGGGACGTGGCGCGGTCGCCGGAATTGAAGGCGGGCTGGCCGCAGCAGGTCTGGAGCGGGACCTCCACCTCGCAGCCGGCTTCCTCCAGCAGCTTTGCCGCCGCAAATCCCACCGAGGGACGGATGGTGTCCACGAGGCAGGTGCAGAACAGGCCGACGCGCGGCGGGGAGAGCGCCGCGTCGAGTGACGGTGGGACGGTCATGGCGATCCGGGCGTTGTGCGGGCGGTGGAAACCCGGCCCGCCGTCATTTTATTAGAACGTTCCTATATCACCGGACCGCTGCGGGTGAAATGGTGCCAGGCGCCCTCTCCGGCCCATCCCGGCCCGCCGCTTCCGGCTCCCGGCGCCGGGCGGCGCGCGCCCTGCCGGCTCTTCAGCGGCCGGCGGTCACGCGGGCGTGGCGCGGCACCAGCCGCGTCAGCCGGCTGCCCCGGCCGGACGGGGGCTCGTCGCGGGCGCCGAGGAGCATCACGGCAAAGCCCATCTGCACGCTCCCGAAGGTGAGGCCGAGGGCGAACGTGAGCACCCCAACCGCAAGCAGGCCGTCCGGCGAGGTGGCGAGGAGCGTGCCGAGGTGGGCCACGTCGAGGACGACGAGGAGCGCGACGAAGATCGCGGCCACGCCGACGCCGATCCCGGCGTGCCGCACCAGGAATCTGACGAGGAAAGGCATCGCGAACCCCTTTCCCGGCCGCTGCCGGCGGCCGGCCTTCACCGGGCGGATGCGCCGCCCGGAAAACGCTGAATTTCAATGCTCTCATGCCCCCTCCCGCAAGGCAACACAGGCCGGCGGCGCACTCCGTCGCAGGCGGGCGGCGTGGGTCGCTTGACCCCGGTCAAGGCGGGGCGCGCAGTCGGTGCAATGCTGAAACCAACAGAACAAGGAGGCTCGGATGACGAAGTACGACAAGGCGCACCGCCTCGTGGTGGTGTGTGACGGCGCCAAGGCCGTCGTGCTGGCCGACCTGGGCGTCGCGACGGCGCCGCGCCTCACGGTGCTGGAAAGCTTCGCTGAGCCTCACCCCAGCACTGCCGCGCTCGGCACCGACCGGCCCGGCCGGGTGCACGAATCCGCCACCGTCGCCCGCAGCGCGACCGAGGAGACCGACCTGCACCTGCAGGCCGAGGTGGCCTTTCTCGGGCGGGTCGCCGGGCGCCTGGGCGAGATGGTGAGCGCGGGGGAGGCGCCGCGCATCCTTCTCGTCGCCCCGCCCAGGGCCCTCGGCACCCTGCGCGAGGTGTTGAGCGCGAAGGTGAAGGCGTGCATAGACGGCGAGATCGCCAAGGACCTGGTGAAGCTGCCGGTGGACGAGATCAGCCGCCACATCGCCACCTAGCGCGGATCGAGATTCAGATCGAGCGGCGCCCTTCCTCCACCGCCGTCATGGCCGGGCTTGTCCGGGGCATCACGGTGGCGGAGCCAGCCATGTGCGTGCCATGTCCCTGATCCACACCCCCTCCCTCTCGCCCTGCGCCCGCGCGCGGCTGCGCCTGCTCGGCTGCCTGCTGCTGGTGGCGGCGGTGGCGCTGGTGGGCGGGGCGGTGACGGCGCCGGCCATACCGGGCTGGTACCAGGGTCTCGTGAAGCCGGCCTGGACGCCGCCCAACCCGGCCTTTCCCGTGGCCTGGAGCGTGCTTTATCTGCTGATGGGGCTGGCGCTGTTCCGGCTGTGGGACCGCGTGCCGCCGTCGCAGCAGCGGAGCACGGCCATCCGCCTCTTCCTGGCCCAGCTCGCGCTGAACGCCCTATGGTCGCCGGTGTTCTTCGGCCTGCACGCGCCGCGCGCCGGCCTCGCCGTCATCGCCGTCCTCATCGTCGTACTGGCGCTCGCGGTGCGCGCGGCGTTCCGGGTGGACCGGACCGCCGGCGGGCTGCTGGTGCCCTATCTCGCCTGGGTGTGCTACGCCTCGACGCTGAACGCGGCCATCGTCGTCCTCAACTGAGGCGGCGCACCGCGCCAATGCGCTGCGCGAAGGTCCGCATCAAGCGTCCGCACCAAGGGGTGGCCGACATGCTCCACTGGTCCATCTATCTCTTCATCCCGCTCGCTTTGCTGCTGGTGGCGGGCGTCCTGTTCCTCGGCCTGTTCAACTTCGCCTCGGGCGGCTCGCCGCAGCGCTCGCAGCGGCTCATGCAGCTGCGCGTGCTGTTCCAGTTCCTGGCGATCATCCTGGTGATGATCACCATCTTCGCCATGGGCATGGGCCGCTAAGTCAGGGCGCGGGGGACACAGGGCATGGTGAAGCTGAACAAGATCTACACGCGTACCGGTGACGACGGCACCACCGGCCTCGGCACCGGCGCCCGGGTACCCAAGTACGACCTGCGGGTGGAGGCCTATGGCGCGGTGGACGAGGCCAACGCCGCCATCGGCATCGCCCGGCTGCATCTGGCCGGGGAGGCGGCGCTGGATGCCATCCTCACCCGCGTGCAGAACGACCTGTTCGACCTCGGGGCGGACCTGTGCGTGCCGCCGGCGGCGGACGAGGCGCCCGGCGCATCGCTGCGCATGGTGCCGGCGCAGGTGGCGCGGCTCGAGCAGGACATCGACACGCTGAACGCCGAGCTGTCGCCGCTCACCTCCTTCGTCCTGCCGGCGGGGACCCCGGCCGCCGCGCACCTGCACCTCGCCCGCACCATCTGCCGGCGGGCCGAGCGAATCATGGTGGAGCTGTCCCACCAGGCGGAAGGCACGGTCGGCCGGCCGGCCATCAGTTACGTGAACCGCCTGTCCGACCTCCTGTTCGTCGCCGGCCGCTACGCCAATGCGCGGGGCGCCGCCGACGTGCTCTGGGTGCCGGGGGCGAACCGGTAGCCGGCGCCGGCGGCGCCCTGTGCCCCTGCTGCATGCGGCGTTTTCTTCGCGCGAACCGCTGCCCACCGCGTCGGAAAACCCTTTAAGCTGGGGGCGCGGGACGAGGGCCGGGCGCGCCGCGCCGGGCCGGCCCCGCTTTGCCGGGATGCCTGCGGGATGTTCGTTCCCATCGCCGACGCCAATCCGCTCGAGCACGTGGTGCGCCCTTATGTCACCTGGGCGCTGCTGGCGCTGAACGTCTTCGTCTTCGTGGTGCTCCAGCACGGGGCGTTCGGCGAGGTGAGCGAGGCCGGCGTCCTCGCCTTCGGCGCCATTCCCGCCGTGGTGACCGGGGAGGCGATGCTCCCGCCGGGCTATGAACGGCTGCCGCCGGCGTTGACCCTCGTCAGCTACATGTTCCTGCATGGCGGCTGGCTGCACCTCATCGGCAACATGGCTTTCCTGTGGGTGTTCGCCGACAATGTGGAGGATGCCATGGGCCATGCCCGCTTCCTCGCCTTCTACCTTCTGTGCGGCATGCTGGCCGGGGCGGCGCACATTCTCTCCAATCCCTCGTCCGAGACGCCCCTCGTGGGCGCGTCGGGGGCGGTGGCGGGGGTGATCGCGGCCTATCTGGTGCTCCACCCCAATATCCGCCTGTGGGCGCTGATCCTCCTGAAGATTCCGCTCAGGGTGCCGGCCTACTGGGTCATCGGCGCATGGTTCGCGCTCCAGGTGTGGCAAATCCTGGCCGCGCAGGACCAGGACACCGCCTGGTGGGCGCATCTCGGCGGCTTCCTCTGCGGCGCGCTGCTGGTGGCGGTGATGCGCCGGCCCGGCGTCGCGCTGTTCGATCGCGATCCCTCCGGCGTGCCGAGCCGGCCGGCGGGGCCAAAAGGCGAGCGTTGACACACTTTCGGCCCCCTCCTACGTTGCCGGCCCGCAAGAAATGCTGCATCGCAGGGAATAAGCGGAAGTCACGGCGACGGGGGCGATTTTTCGACCGCCGGTCGCAATTTCGGGGAACGGGGAGCACGCCTCTATGAAGATCCTGGTGCCCGTTAAGCGGGTGGTGGATTACAACGTGAAGGTCCGGGTGAAGTCGGACGGGTCGGGCGTGGAGCTCGCCAACGTGAAGATGTCCATGAACCCGTTCGACGAGATCGCGGTGGAAGAGGCGCTTCGCCTGAAGGAAGCCGGCAAGGCGAGCGAGGTGATCGCGGTGTCCATCGGGCCGGCGCAGGCCTCCGAGACCCTGCGCACGGCGCTGGCCATGGGCGCCGACCGCGGCATCCTGGTGAAGGTCGACGGCGTGGTGGAGCCGCTGGCGGTGGCCAAGATCCTCAAGGGCGTGGTGGGCGAGGAAGCCCCCGGCCTGGTCATCCTCGGCAAGCAGGCCATCGACGACGACTGCAACCAGACCGGCCAGATGCTGGCGGCCCTGCTCGGCTGGCCGCAGGGCACCTTCGCCTCCAAGGTCTCCATCGAGGACGGCGGCGTGGCGGTGACCCGCGAGATCGACGGCGGCCTGCAGACGGTGAAGCTCAACGGCCCGGCGATCGTCACCACCGACCTGCGGCTCAACGAGCCGCGCTACGCCTCGCTGCCCAACATCATGAAGGCGAAGAAGAAGCCCATCGCCGAGAAGACGCCCGCCGACTACGGCGTCGACGTGGCGCCGCGCCTCACCGTGCTCTCGACCGCCGAGCCGTCCGGCCGCAAGGCGGGGGTGAAGGTGGGCTCGGTGGCCGAGCTGGTGGCGAAGCTCAAGGACGAGGCGGGGGTGATCTGATGGCTGTCTTGCTGCTTGCCGAACACGACAATTCGGCTCTCAACGGCGTCACCGCCAAGGCCCTCACCGCGGCCGCCGCCCTCGGCGGACCGGTGCATGTCCTCGTCGCCGGCCAGGGCGCGCAAGGCGTGGCGGACGCCGCGGCGAAGCTCGCCGGCGTCGAGAAGGTGCTGCTGGCGGACGACGCGCTCTATGCGCACCGCCTGGCCGAGCCGCTCGCGGCGCTGATCGTGGCGCTGGCGCCGGGCTATGACGCGATCGTCGGCGCCTCCACCGCGGTGGCCAAGAACGTGCTGCCGCGCGTCGCGGCGCTCATCGACGTGATGCAGGTCTCCGACATCACCAAGGTTGTGGCGCCCGACACGTTCGAGCGGCCCATCTATGCGGGCAACGCCATCCAGACGGTGAAGTCCGGTGACGCCAAGAAGGTGATCACGGTGCGCACCGCCTCCTTCGCCGCCACCGGCGAGGGCGGCGCGGCGGCCATCGAGAGCATCCCGGCGGTGGCCGATCCCGGTATCTCCACTTTCGTGGAAGAGAGCATCGCCGCCTCCGACCGCCCGGAGCTGACCGCGGCGAAGATCATCGTCTCCGGCGGCCGCGCTTTGGGCTCGCGGGAGAAGTTCGCCGAGCTGATCGAGCCCCTGGCCGACGTGCTGGGCGCGGCGGTGGGCGCCTCGCGCGCCGCGGTGGACGCGGGCTATGCCCCGAACGACTGGCAGGTGGGCCAGACCGGCAAGGTGGTGGCCCCCGAGCTGTACATCGCCCTGGGCATCTCCGGAGCGATCCAGCACCTGGCCGGCATGAAGGATTCCAAGGTCATCGTCGCCGTCAACAAGGATGAGGAGGCCCCCATCTTCCAGGTGGCCGACTACGGCCTCGTCGGCGACATCAACACCGTCATCCCCGAGCTCAAGGCGGAAATCGCCAAGGCGAAGGGATAGGATCAGGAGCAGGCGGCCGGGCGCATCCCGGCCGCGGCCACCAGGGCGCCGGCTCTCCCCCCGGCTTACAGGCGAAAAACGAGAGAATCATGCCGCTCGAGATCAAGAAGGTCGGGGTCATCGGCGCTGGCCAGATGGGCAACGGCATCGCGCACGTCTGCGCCCTCGCCGGCTATGACGTGGCCCTCCACGACGCGGATCCCGACCGCATCCGCTCGGGCCTTGCCACCATCAACGGCAACATGGCCAAGCAGGTGTCCAGGGGCGTGGTGACCGAGGAGGCCCGGCACGAGGCGCTCGGCCGCATCGTTGCGGCGGAGAAGGTCGAGGGCCTGTCCGAGTGCGATCTCGTGATCGAATCCGCCACCGAGAAGGAGGAGGTGAAGCGCAAGATCTTCGCCGGCCTCTGCGCGGTGGTGAAGCCGGAGGCGATGCTCGCCTCCAACACCTCGTCCATCTCCATCACCCGGCTCGCCGCCTCCACCGACCGGCCGGAGCGCTTCATCGGCATTCACTTCATGAATCCGGTGCCGCTGATGGAGCTGGTGGAGCTGGTGCGCGGCATCGCCACCGACGACGACACCTTCGAGAGCTCCAAGCAGTTCGTCACCCGCCTGCACAAGACCTATGCGGTGGCCGAGGACTTCCCGGCCTTCATCGTCAACCGCATCCTGCTGCCCATGATCAACGAGGCCATCTACACCCTCTACGAGGGCGTCGGCAGCGTGGATTCCATCGACCGGGCCATGAAGCTCGGCGCCAACCATCCCATGGGCCCGCTGCAGCTCGCCGACTTCATCGGCCTCGACACCTGCCTCGCGGTCATGCAGGTGCTGCACGAGGGACTGGCGGATTCCAAGTACCGCCCCTGCCCGCTGCTGGTGAAGTATGTCGAGGCCGGCTGGCTCGGCCGCAAGACCCAGCGTGGCTTCTACGACTATCGCGGCGAGAAGCCGGTGCCGACCCGCTGAGCCTGAGCCTGAGCCGGCGGGCCCTGCCCGTGCGTCGCGGGCCGGGGCGTCAGCCGCCGGCCCCGTCCCGCGTCACCGCCGGCAGCTCCACCTGCTGAAGCAGGCCGCCCCCCGGCCGGTTGGCGAGCACGAGGCGCCCGCCATGCCGCGAGATGATCTCGTTGGCGATGGCAAGCCCGAGGCCCGCGCCGGGAATCTTCACGTGGCGCGCCGGGTCCACCCGGAAGAACGGCTCGAACACCTGCCCCATGAGGGCCTCGGGAATGCCCGGCCCGTCATCCTCGATGAGCAGCAGCGCGCGGCCGTTGTCCTGCCGCACCGCCACCCGGGCGCCGCCGCCGTGGGTCGCCGCGTTCACCACCAGGTTGCGCGTCGCGCGCCGCAGCGAGAGCGGGCGCCCGCGCACGCTTGCCGGTTCGGCGTCCACGAGGCGGACCGGGCAGCGGGCTTCCTCCACCTCGGCGACGACCCCCTCCACCAGCACATCGAGGCGCACCACCTCCTCCGGCCCGCCTTCCACCTCCTCGCGCACCAGGCGGATGGCGCTGTCGGCGATGCGGTCGAGCTCGGCGAGGTCGGCGAGCCACTGGACCCGTTCCTCGTCGTCGGGGATGAACTCGGCCCGCAGGCGCATGCGGGTCAGCGGCGTGCGCAGATCGTGCGCCGCGCCGGCCACGATGCGCATGCGGCTGTCCATGGCCGACTTGAGGCGGGCCGACAGGCGGTTGATGGCCGCGGCGGCGGCACGGACCTCCGCCGGGCCTTCCTCCGGCAGCACCGGCGGCTCGCCGTCCGGACCGATGCGGGTCACCGCCTCCTCGATCAGCGAGAGCGGCTTGGTCAGCCGCCGCACGACGAGGACAACCACGCCGGTCACGCCCGCCACCATGCAGGTGAGCCAGATGGCAAAGCCGAAGGGGCCTCCGGGCGGGCCGGGCGGCAGCGGCGGCAGGCCACCGGCATCCCGGATCACCAGCCAGCGTCCGTCCGGCAGGCCGGCCGCGGTCACCAGCGGGCCGCCGCCCTCGGGATGCACCACGCGCACCCGAAGGCTCCGGCCGTTCTGGGCGAGGGCCTCCGCGAGGCGGCGGGTGGGCTCCTCGGCGATCGCGCCGGCCGGGGGGCGGTCGAGAGGCCGGGAGCCGGCGTGCCGGCGGGCACGGCGGCGGCCAGGTCGGCGGTCTCGGCGACGTGGCGGGCGATCGCGCCGATGCCGCCGAAGGGCAGCTCGGGCGGCCGGGAGAGGAAGAAGGACGCGCTGTTGGCGAGGGCGATCACCACCAGGACCGCCACCACGAGGATGGCGGTGACCTGCGCGCGCAGGGTTCTCACACCGCGTCCTCCTGTTCCACCCGCACCGCGAGCTGGTAGCCGCCGTTGCGCAGGGTCTTCAGGATCTGGAACGTCCCCTGGTCACCGAGCTTGCGCCGCAGGCGACTGACCAGCACGTCCACCGAGCGGTCGAAGGGGCCGGCCTCGCGGCCCTTGGTGATGTCGAGCAGCTGGTCGCGGGACAGGATGCGCCCCGGCCGCTCCAGGAAGGCCATGAGCAGGTCGAACTCGGCGCCGGTGAGGGGTATCTCGCTGCCTGCCTCGTCGGTGACCCGGCGCAGTTCCGGCTCGGCGCGGAAGCGGGCGAAGCGGTAGGCCCGGGTATCGGCGGGCGTCGCCTCCGGCGGGCCGGAGCGGCGCAGCACGGCGCGGATGCGCGCCACCAGTTCGCGCGGGTTGAAGGGCTTGCCGAGATAGTCGTCGGCGCCGATCTCGAGGCCGATGATACGGTCCACGTCCTCCTTGAGGGCGGTCAGCAGGATCACCGGCGTGCGCGGGCCGGCCTGGAGGCCGCGGCACAGGTCGAGCCCGGAGGCGTCGGGCAGCATGAGGTCGAGCACCACCAGGTCGATGCGCTGGGTGGCGAGCTTCTCCTGCATCTCGCGCCCGTCGCCCGCCGTCGTCACCCGGAAGCCCTGCGCCGCCAGGTAGCGCCCGAGCAGCCGGCGGATTTCGAGATCGTCGTCGACGACGAGGATGTGCGCACCCGCCTCCACCCGCTTGCTCCTCCCGCTTCCTGGACCGGCGGCCGAAGCCGCAGCGCCTTCGAGAATAAAGGAGCCGGCCGACGCGGCGCGCTTGCCGTGCATCCGAATATTGCCCACCGCAGTCCAGCAACATTGCGTCACAAATCCGGGCGCTGCCGTGACTTTTGGACATATGGAGACCTTCGGCAGCAACCTGCGCCCGCCACAGTGCCCCCATCAACGGTTCTGAGGAGGCACTCGATGCCGCAGACACCACTCCGCAAGGCGATCCTCGCCGGGGCGCTCATCCTCCCCCTTCTGGGGCGGGCCTTCTCGCCGCGCCCGCGGCGCCCATGAGGAAGAGTCAGGACCGGCTGCCGCAGGCCTCGGGCGAGGAGCCCGTGCGCATGGCTGCGCTGGAGATGCAGGGAGCTTCGGCCGAGGCCCGCCCGCAAGAAGCGTCCCGCCCGCCGGGGCCGCGCGGCCCCCATGATGGACGCCGGCCGCCGCCGGGTCCGCTGGCCCTCGCCCGCAGCCTCGCCTCGGCGGAAACCGCGATCGGGATCCGCGCCGGACAGCTCGATGCGTGGCGCGACTTCACCGATGCGCTGCAGGCGGCGGTTCCGCCGCCGCCCGGTCCGCCCGCCGTGGCCCCGCCGCCGCCCGACCGGGTTGGCGCGGCTTCGCCGGCGGATGCCTTCGCCCTGACCTCGGCCTTTGCCGCGCGGGTGGCAGAGGCCGGCCAGGCCGGTGTCCGGCTGGCGCAGGCGGTGGAGGTTCTGAAAGCGCGGCTGACACCGGATCAGCTGGAGCGTCTGGCGCGCATCGAGCCGACGCTCCTGCCCCCGCCTCTCCTGCCCCCGCCTCTTCCCATGGGCCCGCCGCCGATGGGTCCGCCCCACGAACCGAAGGATGATCGCCTCCCGCCCCGGTGAGGCCACGCGAAGGAAGGGATGCTCGCCGCCCTTGATTGTCCCTTCCCCGCAGCGGGCGTGCCTCGGCACGCCCGCTGTTGCCTTTGGGCCCGCCGTCACACGCCCGTCGCGTGGGGTGGGTATCGATCCT
The DNA here is from genome assembly GCF_016807805.1 of Xanthobacter dioxanivorans. Classification (NCBI taxonomy): domain Bacteria; kingdom Pseudomonadati; phylum Pseudomonadota; class Alphaproteobacteria; order Hyphomicrobiales; family Xanthobacteraceae; genus Xanthobacter; species Xanthobacter dioxanivorans. Next base: position 1,485,501 of record NZ_CP063362.1, on the reverse strand, counting down.
GAAAACGGTTTCGCGTTGTCATCCGGCATCGCCCGCCGCAGGATCGATCATGGCCCGCATCGTCACCATCCGCACGGTTGCCGAACGCGCCGGCTGCTCCATCGCGACGGTGAGCCGCGTCATCAACCGCTCCGCCCCCACCAGCTCCGAGGTGGAAGCGCGGGTGCGGACGGCCGTCGCCGAGCTCGGCTTCCGCCCCAGCGAGATCGGCCGGGCGCTGAAGACCCTGCGCATGCGCACCCTGGGCGTGGTCATTCCCAGCCTCACCAACCCGGTCTTCGCGGCCTCCGTCGCCGGCATGGAGGGCGAGGCGCGGCGGCGCGGCCATACCCTGCTGCTTACCGCCACGGACTACGAGCCCGGCCGCGAGGCGGAGCTGGTGGAAACGCTGGTGGCGCAGAACGTGGCCGGGCTGCTCCTCACCGTCGCCGACGCCGATCACAATCCCACCCTCGACTTGCTCGACGCCGAGGGCATCGCCTACGTGCTCATCCACAATGAGCCGGCCGCGGACGCCCGCGCGGCGGTGTGCGTGGACAATGCGGCCGCAACCCATGCGCTGACCGGGGCGATGATCGCCGCCGGGCACCGCCGCATCGCCTATCTCGCCGGCCGCTTCTCCACCTCCGACCGCTCGCGGCGCCGCCATGAGGGCTACCGCGCCGCCATGGAAGCCGCCGGCCTCGCTCCCGAGGCGCCGGTGGAGCTCGATTATCTGGGCGACGCCCCGAGCCACGCCGCCGCCCTCGCCGGGCTGTTCGCCGGCGCCGGCCGGCCCACCGCGGCCCTGTGCTCCAACGACCTGCTGGCCCTCTCGGTGGCGGGCGCGCTGCGCGAGCTCGGCCTCGCGGTGCCGCGCGACGTGTCCCTCGCCGGCTTCGACGGCATCGCCCTGGGGCGGGCCATGAACCCCAGCCTCGCCACCGTGGACACCCCCACCCGGCGGATGGGCGAGCGCGCCGTGGAGATGCTCTTCGCCATGCTGGAGGAGGGCGAGGGACCGCGCGTCGAGCGCCTGCCCTTCACCCTGCGCCCCGGCGGCACGCTCGCCGCCGCGCCCAAGCGGGCCGTCCCGCGCAACCCGCCTTCACCCCCGACCCCCAACCCGCGAGGCTGACGCCATGCGCCGCATCCTGACCCGTGTTCTCGCCGCGAGTGCCCTTGCCGCCGTGTCCGTCGCCCTCGTGCCGGCGCGCCCGGCCGTGGCGGCGGACGCCATCTGCTACAATTGCCCGCCCGAATGGGCCGACTGGGGCGGCATGCTGAAGGCGATCAAGGCCGACCTCGGCATTGACGTGCCGCAGGACAACAAGAATTCCGGCCAGTCCCTGACCCAGATCATCGCGGAGAAGGCGAGCCCGGTGGCGGACGTGGCCTATCTGGGCGTCACCTTCGGCATCAAGGCGAAGGATGCGGGCGTCACCCAGCCCTACGAGCCGAAGGGTTTTGCCGACATCCCGGCGGGCCTGAAGGATCCGGACGGCAACTGGTTCACCATCCATTCGGGCACCCTCGGCCTGTTCGTGAACAAGGACGCGCTCGGCAAGACGCCGGTACCGGCCTGCTGGGCGGACCTCCTGAAGAGCGAATACAAGGGCCTCGTCGGCTACCTCGATCCCACCTCCGCCTTCGTCGGCTATGTGGGCGCGGTGGCGGTGAATGGCGCGCTGGGCGGCACCCTCGACGACTTCAGGCCGGGCATCGAATATTTCCGCAAGCTGCAGGCGAACCAGCCCATCGTGCCGAAGCAGACCTCCTACGCCCGCGTGGTCTCGGGCGAGATCCCGATCCTGTTCGACTACGATTTCAACGCCTACCGCGCCCGCTACTCGGACATGGGCAATTTCGTCTTCGTCATTCCGTGCGAGGGCACGGTGGTGGTGCCCTACGTCATGAGCATGGTGAAGGGCGCGCCGCATCCCGAGGCGGCGAAGAAGGTGTTGGACTACGTGCTCTCCGACAAGGGGCAGGGCATGTGGGCGAAGGCCTATCTGCGCCCGGCGCGCAACATCGAGCTGCCGAAGGACGTGGCCAGCCGCTTCCTCCCGGCCTCCGACTATGCCCGCGCCAAGCCGGTGGACTATGCCAAGATGGAAGCCGCCCAGAAGGCGTTCTCGGAAGCGTATCTGAACGCGGTGAAGTAAGAACAGAAACGCCCGCATGTCCCGGCCAAGCGCAGCCGAAGGCGGAGCGCCGAGCCGGGACCCAGCACACGAATCCTGCGGAGCAGACCGTATCCCCGGCAGCGGCGGGTTCGGCAGGCCTTCGGCGGTTCGTTGCGCTGGGTCCCGGCTCTCCCTCCGCTGACGCTCCGGTCGGCCGGGGCACGGGACGCGGCCCCGCTCGAACACCGCATGCCCTGACCCGCCGGGCATGGCATCCATCGAAAGACCGCCATGCATAGCGCCGACCGCCTCGCCCGCCTGTTCCTGCTGCCGCTGTTCCTGTTCGTGGCGGCCTTCTTCGTGCTGCCCCTGGTGCGGCTCGTGGGCGTCGCCGGCGCGGGGCCGAACGGCCTGGCGGAATACGTTGCCATCCTCACCAATCCACGGCACCTCGCGACCCTCGTCGCCACCCTGCTCCTGTCGGCGGCGGTGACGGCGGCGACGCTGGCCGCCGGCACGGTGGTGGCCCTGTTCCTGGCGCGCAACCGTTTCCCCGGTCGCGCGCTCCTCGTCTCCCTGCTCACCCTGCCCCTCGCCTTCCCCGGCGTGGTGGTGGGCTTCATGGTCATCCTGCTGGCGGGGCGGCAGGGGCTTTTGTCCAGCCTCTCCATGAGCCTTGGGCTCGGGCGCTGGGTGTTCGCCTATTCCATGGCGGGCCTCTTCGCCGGCTATGTCTATTTCTCCCTGCCGCGGGTGCTGGTGACCCTCATGGCGGCGGCGGAGAAGCTCGATCCGGCGCTGGAGGAAGCGGCGCGCTCGCTCGGCGCCGGCCGGCTGGAGGTGCTGCGCGACGTGACCCTGCCGGGGATCGCGCCGGCGCTCATGGCCTCCGGTGCCATCGCCTTCGCCACTGCCATGGGCGCCTTCGGCACCGCCTTCACCCTGGCCACGCGCATCGATGTGCTGGCCATGACCATCTATACGGAGTTCACCCTCAACGCGAACTTCGCCACCGCCGCCGCTCTGTCCCTCGCCCTCGGCGCCATCACCTGGGCGGTGCTGGCGCTGGCCCGCAACTTCGCCGGCTCCGGCGTCGCGGCGGCGGGGTGATGCCATGAGATCCGGCCTTCCGCCCCACCGCCTCACCTTCGCCTTCCAGCTGCTCGTCACCCTCCTGGCGTGCGCTTTCCTGATGGTGCCGGCGGGGGCGTCCATTCTCGCCGGATTCACGGTGAGCTATTTCCGCGGGCCCTCCTCCGGCCTGACGCTGAACTGGATCGGCGAGGTGCTGAATCTCTATTCCGGCACCATTGCGCTCTCCATCGCCATCGCCCTCGGGACGCTGGGGGTGACGCTGCTGCTCGGCGTGCCCGCCGCCTGGGCGCTGGCGCGGCGGCCCTCGCGCCTGTCGCGCCTGGTGGAGGAGGTGGTGACGCTGCCCGTCGCCATTCCGGGCCTCGCTTTGGCCCTCGCCTTGATCCTGGCCTATGGCGGCTTCCGCGACTTCCGCATGAGCCCGCTCTTCATCCTCACCGGCCACGTGCTCTACACGCTGCCCTTCATGCTGCGGGCGGTGATGGCGGTGCTCGCCGCCGTCGACGTGCGCACGCTGGAGGAGGGGGCGGCCTCGCTCGGCGCCTCGCCGTTGCAGCGCTTCTTCCATGTGGTGGTGCCCAATGCGCGGGGCGGCATCCTTGCCGGGGCGCTGATGGTGGTGACGCTCTCCATCGGCGAGTTCAACCTCACCTGGATGCTGCACACGCCGCTCACCAAGACGCTGCCGGTGGGCCTTGCCGACAGCTATGCCTCCATGCGCCTCGAGATCGCGAGCGCCTATACCCTGGTCTTCTTCGTCATGATCGTTCCCCTCCTCGTCGCCCTCCAGGTGTTCGGCCGCGCAACCTCGGGAGGGACGAAATGACCGCCGCATCCGGCGCCGCCATCACCGTTTCGGGATGCGGCAAGACCTTCGCCGACGGCACCCGCGCGCTCACCCCCCTCGACCTCAAGGTGAGGGCGGGGGAGACGCTGGTGCTGCTCGGCCCGTCCGGCTGCGGGAAGACGACGCTGCTGCGCCTCATCGCCGGGCTGGAGACGCCCGATGCCGGTGGGCGCATTCTGTTCGACGGGGTGGACGTCACCGCTCTGCCCATCGAGAAGCGCAACGTGGGCATGGTGTTCCAGTCCTATGCCCTGTTTCCCAACATGAGCGTCGTCGACAACGTGGCCTATGGGCTGAGGGTGCGCGGCGTCGGCCCGGCGGAGCGGCGGGCGCAGGCGGCCGGCGTGCTGGAGATGATGCGCATCGGCCAGCTTTCCGAGCGGCGCATCGACCAGCTCTCCGGCGGCCAGCGCCAGCGGGTGGCGCTGGCCCGCGCGCTGGCGGTGCGGCCGCGGGCGATCCTGCTCGACGAGCCGCTCACCGCGCTCGACGCGGCCTTGCGCGAGCATTTGCGCGGCGAGATCGACGCCTTGCTCCGGCGCCTCGCCATCACCGCCGTCTACGTCACCCACGACCAGGCGGAGGCGCTGGCGCTGGGGGATCGCATCGTGGTCATGCGCAACGGCGCCATCGCCCAGGTGGGCACGCCGCGGGAGGTCTATTTCCAGCCGGCCGATGATTTCGTCGCCGATTTCGTCGGCATCACCAACCGGCTCGACGGGGCGGTGAAGGGCGGCCGGTTCGCGACGGAGGCGGGCATCGTCCCGGTCGCGGGGCCGGACCGGCCCGTCGCCCGCCTGCTGTTCCGCCCGGAAGCCGCGCGGCTGTGCCCGCCGCCTGAAGCCGGGCTGGTGTTCGAGGTCCGGCAGGTGGAGTTCCAGGGCGCGCGCCAGCGTGTGATCCTCGCCGGCACGGGCGGCGTCCGCATCGTCGCCGAGGCGCCCGCCGACATGCTCCTCGCCCCCGGGGCGGCGGTGGGTCTTATCCTTGATCCCGCCCGCATAGCGCTGGTCTGACCCCATGCTCATCGCCCAGCTCACCGACACCCACATCCGCCGCCCCGGCAGCCTGGCTTATGGCGTGGTGGACACCGCCATTTTCCTCGAAGCCGCCGTGGCGCACCTGCTGGCGCTCGATCCGCGGCCGGATGCGGTCATCGTCACCGGCGACCTCACCGATTTCGACGACCCGCAGGAGCATGCCCGCTTCCGGCAGATCACGGCGGCGCTGCCCATGCCGGTCTTCCCCATTCCCGGCAACCACGACAGCTCGGCCGGCCTCCTCGCCGCCTTTCCCGAGATCGCCGGCCGCTGCGCGGGCGGCCGGGTGAACTATGTGGTCGAGGATCTTCCGCTCCGCATCGTGATGCTGGATTCCACCGTCCATGGCCGTCCGCACGGCACGCTCGGGGCGGAGGGGCTCGACTTCCTCGACCGGGCGCTGGGCGCGGCGCCGGGCACGCCTGCGCTGGTGTGCGCCCATCATCCGCCCTTCCTCACCGGCATCCGCCACATGGATGTGCAGAACCTCTTCGACGCGGCGGCGCTGGAGGCGGTGCTGCGACGCCATCCGCAGGTGCTGGCCTACACCTGCGGCCATGTGCACCGGGCGGTGACGACCACCTTCGCCGGGCTTGCGGCCACCATCGCGCCGGCGCCCGCCCATTCCGTGAGCCTCGCCCTCGATCCCGCAGCCCCGCCCACCTTCCACATGGAGCCGCCGAGCCTGTCGCTGCACCGGTTCGCGGAGGGGCGGCTGGTGACGCACAGGAGCTTCATCGGCGCATTTCCAGGGCCTTTTCCCTTCTTCGGGCCGGATGGCCGCGCCATCGCCGGCTGACGCGGCGCAGCGGACGGCGCGGGAACGCGCGCCCTACCGCCGGCGCTTCGGCCCGGCGGATCCCCCGGACGAGGCCGGCGACGGCGGGGGCAGGAAGCACCTTCCGCCTTCGCCGGCCGGCATCTTCGGCAGGAAGCTGCCGCCCTCCCGCGCCAGGAAATCCTGGAGGGCGAGCCCCGCCGGCAGCAGGCGCTTGTCCCGCGCCCGCACCACGAGCCATTGCCGCACCGCCGGCAGCCCGGCCACGTCCAGCACCTCCAGCCGCCCGTCCGCCACCTCGGCGGCCACCGTGTGGGCGGAGATGAAGCTCAGCCCGAGGCCGGCCATCACCGCCTGCTTGATGGTCTCGTTGGAGCCGATCTCCATGGCGATGGGGGGCTGCGGCACGCCGGCCTCCCCGAATACCCGTTCCATCAGGATGCGCGTACCCGAGCCCGGCTCGCGCACCAGGAAGGGCTCCTTCGCCAGGTCCGCCGGATCGAGGCGGCAGCCGATGAGGCGGTGCGCCGGCGGGGCGATGATCACGTGCGGGTGGTCGCCGATCACCTGGGTCTGCGCCTCCAGGTCCGGCGGCGGGCGGCCCATGACGGCGAGGTCGAGATCGAGGCTGACGAGGCCGCCGATGATGTCCTCGCGGTTGCCGATCATCAGCTTCAGCTCGATCTCGGGCCGGCGCTTGCGGAAGGCGGCGAGGGCCATGGGCGCGAAATACTTCGCCGTGGAGACGACCCCCACGACCACCGAGCCGGCCTCCGGGCTTTTCAGGGCCGCGATGGCCCGCTCCGCCTCCACGAGGGCATTGGCGATGCGCTGCTGGGCGGCGAGCAGCTCCTTGCCAGCGGCGGTCGGTCGCAGGCGGCCGTCGGCCCGCTCGAACACCGGGACCCCCAGATCTTCCTCCAGCGCCTTCATCTGCGCGGTCACCGCGGGCGGGCTCAAACCCATGTCCTGCGCGGCTTTGGCGTAGGAGCCGGAGGCGGCGGCGAGGGCCACGAGCCGCAGCTGCTTGAGGGTCCAGTGGTGAGCCACTTCAGGTTTCCTGAATATTGAGTTCACATCATTCAAATTTACCTAAATCGCGACGCGAGGCAAGGTCCCTTCAACAAGCAAGGAGGGCCGCCATCATGGGTGCCGACGCCGCCATCGGGCAGATCAAGGACGCCAAGAAGAGGTACGCCGCCGGCGTGCTGAAATATGCCCAGATGGGCTATTGGGACGGCGACTACCAACCCAAGGACACCGATGTCCTGGCCCTGTTCCGTGTCACCCCCCAGGAGGGCGTGGACCCGGTGGAGGCCGCCGCCGCCGTCGCCGGCGAAAGCTCGACCGCCACCTGGACGGTGGTGTGGACCGACCGCCTGACCGCCGCCGACATGTACCGCGCCAAGGCCTACAAGGTGGAGCCGGTGCCGGGCCAGCCCGGACAGTATTTCTGCTGGGTCGCCTACGACCTCGATTTGTTCGAGGAAGGCTCCATCGCCAACCTCACCGCCTCGATCATCGGCAACGTCTTCTCGTTCAAGCCGCTGAAGGCCTGCCGGCTGGAGGACATGCGCCTCCCGGTGGCCTATGTGAAGACCTTCCGCGGCCCGCCCACCGGCATCGTGGTGGAACGCGAGCGCCTCGACAAGTTCGGCCGCCCGCTGCTGGGCGCCACCACCAAGCCGAAGCTCGGCCTCTCCGGCAAGAATTACGGCCGCGTGGTCTACGAGGCGCTCAAGGGCGGCCTCGACTTCGTGAAGGACGACGAGAACATCAACTCGCAGCCCTTCATGCACTGGCGCGACCGCTTCCTCTACTGCATGGAGGCGGTGAACAAGGCGCAGGCCGAGACCGGCGAGGTGAAGGGGCACTACCTCAACATCACCGCCGGCACCATGGAAGAGATGTACCGCCGCGCCGAGTTCGCCAAGGAGCTGGGCTCCTGCATCGTGATGGTGGACCTGATCATCGGCTGGACCGCCATCCAGTCCATCTCCAACTGGTGCCGCGAGAACGACATGGTCCTGCACATGCACCGTGCGGGGCATGGCACCTACACGCGCCAGAAGGGACACGGCATCTCCTTCCGCGTCATCGCCAAGTGGCTGCGCCTCGCCGGCGTCGACCACCTGCATGCGGGCACCGCCGTGGGCAAGCTGGAAGGCGACCCCATGACCGTGCAGGGCTACTACAACGTCTGCCGCGAGATGACGACGAAGACCGACTACACCCGCGGCCTCTTCTTCGACCAGGAATGGGCCGGCCTGCGCAAGGTGATGCCGGTGGCCTCCGGCGGCATCCATGCCGGGCAGATGCACCAGCTCATCGACCTGTTCGGCGAGGACGTGGTGCTGCAGTTCGGCGGCGGCACCATCGGCCACCCGGACGGCATCCAGGCCGGCGCCATCGCCAACCGCGTCGCGCTGGAGGTCATGATCCTCGCCCGCAACGAGGGCCGGGACATCAGGAACGAGGGTCCCGAGATCCTCGTCGAGGCCGCCAAGTGGTGCCGTCCCCTGCGGGCCGCCCTCGATACCTGGGGCGAGGTGACCTTCAACTACGCTTCCACCGACACGTCCGATTTCGTGCCCACCGCTTCCGTCGCCTGAAGGAGGACACCATGCGCATCACCCAGGGCACCTTCTCCTTTCTGCCGGACCTCACCCCGACCCAGGTCAAGGCCCAGATCCAGTATGCGTTGGATCAGGGCTGGGCGGTCTCGGTGGAATACACGGACGACCCGCACCCCCGGAACACCTACTGGGAAATGTGGGGCCCGCCCATGTTCGACCTGCGCGACTCCGCCGGCGTCTACGGCGAGGTCGAAGCCTGCCGGAGCGCCAATCCCGGGCTCTATGTGCGGGTGAACGCCTTCGATTCCACCCGCGGCTGGGAGACCGTACGCCTGTCCTTCATCGTCCAGCGACCGGCCGTCGAGGACGGCTTCCGCCTGGAGCGCACCGAAGGCCCCGGCCGCACCCAGCGCTACGCCCTCCAGCACCGGCAGTACGCCGCCGGCTGACCGGCCCCCTTGCCCAAGCTTCACCAGCGCGGACGTTCCCACCGCGCCACTTAACGCCGAGGTTCGAGTCATGCTCGATGTCGCCTTTTCCGCACCGTCCGCCGCGTTGCCGGCAAAGGCAGCAGCGGGCGGACTCGACCTCGGCGCTCTCTTCACCGAGAGCGAAGTCCCTGAATTCCTGGCCGAGCTGGAGGCCGACCTCATCGGCCTGAAGCCGGTCAAGCGCCGCATCCGCGAGATCGCCGCGCACCTGGTCATCGGCCGCGCCCGCGAGAGCCTGGGCCTGACCTCCGGCGCGCCGACCCTGCATATGGCGTTCACCGGCAATCCCGGCACCGGCAAGACCACCGTCGCCCTCAAGATGGCGCAGATCCTCCACCGGCTGGGATATGTGCGCCGGGGTCATCTTGTCTCGGTGACGCGGGATGACCTGGTGGGGCAGTATATCGGCCACACGGCACCGAAGACCAAAGAGATTCTCAAGAAGGCCATGGGCGGGGTCCTTTTCATAGACGAGGCTTATTATCTGTACCGGCCCGAGAACGAGCGGGATTACGGACAGGAAGCCATCGAGATCCTGCTCCAGGTGATGGAGAACCAGCGGGACGATCTCGTCGTGATCCTGGCCGGCTACAAGGACCGCATGGACCGCTTCTTCGAGAGCAATCCCGGCTTCCGCTCGCGCATCGCTCACCACATCGACTTCCCCGACTACGAGGACGCCGAGCTGGTGCAGATCGCCAGGACCATGGCGCAGGCGGCGGATTACACCTTCAGTCCCGAGGCCGAGGTGGCGCTGGAGGAATATGTCACCAAGCGCCGCGCGCAGCCCAATTTCGCCAATGCGCGGTCCATCCGCAACGCCCTCGACCGCATGCGCCTGCGCCTGTCGCTGCGCCTGTTCGAGCAAGGGGGCCTTGCCGACCGCGCCGCGCTTTCGACCATCACCGAAGGCGACGTGCGCGCCAGCCGTGTGTTCTCCGGGGGCATCGACGCCCCCGACTACAAGCCCCGCAACGCGTAGAGGCGGCGGGACCAAAAACGCCGATGACGACCCGCCGAACGGGTCGCGCGGAGAAGACCCTCAGGGAGACGACCGCCATGCCCACCGCCGATCATCGCGCCGCACCGGGAATCACACTTGCCTGCGCCCTCGAGGAATGGGCGGGGGAGGACGCGCGCCGCCGCGATGTCGCCACGACCCTCGCGGCTCTTGCCGTCGGCGCGACCCAGCTCGCCCGGCGCATCGCCGAGGGTCCGCTCGCCGGCGATTTCGCCCGCACGCTGTCGTCGGGCGAGGCCGGGGAGGGGCAGAAGGCGCTCGACATCATCTCCAACGACATGGTCATCGACGCCCTGAGGCAGGCCCCGGTGGCCGCTGTGGCCTCGGAGGAGAACGACGCGCCGGTGCTGCTCGACGCGGACGCGCCGCTGCTGGTGGCCATCGATCCGCTGGACGGCTCGTCCAACATCGACACCTGCATCTCGGTGGGCACCATCTTCGCCGTCTTCCCGCGCCGGGACGGATCGGCCGCGGGCGAGGTGGCCGCCTTCCTGCAGAACGGGCGCGACATGCTCGCCGCCGGCTACGTGGTCTATGGTCCGCACACGGCGCTGATGCTCACCGTGGGTGCCGGCACCTGGCATTTCGCCCTCGATCGCACCGACACGTTCCGCCTCGTGAATGCCGACGTGAAGGTGAAGGAAGGGGCGGCCGAGTTCGCCATCAACATGTCGAACTACCACCACTGGGACGACCCCGTCCGCGCCTATGTGGATGACTGCCTCGCCGGCCGGAAGGGCCCGCGCGAGCGCGACTTCAACATGCGCTGGGTGGCCTCCATGGTGGCCGACGCGCACCGCATCTTCCAGCGCGGCGGCATCTATCTTTATCCCGGCGACGGGCGGAAGGGCTACACCCACGGCCGCCTGCGCCTGCTCTACGAGGCTTTCCGGTGGCCTTCCTGATGGAGCAGGCCCAGGGCACGGCCATCGACGGGCGGGGGGCCATCCTCGACCTCTGCGCCACCAGCCTGCATCAGCGCGTGCCGTTCGTCTTCGGCTCGCGCGACGAGGTGGCGCGGGTCGCCCGCTATCACCTCGAGCCCGCCGGCCACGGCGAGCGCTCGCCGCTGTTCGCGCGGCGCGGCCTGTTCATCTGACCCCGACCGAAGGCCAACGCCTATGTCCATCAAGCATCCCATCATCGTCGTCACCGGGTCGTCGGGGGCCGGGACCACGTCCGTGAAGCGCACCTTCGACCAGATCTTCCGCCGCGAGGGGGTGAAGGCCGCCTATGTGGAGGGCGACGCCTTCCACCGCTACGACCGCTACGAGATGCGCGAGCTGATGGCCGCCGAGGGCGCCAAGGGCAACCGCCATTTCAGCCATTTCTCGCCGGACACCAACCTCCTGGGCGAGCTGGAAAGCCTGTTCAAGGACTATGGCTCGACCGGTTCCGGCCGCTTCCGCCACTATGTCCATGATGCCGACGAGGCCAAGTGCTACGGCACCGAGCCCGGCCGCTTCACCGGCTGGGAAGACGTGGAAGGCGGCACCGACCTGCTCTTCTACGAGGGCCTGCACGGCGCGGTGGTGGCGGACGACCTCAACCTCGCCCGCTATGCCGACCTGAAGATCGGCGTGGTGCCGGTGATCAACCTCGAATGGATCCAGAAGATCCATCGCGACAAGTCCACCCGCGGCTATTCCACGGAAGACGTGACCGACACGATCCTGCGGCGCATGCCCGATTACGTGCGCTACATCTGCCCGCAATTCACCGAGACCGACATCAACTTCCAGCGCGTGCCGACGGTGGACACCTCCAACCCGTTCGCCGCCCGCTGGATCCCGACGCCGGACGAGTCGATGGTGGTGATCCGCTTCCGCGACCCGCACGGCATCGATTTTCCCTACCTGCTGTCGATGATCCACAACAGCTTCATGTCGCGGGCGAATTCCATCGTCATCCCGGGCAACAAGCAGGACCTCGCCATGCAGCTCCTGCTGACGCCGCTCATCATGAAGCTGATGGACAGGAAGCGCCGCGCCGGCTGAGGCACGAGGTCTCCCGTTGCGGCGGGCACAAGAGGTTCCCTCCCCCGCGCCGGGGGAGGGGCAAGGGGGGAGGGCGGCACGTCCTTGGGCGCCTCAGCCCGGGCCCTTCGGACGCGTGGCTGCCGCCCTCCCCCCGCCTGTGCCTGCGGGGGCCCCGGGGCGGGCAGGACGACCGGGAATGAACCGATGGCGAGAGCCGCCCCGACCGGGCGGAAACTCTGCCGAGAAGGGAGAAGTGCCATGACCGCGCACGCGATGACCGCCGCCGCCAGTCCCGTCGACGCCGCCCCCGCTTTCGACCGGTCGCCGGGTTCGCTCGCCTGGCCGGTGACGGCGGCGCTCCGGGCCCTCGCCATGGATGGCGTCGAGCAGGCCAGATCCGGCCATCCGGGCGCGCCCATGGGCATGGCGGAAATCGCCGCGGTGCTGTGGCGCGAGGTGCTGCGGCACAATCCGGCCGATCCCGCCTGGCCCGACCGCGACCGCTTCGTGCTCTCCAACGGGCACGGCTCCATGCTGGTCTACGCGCTGCTGCACCTCACCGGCTACGACCTGCCGGTGGCCGAGCTGAAGCGCTTCCGCCAGCTGCATTCGCGCACCCCCGGCCATCCCGAATACGGGATGACCCCGGGCGTGGAGACCACCACCGGCCCGCTGGGCCAGGGCCTCGCCAATGCGGTGGGCATGGCCATCGCGGAGAAGACGCTGGCCGCCCAGTTCAACCGGCCGGGGCTGGCAATCGTCGATCACCGCACCTTCGTCTTCCTCGGCGACGGCTGCCTGATGGAGGGGGTGAGCCACGAGGCCTGCTCGCTGGCTGGCCGCCTCGGCCTCGGCAAGCTGGTGGCCTTCTACGACGACAACGGCATCTCCATCGACGGCAGGGTGGAGGAGTGGTTCCCGGACGACACGCCGGCCCGCTTCGAGGCCTATGGCTGGCACGTGGTGCGCGACGTGGACGGCCACGACCCCGCCGCGCTGCGCGCCGCCACCGAGGCGGCGCTGGCCCAGACGGGCAAGCCCTCGCTGATCTGCTGCAAGACCGTCATCGGCCGCGGCGCGCCCACCAAGCAGGGCCACCAGGACACCCACGGTGCACCGCTCGGCGCCGACGAGATCGCCCGCACCCGCGCCGCCATGGGCTGGGACCACGCGCCGTTCGAAGTGCCGGCCGAGATCCAGGCGCAATGGGACGCGCGCAAGGCCGGCGCGGCGCGCCAGGACGCGTGGGAGGCCCGCATGGCCGCCTATGCGCGCGCCTATCCGAAGGAGGCGGCCGAGTTCCGCCGCCGCCTCGCCGGTGATCTTTCCCCCGCCTTCGCCGATACCTACAAGGCGGCGCTGAAGGCCACGCTGGAAAAGGCGGAGACGGTCGCCACCCGCAAGGCCAGCCAGCAGGCTCTCGCGGCGCTGGCCCCCGCCGTCCCCGAGTTTCTCGGCGGCTCGGCGGACCTCGCCCATTCCAACCTCACCACCTTCCCCGGCGCCGTGCCGATCACGCGCGATCCGGCGGGCAACCAGATTTTCTATGGCGTGCGCGAGTTCGGCATGTCGGCGATCGCCAACGGCATCGCCTTGCACGGCGGGTTCGTCCCCTTCGTCGCCACCTTCCTGGTGTTCTCGGACTATGCCCGCAACGCCATGCGCATGAGCGCGCTGATGGGCCAGCGCGTCATCTACATCCTCACCCACGATTCCATCGGCCTCGGCGAGGACGGCCCCACCCACCAGCCGGTGGAGCATGTGGAGAGCCTGCGCCTGATCCCGAACCTCCATGTCTGGCGGCCGTGCGACACGGTGGAGACGCTGACCGCCTGGCACGCCGCGCTGACCCGCGCCGACGGGCCGAGCGCGCTCATCCTCTCCCGTCAGAACCTGCCCTGCTGGCCGCGCACGCCGGCGCAGGTGGAGGCCACAGAAGACGGGGCCTACGTGCTGCGGGAGAGCGAGGGGATGGCGCGCGCGGTGCTCGTCGCCACGGGGTCCGAGGTGAAGCTGGCGGTGGCCGCCGCCGAGGCGCTGGACCTCGCCGGCATTCCCACCCGCATCGTCTCCATGCCTTGCCGCGAGCGGTTCGAGGCGCTGACCGAGACCGAGCGGGCGGCGCTGTTCCCGAAGGGCGTCCCGGTGGTGGCGGTGGAGGCCGGCGTGACCCGCGGCTGGCGCGGCCTGTGCGGCACGCGGGGCGACGGCATCACCGTCATCGGCATCGACCGTTTCGGCGAATCCGCTCCCGAGAAGGACCTGTGGCCCCTGTTCGGCTTCACCGCCGAGAAGGTGGCGGAGGCGGTGCGCCGGGCGGTGGGGTGAAGGTTTGCATCCCGGCCGACTGAAACGGAGCGCAAGCGACGTGGAAGGAGAGCCGGGATCCAGCGCAAAGGTACGCCGAAGGCGGCATCCGCGGTTTCCGCCGCCGGTCATGACTGCAGCGCAGACGCTTTGCGCTGGGCCCCGGCCCGGCGCTCCGGCTCCGCCGTCGCCGGGCCGGGGAACACAGACATCAGGATTTGACCCACAAGGAGAGGACGATGGCCCTCGTTTCCATGCGCCAGCTGCTCGACCACGCGGCGGAGCTTTCCTACGGCCTGCCGGCCTTCAACGTGAACAACATGGAGCAGGTGAAGGCGATCATGGACGCGGCCCGCGCCACGTCCTCGCCGGTGATCCTCCAGGGGTCGGCCGGCGCGCGCAAATATGCCGGCGAGCCGTTCCTGCGCCACCTCATCGCCGCGGCGGTGGAGGCCTATCCGGAAATCCCGGTGGTGATGCACCAGGACCACGGCGCCTCGCCCGCCGTGTGCATGGGCGCCATCAAGTCCGGCTTTTCCTCGGTGATGATGGACGGCTCCCTGAAGGAGGACGGCAAGACGCCGGCCGACTATGATTACAACACCGCCGTCACCGCCAGGGTGGTGGAGCTGGCGCACGCGGTGGGCGTCTCGGTGGAAGGCGAGCTCGGCTGCCTCGGCTCGCTGGAGACCGGCAAGGGGGAGGCCGAGGACGGCCACGGCGCCGAAGGGGCCCTCGACCACGACAAGCTGCTCACCGATCCGGACGAGGCGGCTGAGTTCGTGAAGGCGACCCAGTGCGACGCGCTGGCCATCGCCATCGGCACCTCGCACGGCGCCTACAAGTTCACCCGCAAGCCCACCGGCGACATCCTCGCCATCGACCGCATCAAGGCCATCCACCAGCGCATCCCCACCACCCACCTGGTGATGCACGGCTCCTCCTCGGTGCCGCAGGAGCTGCTGGAGGAGATCCGCACCTATGGGGGCGACATCAAGGAGACCTACGGCGTGCCGGTGGAGGAGATCCAGGAAGGCATCCGCTATGGCGTGCGCAAGGTGAACATCGATACCGACATCCGCCTCGCCATGACCGCCGCCTTCCGCCGGGTGGGGGCGAAGAACCGGTCGGAGTTCGACCCGCGCAAGTTCCTCACCGCCGCCATGGAAGAGGCCAAGAAAGTGTGCATCAATCGCTTCGAGGCCTTCGGCTCCGCCGGCAAGGCCGAGAAGATCCGCCCCATCGAGCTGGACGACATGGCGAAGCGCTATGCGAGCGGGGAGCTCAAGCAGGTGGTGCATTGAGGACGTCCGCTGGTGCCAACGCGGCGCCGTGACGTATAGAAGTGCGCGAGGCGGCTCGGCCGCCTTCTTCCCCGGACCAGCGACAGCGCTGCTGGAGCGCCGATCCGGGGGCCAGGGAAAGGTCCTGCGCAGCAGGCTCTTTCTGCGACGGTCATGAAGGGAGCCGCCTGCGGCGCACGCTTGCGCTGGGCCCCGGCTCTCCTTCCGCTGACGCTCCAGTCGGCCGGGGCAAGACACCGCCCCGTCCCATCCAGACGTTGAGGAGATCCCCATGGCCCGCGCCCATCCCATCATCGCCCCGTCGATCCTGTCGGCCGATTTCACCCGGCTCGGCGCCGAGGTGGAGGCGGTGCTTTCGGGCGGGGCCGAGTGGATCCATTTCGACGTGATGGACAACCATTACGTCCCCAACCTCACCATCGGCCCGCTGGTGCTCCAGTCCCTGCGCAAGGTCACCCAGGCCTTCGTGGACGTGCACCTGATGGTGAAGCCGGTGGACGGGATGATCGAGGCCTTCTCGGGCGCCGGCGCCGATCTCATCTCCTTCCATCCGGAGGCGAGCGAGCACGTGGACCGCTCGCTCCAGCTCATCCGCTCCAAGGGGGTGAAGGCGGGCCTGGTGCTCAACCCGGCGACGCCGCTCTCGGTGCTCGACTACACGCTGGAGCACCTGGACCTGGTGCTGGTCATGTCGGTGAACCCCGGTTTCGGCGGGCAGGCCTTCATTCCCGGCGCCCTCGACAAGCTCAAGGCCATCCGCACCCGCATCGAGGCCTCTGGCCGCGACATCCGCCTGGAGGTGGACGGGGGGGTGAAGGTGGACAATATCGGCGCCATCGCGGCGGCGGGGGCGGACACGTTCGTCGCCGGCAGCGCCATTTTCGGTGCCAGGGACTATGCCGCGACCATCGCCGCCATGAAGCGCGAGATCGCGGCCGCCACCGGGGCCGCCGCGGCGGCGTGAGCCTGCCGGCGCATCCGCTCGGTGACAGCCGCGTTCAGGCGCTCTTCAGTTCCGCCTCGGCCCGCATCGAGCCGGTCTCCCGCGCACGGACATGCCAGGAGAGCGCCTCCTCGATGAGATGCGGCGTGTGGCCGCCGCGCGCGCTCGCCCGATCGAAATAATCCTCCAGCGCATCGCGGTAGAGCGGGTGGACGCAGTTGGCGATGATCACCCGCGCCCGCTCACGGGGGGCGAGCTCGCGCAGGTCGGCGAGGCCCACCTCGGTCACCAGGATGTCCACGTCATGCTCGGTATGGTCCACATGGCTCACCATGGGCACCACCGAGGAGATGGCGCCCCCCTTGGCGATGGACTTGGTGACGAAGACCGACAGGTACGCATTGCGCGCGAAGTCGCCCGAGCCGCCGATGCCGTTCATCATGTGGGTGCCGCCCACATGGGTTGAATTGACGTTGCCGTAGATGTCGAATTCCAGCGCCGTGTTGATGCCGATGATGCCGAGCCGGCGGATGATCTCGGGATGGTTGGAGATCTCCTGCGGCCGCAGGATCAGCCTGGATTTGTAGTCGCCGATGCGCGGCATCACGTCGTGGTATTTCGCCTGTGACAGGGTGATGGACGAGCCGGAGGCGAAATTGAGCTTGCCGGCGTCGAACAGGTCGAAGGTGGAATCCTGCAGCACCTCCGAATACATGGTGAGATCGCCGAACGGGCTGTCGATGAAGCCGTGCATGACCGCGTTGGCGATGGTGCCGATGCCGGCCTGGAGCGGCTGGAGGCGGTTGGTCAGCCGGCCGATCTTCACCTCGTGCTTCAGGAACTCCATGAGGTGGGAGGCGATGGCCGCCGTCTCCGCGTCCGGCGGCAGGACGGTGGAGGCGGAATCCAGCTTCTCCGTCACCACGATGGCGGTGATCTTCTCCGGCGGGATCGGGATGAAGGGCAGCCCCGCCCGGCTCTCCGGCGCCACCACCGGAATGGGCTCGCGGAACGGCCGGCGGGTGGGGATGTAGATGTCGTGCAGCCCCTCCAGCTCCGCCGGCTGGGTGAGGTTGATCTCGACGATCACCTTTTTGGCGAGGATGGCGAAGGTGGCCGAATTGCCCACCGAAGTGGTGGGGATGATGCCGCCCTGGGCGGTGATGCCCACCGCCTCGATGACCGCCACGTCCACCGGTCCGAGCTGGTTGGTGCGCAGGTGCTCCACCGTCTCGCTGAGGTGCTGGTCCACGAACATGACCTCCCCCGCATTGATGGCCTTGCGCAAGGCGGGGTCGGACTGGAACGGGATGCGGCGCGACAGGAGGTGCGCCTCGGCCATCTGCTTGTCGAGGTCGTTGCCCAGCGAGGCGCCGGTGATCAGGGTGATCTTCAGCTCTTCGCCGGCCTCGTGCGCCTTCTTGGCCCGGGCGGCGAGGGCGAGCGGCACCGCCTTCGCCTCGCCGGCGCGGGTAAAGCCGCTCATGCCGACGATCATGCCGTTCTGGATGTGCCCGGCCGCTTCTTCCGCGGAGACGATCTTGTCGCACAGGGAAGACAGTCGAATACGCGCGTGAGGCATGATGGGCCGTCCGTTTCTTGGGCACATCCCCCGCGCATAGCCAGAGGGCGTGTCGGGCTGAAATTCGACTTAAGAGAAAAACCTGATCAGGCGACGATGGCGATCGGCAGGCCGAAGGCATCGCGTTCCGCCGGGTCGGGAAAGCACAAGGCCTTGCCGCAAGCCACTCTTTTCGCCGTCACGACGCAGGCGCAGGCATCGATCAGGTCGTCCAGCCCTGCGCCGAGCGCACGGGCGTTCTGCTCGTCAAGCAGATCCAGCGGCACGCCCCATGCGCCCAGCAGCCGGCGGCGCAGGTCGAGGCCGGGCGGGAAGGGGCGGTTCTTCACCTTCTTCGGCAGGTCGAGCGGCTGCTGGCCATTCATCGCCCAGAAGGCGACCTCGGGGTGACATTCCAGCAGCCGTCCGGACAAATCCGGCCGGCGGCGCAGGAGGGCGTCGACCTCGCCGATCTTGGGGAAGAGGTGGAAGCACTGCTTGGCCACCGCCCGCGGCGGATCGGACGTGGCGCGGGCGGCGGCGCAGGCGGCGCGGTAGCGCTGCGGCTCGGGTCCGTCGCCGAGGCCCGCCATCACCGCGGCCCGCGCCGGCACGGAAAAGACCGAGGATTGCCGGAGCCCGAGCAGTGGCCGCACCAGCCGTTCGGGGGCCCGCCCGCGGGGGCCGACCCGGTCCGGCAGCCCGATGGGCATGTCGATGGCGGCGATGTCCGGCGCATCCGGGCCCTCGAACAGGCCGGCGACCGAGGGGAGGCGCGCGAGATGCAACTGCCCGGCGCCGTCCCATTGCGCCAGGATCCAGCCGCCGCGGCAGCCGTCGAGCCCGGCGAAGCGCCGGCGGGGGGCGCCGTCAGTCCTCACCGGGCTTGGCGGATGGCAGGGGGATGGTGGACGGCTGCGGCATGGGCGCCGAGTAGTATTTGCGCTTCACCGAACCGGTCTCGATGTTTCCGGCCGGCCCATAGGACATGGGCACGCCCTGGGGGCCCACCTGCCAGCCGGGCGGAAGGCCCTGCGGCGGCGGCTGGTGGCCGGCTGGGGTCGGGGCCGGCGCGCGGCTCGACGGCGGCGGAGGCGGCGCCGGCGAGGCGATGATGGGCGCCGCCGGCCTTGGCAGGGCGGCGGACGACGGCGGCTCGGCTTCCGGCAGGGGCGGCTGGGCCTGGGTCGGCTGGGCCTGGGCCGGCGCCGGCCGCGGGGCGAAGAGGGTGGACAGGAAGGACGGGGGCGCCTGCGGGGGCGGCGCCGCGGCCGGCTCCGGCGCCGGCTCGGGCAGGGACACCGCCATGGGCGGGGCCTTCTCCACCATGGGCGGGGCGAACGGCGCGGGCATGGGCCGGGGCGCGGGCTTGCAGATGGTGCGGCCCTTCTCGTGCCGCATCAGGTCCACGTGGATGTGGTCGTAGTGGAACACGTTGGAGCCGGGCGCCAGCACGGTGGTGAAGCGCTCGCAGGCGCCCGCCTGCACCTGCAGCAGGAAGCCGCGATCGTTGGGCGGGCCCTTCCAGCCGGTCTTGACGGTGATCCAGCGGCCGTCCGCGGTGCGGAAGGCGCCCACGTCGAGGGCGTTGCCGAAGGCGTGCTCGGAGATCTTGGCGTTCGGATTGCCGTTCATGCCGCGGCAGGAATAGGACGACATCTGGCTGATGGCGACGATGGGCTCGCCGAGCCAGGCCATGGCCGCCGGCTGCACCACCTCCTGCATCCAGCGCTCGGTTTCATAGATCACCGGACAGGCGAGCTTGGCCGCCGGCTCCACCACCACGTTGCCCTGGGCCAGGGCGCTGACCCGGAACGGATGCTCCATGCCGCACATGCCCGGCCCGTCGATGGCGGGAAGCGGTTCCACGAACGGCGAGGGCACCACGCCCTTGGCCGAAAGGCACTTCTCCTCCTCCTCGGCACGCCAGGGGTCCCGCGTTTCGAAGCCGAAACGACAGCCGGAAAGGAGCCCCGCAAGCAGCAGCGGAGCGATGAGGAGCCAATAGGAGCCGCGCGCCATGGCCGGCACCTTGGCGGACACCGCGTTGCGAAGCGGTTAAGGCGCCGCCATGTCCGCACCGCCATGTCCGCATCGGCATGTGCCGGGCCCGCGGGGGGATGCCGCGCTTTTCAGCCGGGGCCGCGGCCAGCGCCGACGCGGTATCGGCGGGCGTGGGCTTGCGGATCGCCCGCGCCCACGGGGATCGAGCCGGGGCCGCATCCCCCTTCCGTCCGTGGCATCCGCGTGCTGTTCTCACCGGCGGCGAACCAACCCGCCGGGAGGAAACAAGAATGATGCGTGCCTTCGTGCTCGGGCTTGCCTTGCTGCTCCCTCTCTCCGCCGCGCAAGCCCAGACCCTGCCCCCGGCCCCCGTTCCGATGCAGCCGCTGAAGATCACCGGCGCCTGCTCGCAGGAACGCCTGTGCCAGCTGAAGCGCTTCTATGAGGTGCCCAATTTCCGCATCGGCGGCACCTATGAGCTGTCCGCGCCCGACAAGTGGGCCCAAGGCGGGGAGGGCGGAACCACGCTCGAATCGCTGGGCGCCGGCCCGCTGAAGACCGCCTACATCGCGCTCGGCACCCCAGTGCGGAACGCGGCCGGGGAAATCACCAATGCGGTGATCGTCAACGCCTTCTATTCCGGTGACGCCACCGACATGTACGCCCAGTGGGTGGAGGGCACCCCGCTCTCCGGCGGTGCGGTGATCGGCCCGGGCAAGGCCATCGACACCAACCAATATTATGTGGTGATCCTCGACGCCCTCGGCCTGTGGGGCACCAGCAAGCCCTCGGACGGGCTCGGGCAGAAGTTCCCGCAATATAGCTACCAGGACATGGTGCAGGCCAATTACCGCATGCTGCGGGACCACCTGAAGGTCGCCCGGCTCGCCCTCGTCACCGGCGCGTCCATGGGTGCGACGCAGACCTATGTCTGGGGCGTCATGCATCCCGATTTCATGAACGGCCTCATGCCCGTGGGCGGCACCAGCCAGTCGGATGGCGGCGACCCGGTGGGCAACTGGACGTTCCAGCTCATGTCGGCCGCCATCGAATCCGATCCCCAGTGGCGGGCGACCGGGGGCAATTACTACGCCCTGCCCAAGGACAAGCACCCCAATCAGGGGGTGGCCTTCGGCTGGTCGGTGCTGCTGCTCACCGGTTTCGACTTCGATTTCCGCTCGCAGCAGGACTGGGCCAAGGTCCAGCCCGACATCTTCTACTGGAACCCGCCCACCCCGCAGGCGGGCGCGTCGGTCAACAAGCGCGCGCTGTTGTTCGATGCGGTGGACCTCCTGTGGCGCAACCGCGCCGGCGAGCAGTACAACATCAATGACGAGCTGAAGCGCATCAGGGCGCGCACGCTGGTCATGCACATCGAGAACGACCAGTGGCTCACCTTCGACCGCGCCAAGCGGACGGTGGAGCGGGTGCCGGGCGCGGACTTCGTCCATGAGACGAGCCCCGTCGCCCATTACGGCGTCTTCTCCATCCTGAAGAACCGGGAGTTCGATCCCACCGTCGCCGCCTTCCTCGGCGACGTCTCGCGGCTCACCCGGAACCAGGAACTGACGGCGAAGAGCTACCGCACGCCGTCCGTCGCCGCCGACATCACGCCGGACAAGTCGTTCTGGAACAGCTTCGTCACCTATCCCTTCCCGGTGAAGAAGACGACGGCGAAGGACTCCCGTGGCATCGCCTGGGACATCGGCTACATGGACGAATATGCCGGCACGGCGAAGGACCCCGACGTGCTGGTGATCATCCATGGCAAGGGCGCGTTCGGCGGGCACTACGGCAACATCATGCGCATCGCGCTGGAGCGGGGCCTGCGGGTGATCGCGGTGGACCTGCCGCATTACGGCATGTCCGGCCCCGGCAATCTCGACAAGAGCCCCGCCCGCACCATGCAGGAGATGCGTGAGGTGGTGCACGAGGTGGTGGTCAACCAGCTCAAGGTGCAAAAAGCCGCCTATCTCGGCCATTCCATGGGTGGGCAGATCGTGCTCGGCTATGCCCTCACCTGGCCCGAGGCGGTGACCAGGCTGATCCTCGAAGCCCCCGCCGGCCTGGAGGAATATCCGCGCGAGGTCACGGTGGCGCCGGGCAAGAAGCTGGACCTGTTCGATCCGGCCTTCGCCCATGACTTCGACAAGTGGAAGGCCACCTGGGACCAGACCGGCCTGCGTGAGCGGGAGAAGAGCCTCACCGCCCAGCAGGTGGACGACTTCTTCCATTTCCGCCGTCGCGATCCGGTGACCGGCGCGGTCACGCCCCAGCGCTCGGGCTACTTCGTGCGCGACAGCGAGTATGCCCGCCTCCACACCGCCCAGCGCATCGGCATGATCAAGGGGGATCCGCGCGAGTTCCAGCAATGGGTGGACGTCTTCATCTTCGACATCTACGCCATGGTCTCTGAATTGCAGGAGAAGGATCCGCAGAGCCTCTACAAAAGGCTCACCGACATCAAGATCCCGATCTTCCTCGCCTTCGGCGACAAGGAGCCGTTCATCCCCGGAACGGCCTTCAACGGTTTGAACGACCTCTCCCGCCAGCTCATCCTGCCGTTCATGCGGCGTATGAATGCGGCCGGACGGGACGTGCAGCTCAAGATCTATCCCGGCACCGCCCATTTCATCCACACCGACGAGCCGGTGGCGTTCGCGCAGGACGTGGTGGATTTCGTGGAGACGGGGCGGGTCGCCACCGGCGCGCCGGCGAGCGTCGACAGGCTGATCCACGGCGCGCCGGCCGAGGGGCCGGCGCCGGCGGCCACCGCCGCCGCGCCCACCGGCCTCAACAAGTAGGAGCGGCCATGCGGAAGCTGCGGGTCGGCGAGCTGGAGCTCGCCTTTCGCGAATGGGGGGAGGGCGACACCGTCGTCCTCTTCATCCACGGCAACCTCGCCAGCAAGGAGTGGATCGAGCTCGCCGCGCCGCACTTCCCGCGCGGCGTGCGCACCATCGCCATCGACTGGCGCGGGTGCGGGGACAGCGACAAGCCGGACCCGCTGCCCGATTTCTCCAATTATTCCATCGCCCGGCATGCGGACGACATGCTGGCGGCGCTGGACGTGCTGGGGGTGGATTTCTGCCATCTCGCCACCCATTCCACGGGCGGCATCATCTCCACCCGGATGATCCTGAAGCAGCCGGGCCGGTTCGGCCGGGTCTTCTCCCTGTCGCCGGTGGGGCCGCAGGGCATCGATTTCCCGCCGGAGAAGACGGCCTTCTTCGGCGAGATGAAGAAGAGCCGGGACCTGACCCGGCAGATCATGGCCTATACCGCCCCGAGCCTGTTCGTGCCGGAAAGCCTCGTCGAGGGGCCGGCCCGTTTCCGGCCCGACGCGGGCGCCCGCGGGCCGCTGTTCGAGCGCATCATCGACCAGGTGTTCGCGGTCTCCGACGGCATCTGGTTCGGCACGCCGGACACGCTGACGAAGGAGGCGAGGAGCGGGGCGCTGGCGGCGCAGATGGGCAGCATCATCCATCCCCATCTGGTGGTCTGGGGCATGCTGGACGGCGTGATCGCGGAGCGCGACCTGAAGGAGATGGCGGAGCGGATGCCGGACTGCCGCTTCATCGCGGTGCCGGGCATCGGCCATTCCATGAATCTCGAGGCGCCGGAGCTTTACGCCGGCTTCTTCGGGGCGTGGTTCGGCGGGCTCCCGTTCTGAGGCCCTTCGCGCGGCGTCAGTCCCGCTTCACCCCGTAGGCGGCGAGGAACACGCGGATCGCGCCAAAGACGGTGGCCTGGATCTGCTCCGGCGTCGGCTGCTCGTCGAGGCCGAACAGCAGCCCCTTGGCGAGGTTGCCCTGGCACAGGTTGAAGAACTGGAAGGCGGCGGCCTCGCAATCCTCCACGGCGAGGTGGCCGAGCTGCGTCTGCCGGGCGAACAGCGCGGCAAGGCGCCGCCCGCCGTGGCAGGGGCCGGTCTCGAAGAAAGTGCGGCCCACGGCGGGGAATTTCTCGGCGGCGCCGATCACCATGCGAACCAGCCGGATATGGTCCGGCTGCACCATCATGGTCATGAAGGAGACGCCGATGCGGCGCAGCAGGGCCTCGGTATCGGGGTCGTTGTCGTCGAACTCGAACAGGCGCTCGGCGGACTTCCGGCGGTCGGTTTCCACCAGCGCCTGGAACAAGCCTTCCTTGCTGTCGAAATAGACGTAGATGGTTGCCTTCGAGACGCTGCTGGCGCGGGCGATCTCGTCCATGCTGGCGCCGTCGAAGCCCTTGTCGAAGAACACGCGGCGCGCGCCGTCGATGATCTCGCGGCGTTTCCTGGCCTCGGGCTCGCGCATCTCCGGCGCGTCCGCCACCGGTCCGGAATCCGGTGCCGCGCTGCTCATGCTGGAATGGCTCATGTCTACCGTCCTGATCCCTTTGCATAGGGACCTCAGCCCCCGCTGTCAAAGAATTTGACTAAACCGTTCAGTTCAATCTATGGTCGCCCAGCATAGAACTGAACCGTTCAGTTTCAAGCGGTGCACATGTGGAGGGTGCCGTGGCACAGGCAGAGCAGATTCCTGCGGGACCGAAGGAGCCGCAGAAGGCGGATTCCGCGCCCGCGCCCATCACCGTTCTCAAGAGCCGGCACGTCGAGGGCATGCCCCCGGAGGCCCCGCCGGCCGCGCCCGCAGCGCCGGAGAAGAAGCGCTCACGGCGGTCGCTGGTGCTCGGCGCCATCGCGGTGCTGCTGCTCGCCGGCGGCGGCTGGTACGGCCTCGACTGGTGGCGCTTCGGCCGGTTCAACATCTCCACCGACGACGCCTATGTGAGCGCCGATACCTCGGTGCTCGCCGCCAAGGTGGGCGGCTATGTGCGCAGCGTGGAGGTGGCCGCGAACCAGTGGGTGAAGGCGGGCGACGTCATCGCGCGCATCGACGACGGGGACTATGTGCTGGCCCTGCGCGGCGCCGAGAACAAGATCGCCACCCAGGAAGCCGCTCTCTCCCGCTTCGACGAGCAGGAGAAAGCCGCCGAGGCAGCGGTAGACCAGGCGGAGGCGCAGCTTTCCGCCTCCAGGGCGGATCTGCTGCGGGCGGGCCTCGAGTTCGAGCGCCAGGACAAGCTCGCCAGCTCCAATTATGCCAGCCGCGCCACCCTCGACAACGCCCGCGCCGACCGCGACAAGACGCAGGCGAGCGTGGAGGCCGGGAAGGCGCAGGTCGCCTCCGCCAAAGCGGCCATCGCGGTGCTGAAGGCCCAGCGGATCGAGGCGGCGCACGTGCTCGACGAGTACCGCACCGCCCGCGACCAGGCCCGGCGCGACCTCGACTTCACCATCGTGCGCGCGCCCATCGACGGGGTGGTGGGCAACCGCGCGGTCCAGGTCGGCCAGCTGGTCCAGCCGGGCACGCGCCTTGCGGCCATCGTGCCGCTGGAAGGCGTCTATGTGGATGCCAACTTCAAGGAGACCCAGCTCGGCCGCCTGCATCCGGGCCAGAAGGTGCGCGTCTTCGTGGATGCCTATCCGGACCACGACTTCGCAGGCACCGTGCTCAGCGTGTCCCCGGCCTCGGGCTCGGTGTTCAGCCTTTTGCCGCCGGAGAACGCCACCGGCAACTTCACCAAGATCGTCCAGCGCATCCCGGTGCGCATCGTCCTCGATCGGGGGGCGCTCGCCGCCCGCGAGCTGCGGCCGGGCATGTCGGTGACCGCCGTGGTCGACACGCGGGCCGACATGCGGGCCGACACCTGAACGTCGGGCCTTGTCGGAGGGGTGTCCATGTCAGCCAGCATCACGTCGACCAGCGCGACCCATGCATCCGCCGCCCCGGGGGTGGAGGGGCGGCGCATGTTCGCCTTCCTGTGCATGGTGTTCGGCATGTTCATGGCGATCCTGGACATCCAGATCGTCTCCGCCTCCCTCGCCGAGATCCAGGCGGGCCTTGCCGCCTCGTCCGACGAGATCTCCTGGGTGCAGACCAGCTACCTCATCGCCGAGGTGGTGATGATCCCGCTCTCGGGCTTCCTGTCGCGGGCGCTGTCTACCCGCTGGCTGTTCGCGGCCTCGGCGGCGGGGTTCACGCTCATGAGCTTCATGTGTGCCACCGCCACCTCCATCGAGCAGATGATCGCCTACCGCGCGCTCCAGGGCTTCCTCGGCGGCGGCATGATCCCCACCGTGTTCGCCTCCGCCTATGCGGTGTTCCCGAAGGAGAAGCAGCCCATCGTCGCGCCGATGATCGGCCTCGTGGCGACGCTCGCCCCCACCATCGGCCCCACGGTGGGGGGCTATCTCACCGACCTGTTCTCCTGGCACTGGCTGTTCCTGATCAACGTCATCCCCGGCATCTTCGTGGTGCTCGCCGCCGTGACCCTGATCGACTTCGACGAGCCGGACTTCGGCCTGCTCGACCGCTTCGACTGGTGGGGCCTTTTGTTCATGGCCGGCTTCCTCGGCAGCCTCGAGTTCGTGCTGGAGGAAGGCCCGACCAACGACTGGTTCGAGGACCGGTACATCATCGCCTTCGCCGTGCTCTGCGGCGTTTCGGCCATCGCCTTCTTCGCCCGGGTGCTGATGGCGAAGGAGCCGGTGGTGGACATCCGCGCCTTCGAGAACCGCAACTTCGCCATCGGCTCGGCCTTCAGCTTCATCATGGGCATCGGGCTCTACGGGCTGACCTATCTCTATCCCATCTATCTCGGCCGGGTGCGGGGCTATTCGGCGCTGCAGATCGGCGAGACCATGTTCGTCACCGGCATCGCCATGTTCCTCACCGCCCCCATCGCCGGGCGGCTGATGACGAAGCTCGACCCGCGGGTGATGATCGGCCTGGGCTTCGTCGGCTTCGGGCTCGGCACCTGGTGGGTCACCGACATCACCAAGGACTGGGACTTCTGGGAGCTGTTCATTCCGCAGATCCTGCGCGGCGTCTCGCTGATGATGGCGATGATCCCCATCAACAACCTGTCGCTGGGCACCCTGCCCCCGGCGCACCTGAAGAACGCCTCCGGCCTGTTCAACCTCACGCGCAACCTCGGCGGCGCGGTGGGGCTCGCCGTCATCAACACCGTGCTCAACAATCGCTGGGACCTGCATCTCGCCCGGCTGCACGAGCATGTGCAGTGGGGCAGCGCGGCGGCGCTGGAGCGGATCGATTCCATGACCGCCGCCTTCTCCGGCCTCGGCTCGCAGGCGGCGTCCGCCGGCCTGAAGCAGATGTCGCTGCTGGTGCGGCGCGAGGCGCTGGTGATGTCGTTCGCCGACGTGTTCTACCTGCTCACCTTCCTGTTCCTGGCCCTGGTGGTGGCGACCCCGCTCATGCGCCGCCCGGCGCGCGGCGGGGGAGGCGGCGGCGGTCACTGAGCGGGGCTGCACCGAGCGCGGCCACGGCTGAACCCGGCCTCGGCGGACGCCTTCAGGGCATCGGCAGGGGCGGCGCCGGGACCCATCGGATGGCGAGCTCCTGGGCGACGGCGCGCTGCGCCGGGCTCATCTTGGTGGCCACCGCGTCGCGCAGGCGCGTGAAGACGTCGCGCTCGTGCCGGTCGGCCCGGGCGGCGGCGAGGATCAGCCATTTCTGCGACAGCACCACGTCGCGCGGCACGCCGTGCCCCTTGTCGTACAGGAGGCCGAGCAGGTACTGCGCCGTTGCTTCGCCCTGCTCGGCCGCGCACATGTACCATTGGGCGGCGAGCCCGTAATTCTGCGGCACGCCCTTGCCGTATTCATAGAGGAAGCCGAGGAGCCCCTGGGCGCGGGCCTCGCCGGCGAAGGCCAGCGGGGTCAGGAGCGTCGCCGCGGCGCGATAGTCGCCACGGGCATAGAGCGCGAAGGCCCGGGCCGCCGAGCCGGCCTGCGCGGCCGGCGCCGCCGGGAGAGCCAGCGCCACGGCCAGCACCGCCGTCAGCACCGTTGCGCGCGCCGGAAGCCGCCGGCGCCCCTCGCGCCGCTTCGGGCCGGGGCCGGGAGGAATGTCCATTCCGGCGCTCATCGGTTCAGCAAGGGCGGCTGCGGCCCGCCCGGCAGGGTGCCGATGGTGCCGCGCAGCTTGGCGCGCAGCTCCTCCGCCACCGTGTGGGCGTCGGTGTTGTCGCGGATGATCTGCGGGCGGATGAAGATGATGAGCTCGGTGCGCTTCACCGTGCCGGTGGTATGGGCGAAGGCGTCGCCGACGCCGGGGATCTGGTCGAGGATGGGCACGCCCTGGCGCACGCCATCGCGGCGCTCGCTGATGAGGCCGGCCAGCAGCACCGTCTGGCCGCTGGCCACGGCGATGGTGCTCTTTACCTTGCGCTGGGACACGGTGGGGGTGAGCGTCGAGCTGCTGGAGCTCGACGAGCCGGTGGCCTGGGTCTGGGTGACGTTGGAGATCTCCTGCTCGATGTCGAGGCGCACCTGGCCGTTCACGTTCACCCGCGGCATCACGTGCAGGATGATGCCGGTGTTCTTGTACTCGATGGTGTTGACCACCGTGTTGGACGAGGTCAGCACGGTGGCGCTGCCGGTGGAGACCGGGACCTCGTCGCCCACCTGCAGCGTCGCCTTCTGGTTGTCCACCACGACCACCGAGGGGTTGGACAGCACCTTCACGTCGGTGACCGTGTGCAGGGCGTCGAGGATGGCCCTCGGCTGGTTCTCGCGGCCGATGAGCAGGTTGAAGCCGGGCAGCACGCGGTTGATGGCCTGGTCGGTGACGGTGCTGGACAAGGTGTTCAGCACCGAGCCGTTGTTGCTGCCGAGGCCGAGATTGTTGGAGGTGAGATAGAACTGCACGCCGTAGGCCAGCGTGTCGTTCAGCGTCACCTCGGCCACGGTGGCCTCGATGGCCACCTGGAGCTGCGGCTGGTCGAGCTGCATCAGCGTGCGCTCGATGATGCGGTAATGTTCCTGGCTGGCGAAGATCAGCAGCGAGTTGTTCACCGTATCGGCGGTGATCCTCACGCCGGGGAGCAGGGCGGTTCCGCCGCCTGATCCGGTGCCTTGTCCCGTGCCCGAAGGGGCCCCTCCGCGTCCGTGCCGGTGGATTTCGCCCCGGCGGTGCCGGGCGCCTGCGCTGGCGGGGTGATGCCGAGCCGCTGTTGCACCGAGGGGCTCGTTCCGCCGCCGCCCGTGCCATCGCCATCCGCCCCGCCGCCGGAGGTGAGGGACGCGCCGGAGCCGGGGGCGATCTGGCTCGCCGCCTGGTCGAGGCCGCTCGACCCGCCGCCCATGAACAGGTCGTTGAGCACTTTCGCCGTCTGCTTCGCCTCGCCGTAGCGCAGGCGATAGACGCGCACCCCGACCGTGGTGTCGGAGCGGTCGAGGCGGGTGATCCAGGTGGCCGCCGTCTTGAGCAGCTCGGGCTTGCGGGCCACGACCATGATGGAGTTGAGCCGGCCGATGGCCTGGAACTTGACGAGCTTGTGGCTCAGCCCGCTCTCGCCCGCATCCATCAGGCTCTCCAGCTCGGAGATGAGCGGCTCGGGGGTGCCGTTGCGCACGGGATAGATGCCCACCGACTGGCCGCGCATCCAGTCGGCGTCGAAGGACAGGGCGGTGTTGATGGCCGCCTGCCGCTCGGCGCCCGTGCCCTGGATGAGCAGCAGGTTGCGGCCGGGATCGGCGCGCACCGCGCCGGCGCGGGTGGCGAAGCTGTCCAGAAGTGGCATGAGGGCCTCGGCCGAGACGTAGCGCAGAGGGACCACCGACAGTCCGAAGCCAGGCTCGGCGCGCGCGGCGCCGACCTCGGTGGTGCCGCCGGCGGCTTCGGAGAGGGGCACGAGGCGATAGCCCGCGGCGTCGCGGATCATGGCCACGGCGTTGGACCGGAGCGCGCTTTCCAGCACGTAGAGCAGGTCGGCCTTCGGCACCGGCCGGGCCGAGGCGAGGCTGACCGTTCCCTGCACGCGCGGGTCGATCACGTAGCCCACCCCGAGGATGTCGCCGAGCACCACCTTGGCCACCGTGGTCACCGGCGTGTTGTCGAAATTGAGGTCGTAGCCGTCAGGCCCGGCGCCGGTTCCGGCGCGGCCGGCCACCCCGGTTTCGGAAGGATCGGAGACCGGCGGGCCGGCGTTGGTGGCGTAATATTCGACCGCCCGGCGATCGTCGGGGATCTCCTGCGTCGCGGGCACGGGCCGGGTCTGGCGCGGGGACAGGTCCAGCGAACGCACCTGCTCGAAGACCCCGGGCGAGCGGGTGTCTTCCGGCACGAAGGAGCACGCGCCGAGCGCGCCGGCGAGGAGGGCCGCACAGACCAAGCGGATACGGACCGGTCGGAACCCGAACCGGTTGGGCCGAACTTTGCGCACACTCCACCCCGATGCCTCGATCAATCGGCTGCCAGTCGAGGTGGATGGCCCCGAACTCCCGACGGTAAATGTCTAGTATCGGCGGCGTATGACAGAAATATTAGGGGGGTGTCGCCGGGTGCCGGGCGGTGCTTCCTCAACGCTGGCGCGAAATGGCGTTGTAGCGCCATTGTCATCTGGATGCCGCGAAACCTTCATGAGGCGGCACGATTATGCGCGCGGTGCGTCGGCGGTGCCGGGGCGGGCCTCGCCTCGTCCGCATTGCAGCGCGCAGTCCCGGACGGGCGGAGACTCGGCGGGGCGGAGTCTTGGTCGGGCAAGGTCTTGGCCGGGCAAGGTCTTGGCCGGGCGGAGTTTCGCCGCCGGCGGCCGGGCGCGGCGGATCCGGCGGGGCGCACGCGCGGCGACTGGATCTTTCTGGGCACCTTTCCGGTGGTAGGGACACGGGGCATGACGGCCGAGGGCGCCGGCGACTTCATGAGCTATCTGGCGCGTGGCGGGCACGGGCGTCCGGGCCCGGCGCCGTCGGGCGAAGCCGCGGGGCCGGCGGCGGGCGGGGCGCTGCGGCGGGTCTGGGAGGCGAGCGAGCTGACCGCCGGCGACTTTGCCGATGCGGTTGCGGCCTTCTATTGCCTGCCGCGCGTTGGCCTTGCGGAGCTGATGGCGGCGGCGCCGCTGGTCTCCGCCTTCTCGCCGCGCTTCCTGCGCGAGGTGGCGGCCCTGCCCCACCGGGCGGCCGGGGGAGCGGCGTGCCTCGCCGTGGGCGATCCCACCGACGCATCGGTGGTGCAGGCCGCCGAGATCGTGCTCGGGGAGAAGGTGGCGCTGGCTGTGGCCTCGTTCGAGGACATCGCCACGGTTCTCGCCGAGCGGCTGGGGGCGGACGAGGCGCAGGCGGCGGCGGCCGCGGGGCCCGGCGATGCGCGCGCCGCCGACGACATCGACAGCCTGCGCGACCTCGCCAGCGGCGCCCCGGTGGTGCGCGCGGTGAACGACCTGCTGGAAAAGGCGGTGGAGCTGCGCGCCAGCGACATCCATGTGGGCCCCTTCCGCGGCTCCATGGAGGTGCGCATGCGCATCGACGGCCTGCTGCGCCCGGTGGCGGCCCCGGCCGACGTGCTGCCGCAGGCGGTGATCTCCCGCATCAAGATCCTCGCCGGCCTCGACATCGCCGAGCGCCGCCTGCCCCAGGACGGCGCGGCGCGGCTGGGGCTGGGGCGCGGCGAGATCGACGTGCGCGTCGCCATCATGCCGACCCAGCACGGGGAGGCCGCCGTCATCCGCCTGCTGCCGCGCGACCGGGGCCTGCTGACCGTGGACCGGCTGGGCCTGTCGCCCGGCGACGCCGAGACCCTCGCCCGCCTGCTCGCCCTGCCGCACGGCATGATCGTCGTCACCGGCCCCACCGGCTCGGGCAAGACCACGACGCTGGCCACCCTTCTGTCGATCCTCAACGATCCCTCGCGCAAGATCCTCACCATCGAGGACCCGGTGGAGTACGAGATCCGCGGCATCTACCAGTCGCAGGTGCGCCCGGCCATCGGCCTGACCTTCGCCACCGCGCTGCGCGCCTTCCTGCGGCACGATCCGGACGTGATCATGGTGGGCGAGGTGCGCGATCCGGAGACGGCGCACATCGCCGTGCACGCCGCCCTGACCGGCCACCTGGTGCTCACCACCCTCCACACCGACACCGCCGCCGCGTCGGTGCCGCGCCTGCTCGACCTCGGGGTGGAGGGCTTCCTGCTGAAGTCGACGCTAAGGGCGGTGATCGCCCAGCGGCTGGTGCGCCAGCTCTGCGACCGCTGCAAGCGGCCGCACACGCTCCGGGCCCGCGACATCGAAGACGACCCGCGCTATGCCGCGCTGGGGCTTGAGGCGGGGGAGACCGTCCATGAGCCGGCGGGCTGCGAGCGCTGCGGCGGCTCCGGCTATCGCGGCCGCGTGGGGGTGTTCGAGATCCTCACCCTGTCGGACACGCTCCGCGAGATGATCGACCGCCATGCCGGCGCCAGCGTGCTCGACCGGGCCGCCATCGCGGGAGGCATGACCACCATGCTCGATGACGGCATCGCCAAGTGCCGGGCGGGCATCACCTCGGCCGCCGAGGTGCTGCGCGTCACCACGGTGCGCTGAGAGCCATGGCCGACTTCACCTACAGGGCCTTGACCCAGGCCGGCCAGCTCGTCACCGGGCGGATCGCCGGCACCACCGAGGCGGAGGTGCGCCAGCGCATCGAGTTTCTCGGCCTCGTGCCGGTGGAGACGGCACCGGCACGGGAGGCGGCATCGGCCGGCCGCTTCGGCTTGTCCTTCGGCGCCCCGCGCGCGGCCGACGTGACCTTGTTCACCCGCGACCTCGCCTTGCTGCTCAAGGCGGGGGCGCGGCTGGACGAGGCCCTCGAGCTCCTGTGCGGCGACGCCGACCTCGGCCGCATGCGCGCCGTGGCGGCGGGCATCCGGGCCGAGGTGCTCTCCGGCGCCGGCTTCGCCGAGGCGGTCGCCGCCCAGCCGAAGCTGTTTCCCCCGGTCTATGTGGCCCTGGTGCGGGTGGGAGAAGCGTCCGGCACGCTGGACCGGGTGCTCGAACTGCTCGCGCAGGAGCGCGCCCGGGCCGAGGAGCTGCGCCGCAAGCTGCTCGAGGCGCTGCAATATCCCGCCTTCGTCCTGGTCGCGGCCGGCGGCGTGCTGGTGTTCTTCCTGCTGTTCGTGATGCCGCAATTCTCCAGCGTGCTGCGCGACATGGGGGCCAAGCTCGATCCGGCGGTGGAGGTGCTGCTCGACCTGTCGGACATCCTGCAGGCCCATGCGGGCGCGGTCGCGGCCGGCATGGCGCTGCTGCCGCTCGCGGGATGGGCGGTGCTGCGCCGGCCGGCGACGCGGGCCGGCCTCCTCGGGGCGCTGGCCCGCCTGCCGCTGGTGCGCACGGTGCTCCAGTTCCGCCGCTCGGCGGTGTTCTGCCGCAACCTCTCGATCCTGCTCGGCAACGGCGTGACGCTGACGACGGCGCTGCGCATCATCGTCGAGGTGATGGCGGCGGGCGACGACGCCTCCGCCTGGGCGACGGCCTCCGACAAGGTGCGCCACGGCGGGCGGCTGTCGGACGCCTTCGCGCAGGGCGATGCCCTGCCGCCCATGGCGATCCGCATGCTGCGCCTCGGCGAGGAGACCGGGCAGCTCGCGCTGCTCTCCGGCCGCATCGCCGATTTCTACGAGGAAAAGCTCCAGCGCGCCCTCGGCAAGGTGGTGGCGGTCATCGGCCCGGCCGCCATCGTCACCATCTCCGTCGTGGTGGGCGGGCTCATCGTCTCGGTCATGACCGCCCTGCTGTCGGTCAGCCAAAGCATCGGATGAACGAACGTGAAGACCTCGTTTTCCGGCGGTCGCATCCGCTCCGGCACGTCACCGCCGCCATGCCCGGGCGTGTCCCGGCCATCCAGGCGGGGCGGCCGGGACGGGTTTACGCACGGTGTCCCATGTGGTTCGGCGTGGATACCCGGCACCAGGCCGGGCATGACGAAAGTGATTGCGGCAATGCCATTCCTGAGTTTCCCAACGGGGTCCAAGCGCCGCCGCCGGCGCAGCACGGCCGGCTACACCCTGGTGGAGCTGCTGGTGGTCATCACCATCATCGGCCTCATCGTCGCCCTCGTCGGGCCGCGGGTGCTCGGCTATCTCGGCGATTCCAAGGTGAAGACGGCGAAGATCCAGATCCAGGGCTTCGCCAGCGCCCTCGACCTGTTCTACCTCGACGCCGGCCGCTACCCGACCTCGTCGGAGGGCCTCAACGCCCTGGTCCAGCGCCCGCCCGGCGTCGCCGCCTGGAACGGGCCGTACCTGAAGGGCGGCACCCTGCCCCTTGATCCGTGGGGCAAGGCCTATGTCTATCGCGCTCCCGGCCAGGGCGCGCCCTACGACATCGTCTCGCGCGGCTCGGACGGGCAGGAGGGCGGCACCGGCACCGCCGCCGACATCACGAGCGCTGTGCGGTGAGACGCCGGCGCGGCATGGCCCCCATTGGCATGGCCCCCACGCCGGGGGAAGCCGGGTTCAGCCTCCTGGAGGTGGTGTGCGCGCTCGCCATCGTGGCGGCCATCGCGGCCATCGCCCTGCCGCGCCTGCCGCTGGGCACCTCGCGGCCGAGGCTCGAGGCCTTCGCGGTGGAGACGGCGGCGCTGCTGAAAGCCGACCGCACCGCCGCCATCCGCCGCGGCGCCCCGGTCGCCACCGAGGTCGACGCCCCGTCCGGGCGCATCCGCTCGGGATCGAGCGGGCGCACGGTCCGCATTCCCGCCGACGTGCGCATGCAGGCGGTGCTGCCGCAATACTGCAATGGCAGGGCGGTGCGCGGGGCCATCGGCTTCCTGCCGTCCGGCCTGTCGTGCGGCGGCGTCCTCACCCTGGCGCGGAACGGCGCGGCCTACGAGGTGCGGGTGAACTGGCTCACCGGAGGGGTCGAGATTGTCCCGCGTCGCAGCTCCTGAGCGTTGCCCCGACGGGTCGGCGCGCGCGCCGCGCACCGGCGCCGGGGGCCGGGCCGGCTTCACCCTCATCGAGGTGCTGGTGGCGCTGGCGGTCGCGGCGGCCTGCCTCGGCGCCATCGCCCAGGTGTCCGGCACCAGCGCGCGGGGCTCGCGGGCCCTCGACGCCCATGTGGGCCTGCTGCAGACCGCGCGCGCCGTCGAGACCGGCATCCCCGCCCGTGGCGACCTCGCGGTTGGCCGCACCGACGGGGAGGTGGCCGGCCATCGCTGGCGCATGGACGTGCGGCCCCTCGCCGTCGGTGGCGAAGATGGCGGCGGCGATGGCGGGAAGGGGAGCGGCCCGGATGCGGCCGGCGGCCCCGGGGGCGGGCGCTGGGCGCCCATGGACGTGCTGATCCGCGTGCGCGCGCCCTCCGGCGCCCTGCTGGTGATCGAGACCGTCCGCCTGGTGCGGGCCGCCGCCGAATGAGGGTCGTTCCGCGCTCCCGCCGGGCCACCGCCGGCTTCACCCTGGTGGAGGTGCTGGTCGCCCTGGTCCTGGCGGGCCTCGTGGTGGGCGCGGTGGCCATGGTGACTGCCCAGTGGCTGCCCCAGTGGCGGCGCGGCTTCGCCCGCGTGGAGGCGGGCGAGCTGCTCGCCCTCGCCGTCGACCGCCTCGCCGCCGACATTGCCGCGGCCGAGTTCGTGCCGGCCAGCCTCGACAGCCGCCGGCCGCTGTTCGAGGGCTCGGCCTCCGCGGTGACCTTCGTGCGCACGGCGTTCGGCCCCAATGCGGGGCCGGGGCTGGAGATCGTCGCGTTCGCGGCGGCGGACGAGGCCCGGGGCGCCGGCCTCGTCCGCCGCACGGCGGCGTTCGTGCCGCGCCTCGCCGAGGCGGGAGCCCCGCCGTTCGGCCCGCCGGTGGGGCTGCTCGCCGCCGCCTACCGGGCCTCCTTCTCCTTCTCAGGCCGCGACGGCGTGTGGATCGACCGCTGGACCGGCGCCGACGTGCTGCCGCGCGCGGTGCGGATCGTGGTCCGCGACACCCGCACCGGCCGCGTCCTCGACGCCTCCACCGCCGTCGTCATCCGGGCCGAGTTGCCGGCGGCCTGCGCGGGCGAGGAGACGCTGCGCATCTGCGGCAAGGCGCAGCCCATCGGCGCCACGGCGCCGGGCGACGGCGCGGCCGCCGGACCGGGGGGGCCGCCATGAGCGCCCCTCACCGGCCGCCGCCACGCCAGGGAACGCGGGGCTTCATCCTCGTCGCCGTGCTGTGGATCCTCGCGGCGCTGGCCGGCTTCGTCGCGGTCTATTCCGTCTACGTCTCCGGCACCGCCATGGCGTCGGCGGCGCGGGACGAGGGCCACCTTGCCCGCAGCCTTGCCACCGCCGCCGTCGAGCTCTCGGCCTACCGGCTGGTGTCCGTGCCCAAGGACCGGCGCCCCACCCACGGCGAGGTCAGCCTGCGGATGGGGCGGGCCTCCGTCGTCGCCGAGTTCCGGGACGAGGCGGCACGCATCGACCTCAACGCGGCGCCGCGCGAGCTGCTCGCCGGGCTGTTCGTCGCCCTCGGGGCACAGCCGGAGGCGGCGGATGGCTACGCCGACCGCATCCTCGCCTTCCGCTCACCGCCCTCCGGCGCGCAGGAGGCCGAGGCGGCGATCTACCGGGATGCCGGCCTCGGTCACGGCCCGCGCGGCGCGCCGTTCGTCCATGTGGACGAGATCTGGCGGGTGGCCGGCCTGCCGCCCGCCCTGGTTGGCGCCGCGCTGGCCCACGTGACGGTGTTCAGCGGGCGCGGCGCGGTCAATGCCGACGAGGCCGATCCGGTGGTGCGCGCCGCCTTGCCCGATGCGCTGCGTCCCGCCGTCTCCGCGCCGGCCGCCGTGCCGGCCGGCACCGCCCCGGCCGCGCCGCCCGCCGAGCGCAGCGACGCGGTGCGGGTGAGCGTGCGCATCGCCTTCGACGGCGGCCGCCAGCGCGCCGCCGAGGCGGTGATCCTGGTGCGCGACTTCGGCACCGATCCCTACCGCGTGCTGTCGTGGCGCGAGGATCTCGACGGGCCGATGGAGCTTCCGCCCCGCGCCGAAAAGGCACGCAGGCCATGACCCGAACCGGCGCCCGCCCGCCCGCCCCGGCGATCCTCGACCGTGCCCTCGACGCCTTCTCGCGCTGGATCGACACGGTGGCCGGCGTCGTCGCCGCCGTCCTCGCCGGCCTGCGGCCCCTGCGGGCGGTGCGGATCGGCGAAAGCGCGGCCGGCATGTTCAGCCTCGCCGGCCCGGACGGGGGCGCGACGGGCTTTCCGCTCGCCGGGCCACCGGACGCTCCGTCTCCGGAGGTCGCCGCGCGGGTGAAGGGGCGCGCGGTCGAGCTCGCCCTCGATCCCGCCCGCTTCCTGTCACGCCCCCTGGAGCTTCCGGCCGGGGCGGCGCCCTTTCTCGATGGCATCGTGCGGGCGCAGATCGACCGCCTGACGCCCTGGACGGCGGGCGAGGCGGTTTATGGCTGGACGCCGCCCGTGATGATGCCGGACGAGCGCCTGCGCCTCACCGTCCTGGCGGCGCCCCGCGCGCGGGTCGAACCGCCTCTCCATTGCCTCAGGACGATGGGCGCGGGCTCCGTCGCCGTCACCGTCGCGGCGGTCGGCGGCGCGGGGCCGGTCCTGCTGCGCGGTCTCGATCCGGCCATGGCGGGCGTATCCGGGCTGGCGCGGGTGCGTCGCGCGCTCCTCGCCGTGCTCGCGGCGGCGGCGGTGCTGGCCACGCTCGCCCTCGCCGCCTCGGAGATCGCCGGCGGCGGCCTTGATGCCGAGCGCGACGACATCGACGCGCGCATCGCCGCCCATCGCCGCGCCCTCACCGCCGGCGGCGCGGCGCAGGGGGCCGGGGGCGCGGCGTTGCGGGCGCTCGAGCAGCGCAAGCGCGAAAGCCAGCCCACCGTGCTGGTGCTGGAGGCCCTGTCGCGGGTGCTGCCCGACGACACCCATGTCACCGCCTGGCAGATGGACGGGGACAGGGTGCAGGTGGCGGGGATTTCACGCGAGGCGCCCGCCCTCGTCCGGCTGATGGAGCAATCGCGCGCCTTCACCCAGGCCACCTTCGTCGCGCCGACCACCCGCCAGCCGGGCGAGGCCGGCGAGCGCTTCGAGATCGAGGCCCGCATCGCCGTCCCGCCCGAGGGGGCCCGGTGAGCGCCGCGCCGGCCTCCCGCCCCGCCGCGCTCCTCGCCACGCTGGCCTATGGGGCCCTGGTGGCGGTGCTGGTGCTCGTCGCCTGCGGCGCGGTGGGCGATCTCCTGGCGCGGCGGGCGGCGGTGGAGGAGGCGCGCGCGCGCCTCGACCGGATGCAGGGCCGGGGACCGGCGCGCGCGGGGGCGGACGGCACCCCGGACGTCGCGGCCGGCTCGCCGTTCCTGGAAGGGCCGTCGGTGACGGTGGCCGGCGCCGACCTGATGCAGCGGGTGGCGGCGGCAGTGGCACGCTGCGGCGGCCGCATCACCTCCTCCCGTGTCGAGCTGGAGGGGACCCCCTACGGCGCCGGCTTCCTGGCGTTGGCCGCCAGCCTCGAGATCGGGCAGGCGGACTTGCAGAAGCTGCTCTACGACCTGGAGGCGGGCCAGCCGTTCCTGTTCGTGGACCAGCTCGTGGCCCAGGGGTCGGTGGCCTCCGGCGCCGGCGAGACGCGCGAGGGCGGGCGCCTGCAGGTCACGCTGACCGTTTATGGCCAATGGCGGAGCGTGCGATGAAGCGGATCCGGCGGATGCTCGCGGGCCTGATCGGGGCGCTCCTCGCCGGCCTTGCCACGCCCGTCGGCGCCGAGGATCTCGACCTGCCGGCGCCGCCCGCCGGCACGGCGGAGCTGCGCGCGGGCGAAGCGGGCGCGGGCGCGCCGGGCCGGATGCCGGCGCCGCGGGGCAATCCCCTGTGGTCGGTGCCGCTCGACGCCCTCTCCGCCACGCGGGAGCGGCCGATCTTCTCCCCCACCCGGCGCCCCCCGGCGCCACCGGAGGGTGCGCCGCCGCCGCCGCCCGATGTGCCGGTGCCGGTCGCCGCCGCGCCGGCGCAGCCGCGTCTGACCCTGATCGGCACCGTGGTCGGCACCGGCGAGGGCTATGCCATTTTCCTCGATCCGGCGACCGGCGGCGTGATCCGGCTCAGGGCCGGGGAGGCGCACGAGGGGTGGGTGCTGCGCACCGTCAGCCTGCGCGATACCCTGCTGCAAAGCGGGCGCGCCTCCGCGATCCTGGCGCTGCCACAGCGCGACGGCGGCGGCCTCGCCGCGCCGGCGGGGCGCCAGCCGGACGGGGCCCCCGCCCGCCCCGCGGGGATGCGGGCGACGGCGGACCACATCATCGCCCCGCGCCGCTCCCGGCCGTCGCCGGCCGATCTGGAGTCCAGCCATTGACGCCGGGGGCGGTCGTCATCGGGCGGTCGTCATCGGGCGGTCATGGGGGGTGAGGAAAGTGCGCGCCATCCTTCCCCTTGCCGGACCGGACAGCGTGAGCCAGATCATCGGATTGTTCCCGACGCCCGTGATGCGGGTGGAGGGCCTGCTGGAGGCGCCGGAGGCCTCCGCCCTGGCCGCCGAGGCGGTCGAGGCCACCACCCTCACCAACGCCTATTCGGACCTCCTCTCCCACACGCCGGTGGCCGGCGCGGAGACGAACAGCCTGTTCGCGACGCTGGGTGGCCGGGTGCTGCCGAAGGTGGTGGAATTCGGCGAGGTGCTGTTCGGCGAGGCGCTCAACTGGCAGATCAAGGAGATCTGGGTGAACGTGCTGGAGCCCGGCGGGCGCCAGGCCATCCACACCCATGCCAACAGCTTCATCTCCGGGGTGATCTACCTGACCCCGGCGCACCCGTCCGCGAACCTCGTGTTCCACAAGGCCCTGGGCGGCACCGGCTTCATCTTCGGCAATACCAACCCGAACGCCCGCATCAACGCCTTCAATGGCGGAAAATGGGCCATGCCGCAGACGAATGCCGGCGATCTCGTGATGTTCCCGAGCCATCTGCTGCACGAGGTGCCGGTGAACCAAGGTGCCCGGCGCATCTCCATCGCCTTCAACGCGATCCCCGACCGGCTCGACAATTTCGGCTACGCCATCCGCTTCTCGTGATCTCGGAGACGACGATGAAATCGCTCTTCCTCGGCGCGGCGCTGCTCGCCGGCCTGATGGCGGGCACGGGCAGCATGGCGCGGGCCCAGTGCGCCTTCGACCAGTCCGTCCCCAACGCCAACGCCGTGCTGGACGACCCGCGGCCGGCGGTGAGCATCGACTTCACCGACGAGTTCGAGCTCAACGAGGTGCGGGTGGTGGCGCTGGCCGACAACAGCCTGCGGCCGACCGACTGGACGCGTCCGGCGGCGCAGGTGCGGGCGACGTCGTTCCGCGTCACCGAACCCCTGCCGCCGGGCAAGTACCTGATCGAATGGAACGGCTATCTGCGCCGCCACTTCCATGCCGATGGCGGGTCCATCCCCTTCACCGTGGCGGCGGCCGGGGACGCGCCGCCCGAGCCTAGCCCGGCGGCAGCGCCGCCCGCAGGCGCCGCGCCTCGGATCGGTTCGGATTTGCGCTATCCAGCGCTTCTAGGAGCCGGCGCGCCGCCGCCGGGTCGCTGATCGCGAGCTGCCGCGCCATGGCCAGCACCGGCAGGTAGGCGGCCTCGAAATCCGGGCTCATCCGCACCAGCTCCACGAGGCGGGGCGCGATGTCGCCGATGAGGTTGCGCGGGCCCTTCGCCGCCAGCGTGCGCGCGCCCATCCGCAGGTAGCCGTCGCGGGCCTGCCAATAGGCGGCGAGGTGGCGGCGGGCCTCCGCGTCCGCCGGCTGGAGCAGGTCCGCCGGATCTGCCTTGAGCGCCGCGAGCAGCGCGACGAGGCGGTCGGCGGGGGTGTCGGCCTCGGCATAGGCGACGCGTGGCGCCTGCGTGGTCACCACCGGGCGGTCGTCGGTGTTGAGCCGTCCCGGCCCGGCGAAGGCGCGCAGGGCATCGGCGCCGGCGAGATAGAGGCCGAACAGGGAGAAGCGGTCGTCCATGTCGAGGGCCGAGAGACGGGCGCCGAGGGCGCGGTCGGCGACGCGGCGGGCGAGCCAGTCGGCCGGATAGGTCGTCGGCGCCTTCCGGCCGACGAGGGCGATCAGCGGCGTCTCCACGCTGAACTGCGCGAGATAGGCGCTGGCATCGGGGAAGGTGTCGAGGAAGGTGCGCACGATGACGCGCAGGGTGGCCAGATCGAGCTGGTGCAGCGGCAGCCACTGGCAGAACAGGCCGCCCTCGGCGAGGCGCGCGCGGACGGCGGCGAAATGCTCGCGGGCATAGAGCGCGCCAGAGCCATCCACCGAGGGGTGGTAGAGGTCGGCGACGATCACGTCATAGGCTTCGCCCGGCGCGCGCACGAAGCGGCGGGCGTCGGCCACGTGGGTCCGGATGTCGCCATTGCGGCCGATCTGCGGGGCCGAGCGGTCGAACAGCGCGAACGCCTCCACCACTTCCGGCACCAGCTCCACCCCGTCCGCCACCAGGCCCGGATGGTCGCCGGCCGCCGACAGGGTGGCCCCGGTGCCGAGGCCGAGGAACAACGCCCGCCTGGGGTCCGGATGCAGCAGCAGCGGAATGTGCGCCTGCCGCTGGTCCGATCGCGCGGAGCTGCTGCCGCCCATGCGGAAATGGTTGTTCACCTGGAGATATTGATCGCCCGCGCCGTTGCGCACCACGCTCACCGCCGCCATCACCCCGTCCCGGTGCCACAGCAGCGCCCCGCCCGGCGGGATGCGCACCAGCCGCAGCGACACGGGGGCGAGCACCAGGGCGAGCGTCGCGGCGCCGAGGAGGGCCGCCGCGGAGACGCTCGGCCGCCGCAGGTCCGGCAGCGCCAGCAGGTAGGCGAAGGCGATGAGGGCGAAGGCGAGCTTGGCGCCGATCAGCGGCAGCAGGAGCGGGCCGAACAGGATCGGCGCCAGCGCCG
Source organism: Xanthobacter dioxanivorans (assembly GCF_016807805.1). Lineage (NCBI taxonomy): Bacteria > Pseudomonadati > Pseudomonadota > Alphaproteobacteria > Hyphomicrobiales > Xanthobacteraceae > Xanthobacter > Xanthobacter dioxanivorans. The sequence goes on along the minus strand of NZ_CP063362.1, from coordinate 1,443,775 downwards.
CCCCCAGCGTGTTGGCGGCGAGCGCGGGGCCGACGCCGCCGGCCCTGTCGCTGGCGTCCTGGGCCAGCTGGGTGAACAGCGCGCCCATGGCGACGGTGGGCGGCAGGAAGGCCAGCGCCGCGATGCCGAGCTCGGCGAGGAGGCGGCCTTCCATCGTCGCCGGCAGCCACGCCCGCAGTCCGGCCAACGCGTCGTCCGAGACGCCGAGAAGCGCGGCTCCGGCGAGGCAGGCGAGGCCGGTCGCCGTGACCAGGGTGCGGGTGAGCGCGGCCGTGTCGGAGGTCCGAGCCATCCGGTTGCGCACCCCCGCGCCCAGCGCCGTGCCGGCGAGGTAGGCGGAAAGGAGGATGGCGAAGGTGTAGATGGTGTTTTCGAGGATCTGGCTCAGCACCCGGACGGTGAGCACCTCGTAGCCGATGCCGAGGAGGCCGGTGACGAACAGTGGCGCGAGCCCGCGCCAAGAGGCGCGCCAAGCGGCGGGCGAAGAGGCGCTCCGGGAGGCGCGCCGGGAAACGTCCGGGGCAACCCTCGGGGGGCCGGCCCGGTCCGGCGGGGCGCCATCCGCGAGCGGGGTCGCCGCGCCGGCAACCATCAGCGCCGCGCAGGCGAAATTGAGCGCCGCGCACACCAGCAGCGTCGCCGACAGGCCGAGGGCGGGGATGATCAGGAAGGCGGTGGCGAGGGTACCGGCCACGGCGCCCGCCGTGTTCGCCGCATAGACCCGCCCCACGGCGGCCCGCGCGGCGAGGAGGGGCGCGAGCACCGCCTCCAGCGCCGGCAGGGTGGCGCCCATGGCGAGGGTCGCCGGCAGCAGCAGCACGAAGGGCAGGGCGAAGGCGATGCTCCACTGCCGCAGCCCGTCCGCATCCACCGGCACCAGCGCGGCGACGAGGTCGCCGGCGCGCGGCGCCAGCGGGATGAGGCAGAGCGCCCACAGGCCGATGGCGAGCTCCAGGCCGGCATACCAGGCCGCCGGCCGCGGGCTGCGGGCGATGCGGCGGCCGAGCAGCAGGCTGCCGAGCGCGAGGCCGGCGAACAGCGCCGAGACCACCCCGAGCACCGCGACGATCTCATGCCCGAGGGCGACGGCGAGCATCCGCGCCCAGACGATCTCGTAGCCGAGCCCGGCAAAGCCCGACAGCGCGGCGATGGCGGTGACGGCGAGGATATGGCGCGGGCGGACGCGGGCGGTGGCGGCCGGGGCCGCGCTGGCATCGGACATGGGCAAGCCTGGAGCCTCGGCACAAAGCGAACCGGGGGCCCTGACGGCCCCCGGCGGAACGCGGGACGAGAGCGGGCCCGGCGCGCGGCCGGGCCCGCCTCACATCTTCAGAACCTCACTTCTTCAGCGCCACGGCGAGGGCGCCGTTGGTCTCCACCAGCAGCTTCGGCTGGTCGGCGACGCGGATGAAGATGGGGTTGACGTAGAACCACAGGTCGGACCAGCCGGCCACGTCGTAGCTGGAGATCTTCTGGCCGTCGCGCACCACCATGTGCGAGGGGCAGGCGGCATCGGTGCAAGGCACGTAGGGGCCCTGGGCGCCGTTTTCCGGATCCCAGTCGTTGAGCGGGTTGCCCTGGGCGTCGGTCTCGGCCGGCGTGGACGCCGGCAGGTTGCTGCCGCGGGCCCGGACGTACATGTTGTTCTGCACGTTCTGGATGGTGACCACCATGGTCCGCTTGGTGCCGTTCGCGGTCCAGGTGCTCGGGCTGAAGGTGGCGAAGGTCGCAGCGGTGGTGTTGGTGCCGCTGGTGTAATTGGCGTTGGTCGGCGCCACCACGCCGGAGACGTTGCCCTTGATGAACTGCACCTGGCGCAGGGTCGGCCGGTTGAGCGGCTCCTTGATGCCGATCTGGGCCAGCGACGGGTTGTTGAAGCTGTACGGCGAGTGGTTGGTGCCGGTGGGCACGTTCACCTCGAGGGTGAGCTTGACCGAGCGGCCACGTGGAACCACCAGGGTCTGGCCCATCTTGGCCGAGCCGGCCGCCGCATAGCCGATGACCTCGGCCTTGTAGGAGAGCTCCCCGGTGATCAGGTCGCCCATGACCGAGAAGGAGTTGCCGGAACGCACGCCGTCAACCACCACCTGCGGGCGCAGGGTCGTGCCGGTCGCCGGGCGCGGGATGTACAGCTTCTGGTACTCGCCGGGATAGAAATCGTTGGTCGAGCCCGTCTCGTAGATGCTGAACGCGCCGCGATTGTGCCAGTCGGAGCTGGCATAGAAGAACCAGTTGCGGCCTTCACCGAGGAGCGCGTCCCACACGCCGCCGATCTTGGCGGCGTAGATGCCGGTGCCGCCGAAGGTGGTCACGCCCACCGAGTCGCAGCCCGTGCCGCAGAAGCCGGCGCGGTATTCGCCGCGATTGTTGGAGGCCTGGTGGCCGGGCTGGCTCTCGAAGCCGACCGCGACGGTGGGACCCGCATTGTTGAAGTCGCGGAGATGCTCGATGTTGAACCCGTTGTTGCCGTTCGGGTTGAACACGCCGGCGCGTTCCAGGTGGGCGGGGACGTAGTAGCTGTCGAGGGGATAGTATTTCTGCAGCCACTGGACGCTGGGGACGGCCTTGTTCTGGTGGTTGGCGGTGCCGGAACCGGAGCCCGACGCGTTCGCCACCTTGCCTTCCCAGCTGTGGTTCGGCGCACCCTTGGAGAAGTCGGTGTCGGAGCGGTCGAAGCGGTATTCGAACTCGGCCACGCCGCTGGCATCACCGGTGTTGCCGCCGAAATTCTGCGGCTTCTGGTTGCCGATGACGGTCATCGAGGTGTGCTCGTGGCCCGGCACGTTGGTCTCGATGCCGGCGTAGAGCATGGGCTTGTTGAGCTGCTTCGCGAGGCGCGCCAGCTCGGGATAGATGATTTCTTCGGCGCTCTGCCAGCGCCACATGGAACGGTGGCCCTGCGAGGTGGCCACGTCGCCCTTGACGACGGTCACCGGCGCCACGTCCCAGAACTTGCCCGTGCCGGTGGTGGAGCCGTCGCCCTCGGGGTCGTCCACGCGGCAGTCGCGTGGGCTGGAGCCGCCGTGGTCCGCGGCTCCGAGCCATTCGAGGCCGTAGCTCTGCACCGCCTTCTTCACCATCGTCTCGACGGAAGACCGGCCGTCCGAGCACGGCGTGTGATTGTGAAAGTCGCCCGCCATGTAGCTGTCGGCGAAAGACGGCGTGGACGGCAGAGCCCCCATTCCGCCGGCCACCGCGAGAACCGAAGCTCCCGCGAACAACTGATGCGCCAGCACCCCGCTCTTCATTCTGCAACCCCTCAGCTGACAACGGATGTCCAGAATCCGATGGCGGTCTACTACCGGTGTTCTGTGACCGCTTCCTGAACCTTTGATGACGCTGGAGGATGTGAGCCGAATAACAGAACTGTTCAGCCGGCGGAAAGTCGAGGGCGGCTCTTTACAGACAAAGGATTTCCCGCAAGGCCCGCGGCAGGACGAGGTGAGATTTCTGTGGCGCTGTCATCAACCCGACACCACCCGGCCCGTAGGAGAAGCGCCGCGAGAAACGGCAGGGGCGTCCGCCGGTCTCTCGCCGGCATTTGGGCGGCCTCGGACCGGCGTCTGGCGCACGCGCCGGATGGCGCGGGGCAGGCCTTTCGGACAAGGCGTGCGCCTTGATGGATTCCAGGGCCGGAACGCCGACGAGGCCAGCGCCTCCGCATCGGCGATCCGACTCAGGCGAGAGCGGCGCGGGGGACGGGATTTGACGTCATCGGGTTTGGAGCCGGCCGCCGGGGCGGCCGGGGGCGATCGCAGGGAAGCGGGCCATACGCCGCCGGGTTGGGCGCGGCGCTTCGTGCGCGAGCCGCTGGTCCAGTTCATGGCGTTGGGGGCGGTGATCTTCGCCGTGCATGCCGCCGTCACGCCCTCGGTGAGCAAGGAGCGGCTGATCGAGGTGACCCCCGAGGTGCGCCAATCCATCGTGGACGCCTTCAAGGGCACGCACGAGGGACGCGCGCCGGGAGCCGACGAGCTCGCCAAGCTGGTCGACGTGTGGCTCCTCAACGAGATCACCTTCCGCGAGGCGCTGGCGCAAGGGCTCGACAAGGGCGACGAGATGATCCGCGACCGGATCACCCACAAGATGCGCCTGCTCATCTTCAACGGCGTCGAGGTGAGCGAGCCGAGCCAGGCGGAGCTGGCCGCCTGGTACGAGAAGCGCCGCGCCAACTACGACATTCCCGACCTCGTCAGCTTCATCGACGTGCCGTTCACCGGCCCGGACGCCGAGGCGCAGAGCCGCGCCGTGCTGGAGCAGATCCGCGCCGGCACCGAGCCCGAGGAGGTGCAGCTGCGCGCCCTCATCTTCGGGCAGCGGCCGCGGCAGACGCTGGAGCCGTCCTTCGGCAAGGACTTCGTCGACCAGCTGGTGGAGGCCCCGGCGGGGGAATGGCAGGTCCTGCCGTCCGCGTCGGGCTGGCACGTGGTGCGCCGCGACACCTTCACGCCCGGCCGGCGGGTGGAGCTGGACGAGGTGGGCTCCCAGGTGGCGCAGGCCTGGAAGGACGAGCGGCGGCGCGTGCTCGCCATCGCCGCCACCCGCGACCTCGGCAAGGCCTATGTGATCCGGCGCAGCGAGCCATGAACCCCTCGCAGCCTCCCTGCGGGCAAGCCCCCGTCCGCCGTCGCGCCCTCGCCGCGCTGGGCGGCCTCGTGGCGGCGCTCGTCTGCCTCGTCGTGGCGGTGCTGGCGCCGGCGTCGGGGGCGCGGGCGCACGAGGCCACCATGGCGGTGATCACCCTGCGCGAGATCGCGCCGGGCCGCTTCATCGGCCAGTGGACCATGCCGCCGGTGGACATGACGCTCCAGCCCATCTTCCCGCCCCACTGCACATGGGAGCCGCCGGAGCTCGTCTGCGGCGCGCGCGGCATCACCGGCCAGCTGAGCTTCCAGGGCCTCGGCAGCCGGCAGTCGGTGGCCACCATCCGGGTGATCCCCCACGAGGGGCCGATGGAGGTCTATACGGTGAGCGCCGCCAAGCCCACCGTCACCGCCGCGCGTGATCCGGGCACCGACATGGCGGTCTGGCGCGATCTGGCCGAGACCTACACCAATCTCGGCATCGACCACATCCTGCGCGGCATCGACCATCTCCTGTTCGTGCTCGGCCTGATCTGGCTGGTGAAGGGCGGCTGGAAGCTGGTGAAGACCATCACCGCCTTCACCGTCGGCCACAGCCTGTCGCTCGCCGCCGCCACCTTCGGCTGGGTCGGCGTGCCGGAGCGGCCGCTGAATGCCGCCATCGCGCTCTCCATCGTGTTCGTCGGCGTGGAGATCGTGAAGCTGCAGCGCGGCGAGGCGGGACTGACCGCGCGGCATCCCTGGAGCGTGGCGTTCGCGTTCGGCCTCCTGCACGGGCTCGGCTTCGCCACCGCGCTCACCGCCCTCGGCATTCCCCAGGCGACGCTGCCCATCGCGCTCTTCTTCTTCAACGTGGGCGTGGAGATCGGCCAGCTCACCTTCGTCATGGCGGTGCTGGCCCTGCTTTGGGCCCACCGCCAGGCGCAGGCGCTGCTGCCGCGCTGGGGCGCCGCCATCCCCGCCTACGTGATCGGCTCCGTCGCCTCGTTCTGGTTCCTCACCCGCATCTGACCCGGGCGCCGAGGGGCGCCGCAACCGATCAAGGAAGGCCGCCATGAAACACCTCGTCCCCAGCGCCCGCGTGCTCCTCTGCGGTGCGCTGGCCGGCCTCTTCGCCGCCGTCCCGCTGGCGCCCGCTTTCGCCCATACCGGCAGCGGCGTGGCCCTCGGCCTCGTCAGCGGCTTCCTCCACCCGCTCACCGGCGCCGATCACCTGGTGGCCATGGTGGCGGTGGGGCTTTGGGGGGCGCAGCTCGGCAACCCGGCGATCTGGGTCCTGCCGGTCACCTTTCCCCTGGTGATGGCGGTGGGCGGCGTCCTCGGCCTGCTCGGCGTGCCGCTGCCGTTCGTCGAGCCAGTGATCGCCCTGTCGGGCATCGCCCTCGGCGTCATGGTGGCGCTCGCCGCGCGGCCACCCCTGTGGGTCGCGGCGGTGATGGTGGGCGTGTTCGCGGTCTTCCATGGCTATGCCCACGGCCGCGAGCTGCCCGATGCGGCGGACGCGGTGGCCTTCGCCGCCGGCTTCGTCGCCGCCACCGGCCTGCTGCATCTCACCGGCATCCTGATCGGCGTGCTGGTGCGCTGGGAGGCCGGGGCCCGGGCGGTGCGCGCCTGCGGCGCCGCCATCGGCTGCGTGGGCCTCTATTTCCTCCTCGGCGCCGTCGGGATCATCGCATGAAGGCCCGCTTGACGCGCTGGATCCACTTGTCCGCCGCCGGGGCCGCGCTCGCCTGCGCGCCTACGGCGGCGCACGCGCATCTGGTGGAGACGCGGCTCGGCGATTTCTACAGCGGTGCCCTGCATCCCCTCACCGATCTCCAGCAGGTGCTGCCATGGATCGCCCTCGCGGTGCTGGCCGCCTTCCAGGGGGCGCAGCGCGCGCGCTGGGTCATCCTGGCGTTTCCCCTCGCCCTGCTCGCCGGCGGACTTCTCTCGCTGGTGCTGCCGCAGCCGGCGTTCGGCCCGGCCCTCGGCCTCGCGCTGGTGGCGGCGACCGGGCTCGCCGTGGCGGCGGCGCTGCGCGTTCCGCTTCCGGTTCTCCTCGGCACGGCCGGAATCATGGGCCTGCTGCACGGCGACCAGAATGGCGCGGCCATGGCCGCGAGCACCGACCGCGTGCTGTTTCTCGCCGGAGTGATGGCGTCAGGCTATGTGGTGATGACGCTCGCGACGGGCGCCGCCCTTGCCTTCCTGCGCGGCGGCGGACGGGGCGATGACGTGCCCTCCACCGGATCCTGGCGCCCCATCGCCCTGCGGGCCGGCGGAAGCTGGGTCGCGGCCGTGGGCATCATGGTGCTCGGACTGCATCTGGTGACGCCCGGCGCGAGCTGACCGCCGGGCGCTCCGCAGGCGGGACCCGCCTGCGATCCGTTCTTCACCTCCCCCTTGGCCCGCCGCGCCCGTCGACCTTTCCCGTCGCGCTGCGCCGTCGGCCGGCCGATGCGGTGATCGTCGCCCCCGCATCATCCCGCCCCTTGCCGGCGTCCCGCCCGGCCGGTGTAAGCCCGAAGGGGCCGGTGGTGCGTCCGCTTCCGTCCGCGTGAGAAGACCGCAAATGGAAAGAGCCCCGGCGATGCCGGGGCTCTCCAGACAGGGCCCTCCAAACAGGGCGTTCCAGGCGGACCCTGCCGGCGGGTCCGCGCCTGTCGCGCGAACCCGCCGGCAGTGATGGCGTTCTCAGAAGCGATAGTTGATGCCGGCCTTCACCAGCTGGACGTTCTGGTCGACCGTCGCCTGGTAGGGATTGATGAAGGTGTTGGGCGTGAAGTTGAAGGTCACCTGGTTGCTGCCCAGGTCGATGTAATTGTATTCCACCTTCGCCGACCAGTTGTTGAAGAAGGCCCACTCGACACCGGCGCCCACGGTCCAGCCCCAGCGGGTGGAATCGGTGGTGGCGCTGTAGCTGAAGGCGGGGAAGGCGAGGTCGGTGTTGCCGGCGGTGTGCGAGGTGGTGGCCCAGGCAGCGCCGCCCTTGGCGTAGAGCAGGATGCGGTCGAAGGCGACGCCCAGGCGGCCGGTGATGGTGCCGAGCGCGTCGATCTTCGAGGAGCAGGCATCGTTGCTCTGGATGCAGCTCGGCGCGACGCCGTTGAAGTAGGAGCCGGAGCCGGAAATGTCGGCCCACGCCGCGTCCGCCTCGACACCGAGGACGATGTTGGAAATCTGCCAGTTGTAGCCGATCTGGCCGCCGACGAAGCCGCCGTCGAGGCTGAACTCGGCATCTGCCACGCTGAGGGTCGTCGGGTTCAGCGGATCGACGGAATTGCTGAAGTCGTTCTGCGCCCAGCCATAGCCGGCCTGGGCGCCGACGTAGAAGCCGGTCCAGCTGAAGACCGGCGCCACCGGCGCCTTGGTCACCGGCTTGGACGCCAGGTCGGCCGCCTGGGCGGCGCCGCCGGCGATCAGCGCGGCGAGAATGTTTGTAACCAGCAGCGACGCGCGCATGTAAAGCTCCCCACCCCCGAATGAAACAGGATGGCTGGTCATAACGCAGGTCGCTGTCAATAACTGTCTCCCTACGGCAACAGTCAGAGGTGTCCGGACTGTCATACCACAGACAAAATAGTCGGGTATGATGCAGATATTCTGGACATCATGTGGCGTTTGACGCGGTAGTCCGGATATTGGTGGGGGTGCGACTCGAAGTTTCTGTCACAATTGATTTATAAACTTCGTATTTTCCGAATATTTTGCGCGTTCTTGTGGTGAGCTCCATCCCGCGGGGTGGTTTTCACGGTCCGAGCGGGATGTAATCCGCCACCGTTCTCTTCCGTGATCCGGAGTCTTCTGTGCCGCGGCGGCGGCTCAATCCGGGCAGGTCTGCACCGCGTCGCCGCACAGGTCGATGAGGCGCATGCCGCCGGGCCGGACGCAGGCGTTGCCGGCGGCGGCAGGGTGTCCATCCATCTGGAGCCGGAACATCCGCCCACCCCGCGCAGGGGTCCTTATTCCCGCGCCGCGCCCGGGTCGTCGAAGCCTCCTCGCCCCCGGCGCGGAGTTCAGCTCTCGGAGAACCGGCGGAAGCCGCGCACCACCTCGGCATAGACGTTGCGCTTGAAGGGGATGACGAGCTCGGTCACCTTGTCGAGGCTTTCCCAGCGCCAGTCCATGAATTCCGGCTTGTGGGCGCCGCCGCCGGGCCGCGAGATGTTGATCTCGGCGTCGACGCCGGTGAAGCGGAAGGCGAACCATTTCTGCGTCTGGCCGCGATACTTGCCCTTCCAGGCCTCGCCCGCAATGCGGCCGGGCAGGTCGTAGGTGAGCCAGTCCTCGATCTCGCCGAGCCTGGTCACCGAGCGGATGGAGGTCTCCTCGTAGAGCTCGCGCAGGGCGGCGTCGAACGGCTCCTCGCCCTTGTCGATGCCGCCCTGGGGCAACTGCCAGGAATGGGTCGCGTCCACATGCTCCGGCCCGCCGATGCGGCGCCCGAGGAAGACCTTGCCCGCGCCGTTGAACACGGCGAGGCCGACGCAGGGACGGTAGGGGGCATCTTGGTGCTTGCTCATCGGCGCCATCCGGACGGGTGATGTGTCTTTTCCGTGATGGCCCGCGCGGCAGCGCCGCGCAAGCTTTCGTCTCCCCGCGGCAGCGCCGCGCAAGCTCCCGTCAAGGCCAGGCCGGCCGCCGCGCAGGCGCCTCGGTGGGCCGCGCGGTGGCGTGCAGTTGCCTCTCAGTGGGCCGCGCGGTGGCGCGGTAGCGCGGTGGAGCCCCAGGCCCGGATGGAGGCCCAGGTGCGCCGGTCGAGCTGGAACCGGTCCACCGGCACCGAGGCGCCGAGCGCCTTCACGCGGGTGAGGCCGACGCCCGACCACTGGAAGCCGCACTTCTCCAGCACCCGCCGCGAGCCCGGATTGACCACGCGCGCCGAGCCGACGAGGAGCGAAAGGTCGGTCTCGGAGAAGGCGTAGTCGATGACGGCGCGCACCGCCTCGGTGGCCAGGCCCCGGCCCCAGAACGGCTCGCCGATCCAGTAGCCGATCTCGGGCGCCGGTTCCGGCGGGCGGCGGCCGAAGCTCACCATGCCGGCAAAGGCGTGGGCGCCCTCGGCCTTGGCGAACAGGGCGAAGGTGGCGGATTGCGGGGTCGCCGCCAGCGTCTCGACGAAGGCGTGGGCGTCGGACGGCTTGTAGGGAAAGGGCAGGTTCGCGGTCATCTCCGCGATCTTGCGGTTGTTGGCGAGCTCCGCGACAGCGGCAACGTCCTCGAGGCGCGGCGCGCGGAGCACGAGCCGGTCGGTTTCGAGGACGGGGATACAGCTCTCCGCCAGGGTTGCTCCGGACGGCGTCTCACACAGGGTCATGGCGGGCTCCTCGAGGCACAGACAAACGAAAACCGGGGAGAGGTGTCCCATCTCCCCGGTTCGTGTCTGAGCTTGAGGTTCGGCCCGCTCAGGCGCCCACCGGTTCGACGAGACCGGCGGGATCCTGCATTTCAGGTCTCGCCGTTTATTCAGCCGCCTCGGCGGCGGTCGGAAGCACCGATACGTAGGTGCGGTCGTTAGCTTTGGTCCGGAAGGCGACTTTGCCTTCGACGAGGGCGAAGAGGGTATGGTCCTTGCCCATGCCCACATTCGTGCCGGGATGCCACTTGGTGCCGCGCTGGCGCACGATGATGTTGCCGGCGATGACGTCCTGGCCGCCGAAGCGCTTCACGCCGAGACGGCGACCATCGGAATCGCGACCGTTGCGAGACGAGCCGCCTGCCTTTTTATGAGCCATTGTTGCTCTCCTCGTTCTCGATCAGGCGTCGGCAGCGGCTGCGGGAGCCGGCGCACGCTGGGTCTTCGGTTCAGCCTTGACGCTCTCGCCGAGGCCGGAAATCTCGGTGATGCGCACGACGGTGAGGTCGGCGCGGAAGCCCCGCTTGCGGCGCGAATTCTGCCGGCGGCGCTTCTTGAAGGCGATCACCTTGTCGCCGCGGGTCTGCTCGACGATCTCGCCGGTGACGGTGGCGCCGTCCACGTGGGGCGTGCCGATGGCGACGGTGGCGCCGCCCAGCATCAGCACCGGGAAGGTGAAGATGGAGCCGACCTCGGCGTCGAGGTGGTCGATGGTGATTTCATCAGCCGCGGCAACGCGATACTGCTTGCCGTTTGCCTTGATGACCGCGAACATCTTGTCTCGCTTTCGTGTTCCGCCGCGCCTCGAAGGGCGGGCTTCTTCCGGTCGGGAATGGGAATGCGGGCACGAGGGCCCGCGCGAAGTGGGTCCGATACACCATGGGGCCCTGAAAAGTCAATGCGCCTGCCGCATTCGGCGGGCCCTCGCCACCGGCGCATTGCCTGCCGGCCCGCCGCCATTCTAAAGCCCTCGGCCATGTTCGACACCCCTCTGCCCATCGATGCCGTCCTCGGCGACCTTCAGGCGACGCTGCGCGCCACCGCCTGCGCCGTGCTCGTGGCGCCGCCGGGCGCGGGCAAGACCACGCGGGTGCCGCTGGCCCTGCTGAACGAGCCGTGGGAGGCCGGCGGGCGCATCCTGGTGCTGGAGCCGCGCCGCCTCGCCGCCCGCGCTGCCGCCCGTCGCATGGCGCAGAGCCTCGGCGAGCGGGTCGGCGAAACGGTTGGCTTCCGCACCCGGCTCGGCTCGGAGGTCTCGCGCCGCACCCGCATCGAGGTGGTCACCGAGGGCATCTTCACCCGCATGGTGCTGGACGATCCCGAGCTTTCGGGTGTCGCCGCCGTGCTGTTCGACGAGTTCCACGAGCGCAGCCTTGATGCCGACCTCGGCCTCGCTTTGGCTCTCGACGCCCAGCGCGGGCTGCGCGAGGACCTGCGGCTCCTGGCCATGTCCGCGACGCTGGACGGCGCCCGCGTCGCCGCGTTGATGGGCACAGGCGCCCCGGCGCCGGTGATCGAGAGCGAGGGCCGCGCCTTCCCGGTGGAGACGGCCTATCTCGGCCGGGATCCGCGCATGCCCGTCGACCGGCAGATGGCCGATGCCATCCTGCGCGCGCTGCGGCAGGAGACCGGGTCGGTCCTCGCCTTCCTCCCCGGCGCGGCGGAGATCAGGCGCACGGAAAATCTTCTCGCCGAGGCGGTGCGCGATCCCGCCGTCGACGTGGTCGCCCTTTACGGCGCGCTGGAGGCCGCCGAGCAGGACCGCGCGGTCCTGCCGGCCCCGACGGGCCGGCGCAAGGTGGTGCTTTCCACCTCCATCGCCGAGACCTCGCTGACCATCGAGGGCGTGCGGGTGGTGGTGGATTGCGGCCTTGCCCGCGTGCCGCGCTTCGAGCCGGACGTGGGCCTGACGCGGCTGGAGACCGTGCGCGTCTCCCGCGCCGCCGCCGACCAGCGCCGGGGCCGCGCCGGCCGCACCGAGGCGGGGGTGTGCTACCGCCTGTGGAGCGAGGGCGAGACCCTGAGCCTCAAGCCCTTCGCCACGCCCGAGATCCTCGCCGCCGACCTGACCGGGCTGGTGCTGGACCTCGCCCGGGTGGGGGTGCGCGACCCGGCGGCTCTGCCGTTCCTTGATCCGCCGCCGGTCCCCGCCGTCGCCGAGGCAAAGGCGCTGCTGCGCCTGCTGGACGCCCTCGACGCCGACGGGGCCGTCACCCCCCTCGGCCGCCGCATGGCGCGCCTGCCTCTGCCGCCGCGCCTCGCCCACATGGTGGCGGTGGGCGCCGACGCCGGCGCGGGGCACCTTTCGGCGGAGATCGCGGCGCTGTTGTCCGAGCGCGGTCTCGGCGGCGACGGCGTGGACCTCGTCCACCGCCTCGACGGCTTCCGCCGCGACCGCTCCCGCCGGGCCGAGGAAGCCCGCCGGCTCGTCGCCCGCTGGGCCGAGATGGCCGGCGGGCGGGACGGGGCGGGGGGCCGGCGGCCCTCGGCGGCCGCGCTGCTGGCCCTGGCCTTTCCCGACCGGGTGGCGAAGGGGCGGGGCGACGGCACGCGCTTTCTGCTTGCCAACGGTCGCGGCGCGGTGATGGACCCGGCGGCGGCGCTGGCCCGCGCGCCCTTCCTCGCCGTGGCCGAGGTGGGCGGCCGGGCGGAGGCGGCGCGCATCGGCCTCGCCGCCGCCTTGTCCCTGGACGAGGTGGAGACGCTGTTTGCCGCCGGCATCACCGCCGGCACCGAGATCGCCTTCGATTTGGACGCGGCGGCCGTGCGCGGGCGGACGGTGCGCCGGCTGAAGGCGCTGGTTCTGTCCGCCGCGCCCTGCCCGGTGCCGGCCAACGGGGATACCGCGCGGGTGCTGGCGGAGGGGATCGCCGGCCTCGGCCTCGATCGCCTGCCGCTGAGCGCGGCCACGCGGCAATGGCGCGAGCGGGTGCAGTTCCTGCGTGCCGCCGAGGGGGAGCCGTGGCCGGACCTGTCGGATGCCGCGCTGGCTTCCACCGCCGGCGACTGGCTCGCTCCTTTTATCGAGGGGCGGACCAGCTTGTCCGAGGTCACGCCGGCCGAGGTGGCGAACGCGCTCCACGCGCGCCTTCCCTATGACCTCGCCGCCCGGCTGGAGGCGGAGGCGCCCACCCATTTCACCGCGCCCACGGGCTCGCGCCTGCCCATCGACTATGGGGCGGAAGGCGGGCCGCAGGTGAGCGTGCGGGTGCAGGAATTGTTCGGCCTCACCGCCCACCCGGCCATTGCCGGCGGGCGGGTGCCGCTGACGCTCGCCTTGCTGTCGCCGGCCCACCGGCCGATCCAGGTGACGAAGGACCTGCCGCAATTCTGGCGCGGCTCGTGGCGGGACGTGCGCACCGAGATGCGCGGGCGCTATCCCCGGCACCCCTGGCCGGAAGACCCGGCCGTCGCCCCGCCCACCACGCGGGCCAAGCCGCGCGGCACCTGAGCGCCCCCGTCAGGCCTCTTCCGGGGGGATGGGACGCGGGCGGCCGTCCTCGTCGATGGCGACGAAGGTGAAGACGGCTTCCGTCACCTTGGTGGTCTCCTCGCTGGCGCGGGCGCGACGCCAGGCCTCCACCTCGATGCGCATGGAGGTGCGCCCGAGCTTCACCACCTTGCCGAACAGGCTCACCTCGTCGCCCACCGCCACCGGGGACAGGAAGCTCATGGCCTCCACCGCCACCGTGGCCGCCCGCCCGCGGGAGCGCCGCGCCGCCACGTTGCCGGCGGCTAGGTCCATCTGCGACATGAGCCAGCCGCCGAAGATGTCGCCGTTGGGATTGGTGTCGGCCGGCATGGCGATGGTGCGGATGACCGGAATGCCATCCGGCATGTTCGACTCTTTGTCGTGCATCCATTTCTCCAGGCACCTGAGGCGCGACGTTGGCGACGTTCCAGACTGGAAATAGCAAAATTTTCCCGGCGCGCCGCCAAATTTGATCCATCTCAGAGAATCGCCGGGGAGGGGATGCTTATCTCCGCTCGTCCATGTCTTTTCGGGGCAGACAGGGCATGGATGACCGGCTCCGCCTTGCTGTGTGGGCGGAGCCGGTATCTCCCTTTCCCGGCCCATCGGGCGGCCGGATATGATGAGCGGCCGTTGCATCGGAGTTCGCTCATGCCGAAATCCCGCTCTTCCCGACCCGTCCCTCCGAACGCGCCCGGCATGTCGAGGCATCGCCTCCCGAAGCCGCGCGTCACGGGCGTAGCGCGCCGCGCGATGGCGCTGGCGGCGACCGCGCTCTATCTCGCGGGCGTCGGCGCGCCTCTGGCGCAGGCCTGCACCCGCGCCGTCTATCTCGGCTCGGCCGGGGTGGTGGTCACCGGCCGCTCCATGGACTGGTCGGAGGACATGCGCACCAATTTGTGGGTCTTCCCCGCCGGGATCGCGCGCACCGGCGCGGCCGGGGCCAACACGCCGAAATGGGTTTCCCGATACGGCAGCCTGATCGCCTCGGGTTACGACGTGGGCACCGCCGACGGCATGAACGAGAAGGGCCTCGTCGCCAACCTGCTCTACCTGGCAGAATCCGAATATCCCAAGCCGGAAGGCCGCCCGGCGCTCTCCATGAGCCTGTGGGCGCAATACGTGCTCGACAACTTCGCCAGCGTGAGCGAGGCGGTGGAGGCGCTCTCGAAGGAGCCGTTCGTGGTGGTGACGGCGGTGCTGCCGAACGGGCGGGCGGCCCAGCTCCACCTCGCCATTTCCGATGCGTCCGGCGACAGCGCCATCTTCGAGTATCTGGGCGGCAAGCTGGTGATCCACCACGGCCGCCAATACCAGGTGATGACCAATTCGCCGTCCTACGACCAGCAGCTTGCCCTCAATTCCTACTGGGAGCAGATCGGCGGCACGGTGTTCCTGCCCGGCACCTTCCGGGCAGCGGACCGCTTCGCCCGCGTCAGCTTCCTCATCAAGGCCCTGCCCGCCAAGGCGGAGCCGGCCATCATCACTGCCGTGCCCGACCAGACCTACGACAACCAGGCGGTGGGCTCCGTCGCCAGCGTCATGCGCGCGGTGAGCGTGCCGCTGGGCTTCATCGAGCCCGGCTCGCCCAACATCGCCTCCACCATCTGGCGCACGGTGAGCGACCAGAAGAACCGCACCTACTTCTTCGATTCCGCCACCAGCCCCAACACCTTCTGGGTGCCGCTGTCAGATCTCGACCTGAAGCCCGGCGCGCCGGTGAAGAAGCTCACCCTCACCGGCGGCAAGGTCTATGCCGGCAACGCCGCGGCCCGCTTCGAGCCGGCCGCGCCCTTCGCCTTCCTGCCGGTGAAGGTGGACTGACGCGGCCGGGGCGGACCGCCCCGCGCCCGCGCGCGGCCTTGCCAGCCGGCCCGTTCGATGCCTTATGAGGCGCCCGTCTTTTGCAACCGGGAACGCCCGCGTCATGTCTTCCGCCCCGTCCAGTCTCACCGGCAAGGTCCAGCCCTTCACCTTCGGCACGGGGATCGTCTCCGTCGCGTTCCTCGATCGAACGGCGGCGTTCGTGGGGGCGGAGGGGGCGGTGTACCGGGTGGAACTGGGCGAGGGCGCCGATGGCGCGGTCCGCGACGGCGCCGTCCATGGCGGCGCGGTCCTCGCCGCCGCGTCGGACGGCCGGCGCCTCGTCACCGGCGGCGACGACGGCCAGGTGATGGAGACCCTCGCCGACGGCACCACGCGCCCCCTCGCCGCGCACAAGGGCCGCTGGATCGACCGCGTGGCGCTGGGGCCGGACGGGGTCGTCGCCTATTCCGCCGGCAAGACCGCTCATGTCCTCCAGCCAAAGGGGGAGGCGCGCAGCCTCGACCTGCCGTCCACCGTGGGCGGCCTTGCCTTCGCGCCGAAGGGGCTGCGGCTCGCCGTCGCCCATTATGGCGGGGTGACGCTCTGGTTTCCCAACGCCGCCGGCGCCAAGCCCGAGCTCTACGGCTGGAAGGGCTCCCATCTCGGCGTCGTGTTCTCGCCGGATGGCCGCTTCCTGGTCTCCAGCATGCAGGAGCCGGCCCTGCACGGCTGGCGGGTGGTGGACGGCGCGCACATGCGCATGTCCGGCTATCCCTCGCGGGTGAAGTCGTTCGCCTTCACGGCCGATGGCAAGTGGCTCGCCACCTCCGGCTCGGGCGAGGCCATCCTCTGGCCGTTCCAGGCGAAGGACGGCCCCATGGGCAAGGAGCCGACCATGCTGGCGCCCTCGGCCTCGTCCCGCGTCACGGCGGTGGCGACCCACCCGAAGGATCCGGTGCTGGCGGTGGGCTACGAGGACGGCATGGTGATGATGGTGCGCATCACCGATGCCGCCGAGATCCTGCTGCGCGCCCCCGATGCCGATGCGGTGAGCGCCATCGCCTGGCACGGCGTCGGCGGCGCGGTGGCTTTCGGCACGCTCGGCGGCAAGGGCGGTGTCCTCGCCTTCTGACGGAGCCGGGCAGGCCTGCGGTCGGCCCCGGCGCTGCGGCGGAGCGGCGGACCGGCAGGATCTGCCGTTGCGGAAGAACCCGCCCGGGCGGGCGCGGAAGCGCTTTTCACCCGCATGCGCGCGTTCTAACGTGGCGCCGCCCCTTCGCACGTGCGAAGGGGGCAAAGCCGCACGAGAGACCTTCCGATGAAGATCGCAGACGTCCGCCGCACCGCCTACTCGATGCCGCTCGTGAATCCGTCCTATCCGCCGGGGCCGTATCGCTTCATCGATCGCGAGTACATGATCATCACCTACCGCACCGATCCTGCGGCGCTGGAGAAGGTGGTGCCGGAACCGCTCGAGATCGTGGCGCCCATCGTGAAGTATGAATTCATCCGCATGCCGGATTCCACCGGCTTCGGCGACTACACCGAGACCGGACAGGTGATCCCGGTGCGGTTCAACGGGGTGGAGGGCGGCTATGTCCACTCCATGTATCTCGACGACGAATCCCCCATCGCCGGCGGCCGCGAGCTCTGGGGCTTCCCGAAGAAGTACGCCACTCCCAAGCTGAAGGTGGAGACCGACACGCTGGTGGGCTCGCTGCACTATGGCAGCGTGCTGTGCGCCTCGGCCACCATGGGCTACAAGCACGTGGCGTGCGACAAGGAGAAGGTGCTCGCCGCGCTGCTGACGCCGAGCTTCCTGCTCAAGATCATCCCGGACGTGGACGCGACCCCGCGCATCTGCGAGCTGGTGCGGTATTTCCTGGAGGACGTGACCATCAAGGAATGCTGGACCGGCCCGGGCGCGCTCGGCCTGTTCCCGCATGCTTTGTGCAATGTCTCGCAGCTGCCGGTGCTCGAGGTCGTCTCCGCTTTGCACGTCAAGGCGGACCTCACCCTCGGCCTCGGCGAGGTCGTGTTCGATTACCTGAAGGACGGCGCGGGCTGAGCCCTGCGCGGGGCGGCGCGCGTTCCGCGCCGTCCCGCCCCGACGCCCGCCCCGCCCGAACGCATGAGGCAAGAACCATGACCGCGCGTGCCAACCACCTTCCTGCCGACCTGTGCGACATCATCAACGAGTACAAGCGCGTCGCCCTGGTGTTCCAGGGCGGCGGTGCGCTCGGCGCCTACCAGGCGGGCGTGTACGAGGCCCTCGCCGAGGTGGGCTGCGATCCCAACTGGATCTCGGGCGTCTCCATCGGCGCCATCAACAGCGCCATCATCGCCGGCAACGCGCCGCAGGACCGCGTGCCGCGGCTCAGGGAGTTCTGGGAGACCATCACCTCGCGGCGGCTCGTGCCGTTCGCCATGGAGGGCGACATCTTCCGTCAGTGGCGCAACCAGCTCAGTGCCGCCCGCACCATCCTGCAGGGCCAGCCCGGCTTCTTCACGCCGCGCTTCCCCAATCCGTGGCTGCTGCCCACGGGCGCGGCCGGCGCCACCTCCTTCTACGACACCTCGCCCCTGCGCGAGACGCTGCTCAAGCTGGTGGACTTCGACCGCATCAATTCCGGGGAGAAGCGCTTCTCGGTGGGCGCGGTGAACGTGCGCACCGGCAACTTCATCTATTTCGACAACAGGGAGCACACCATCGGCCCGGAGCACGTGATGGCGTCGGGGGCGCTGCCGCCGGGCTTCCCCGCCATCAAGATCGACGGCGAGTATTACTGGGACGGCGGCGTGGTCTCCAACACCCCGCTCCAGTTCCTGCTGGACCAGCCGGACCATCCGAGCGCCCTCGTCTTCCAGGTCGACCTGTTCAGCGCCCGGGGACAGCTGCCGCGCGATATGTTCGACGTGGGCGAGCGGCAGAAGGACATCGGCTATTCCAGCCGCACCCGCTACACCACGGATGTCTTCCGCCGGGTGCAGGACCTGCGGTCCAAGCTCTACGATGCGCTCCAGCGCATCCCCGAACAGCTGCGCACCGAGGACGACGTCGCCCTCATCGAGGATTACAGCAATTCGGGGCCGGTCAATATCTGCCACCTGATCTATCAGGAGAAGACCTACGAGCGGGAGGTGAAGGACTATGAATTCTCCGCCGCCTCCATGCGCGACCACTGGCAGACCGGCTACGAGGACACGGTGAAGACCCTGCGCCAGGGCGACTGGCTGAAGAAGCCGGACGATTCCATCGGCATCGTGGTGCACGACATCCATCGCCTCGCGGACTGAGACCAACGGCCTCGCCTGACCGATGCCGGGAGGGCGTCGGTCAGGCGAGGCCGCGCGCCAGCATGTAGACGCCGAGCAGGGCGAGGCCGGCGAAGAACACCCGGCGGAAGACCTGTGGCGACACCGCCCGCCGCACCCGCCCGCCGATCTCCATGCCGAGGAAGGCGGGTACCAGCGCGGCGACGGATGCCAGCGCGATGCGCGGGTCGGCGAGCACGGCGCCGCCCTCGCCGGGGCTCGCCAGCACGGCGGCCAGGGCGAAGGTGGACACGGTGAAGGTGAGGCCGAGGGCCTGCACCAGATCATCCCGCTCCAGGCCCAGCGCCTGAAGATAGGGCGCGGATGGCATCACCGACACCCCGGTGGTGCCGGTGACGAGGCCGGTGGCGAGGCCGACGACCGGTGAAAGCCAGCCTTCGGCCTTCGCCGGCAGGCGCAGCGGAATGGCGGAGAGGCCGAGGGCGCCGTAGGCGAGCAGCGTCGCGCCGAGGGCCGGGAGGGCGGCGGGGGAGGTGAGCCCGCCCAGGAGGATCCCGCCGGCGAGGGTTCCCAGCACCAGGGCCAGCATCATC
Source organism: Xanthobacter dioxanivorans (assembly GCF_016807805.1). Lineage (NCBI taxonomy): Bacteria > Pseudomonadati > Pseudomonadota > Alphaproteobacteria > Hyphomicrobiales > Xanthobacteraceae > Xanthobacter > Xanthobacter dioxanivorans. The sequence continues at coordinate 1,424,707 of NZ_CP063362.1, read as the reverse complement.
GGCAGGAAGCGCCGCGCCGTGGCCACCACGCGCGGGCCGGTGAAGTATTGCCAGAGATTGGTGACCGTCGCCGGCAGGATCAGCACGGCGGCGGCTTCGGCCGGCGTGAGGAACAGGCTGAGGAGGCCGATGCCCACGGTGGGCAGGCCCATGCCGATGAGGCCCTTCACCATGCCGGCGAGAACCAGCACGGCAAAGCCGGCGGCAAGGGCGCCCACCGGCAGCTCACCCACCGGCAAATCTCCCACCGGCAGGATGCCGGCGGCCAGGTTCAGGGAAAGCGCACCCGCCGGCAAGGTGTCGGCCGCGGCCGGCGGGGATCAGAATTCGGCGTCCAGCTCCTCGAGCTCCTCCGGCTCGGCGAGGGCGCCGGCGATCCATTCCTGCATGGCGGGCAGGCTCATGATGCGGGCGCGATAGGCCTCGCATTCGCTGCCGAGCTTCACGTCGTAGGTGGTGAAGCGCGAGCAGACGGGGGCGTACATGGCATCCGCCAGCGTCGGCGCCGCGCCCATGAGGTAGGGCCCGCCATGGGCGGTGAGGCAGCCGCGCCAGATGGCGGCGATGCGCTCGATATCCGCCTGCGCGCCGGCCCAGACCTTGAAGCCCGGATAATGCGCCTTGATGTTCATGGGCAGGGCCGAGCGCATGTTGGCGAAGCCCGAATGCATCTCGCCCGAGATGGACAGGCAGTGGGCCCGCACCGCCCGGTCGGCGGGCAAAAGTCCGGCCTGCGGGAAGACCTCGTGGAGGAAGGATGCGATGGCGAGTGTGTCCCACACCGTCACGTCCTCGTGCACGAGGCGCGGCACCAGGAAGGACGGCGAGAGCAGCAGCAGCTCCGCCTTGATGTCAGGATCGTCGAGGGGGACGCGCTCCTCCTCGAACGAGAGGCCCGCCATCTTGCACAGAAGCCAGCCGCGCAGCGACCAGGAGGAGTAGTTCTTGCTGGAGATGGTGAGTGTCGCCATGCCGTTCCTGCGCCTTCGATGAAAGATCTCGTTCGCCGCCGTCATCGACCCCTGTTCTTGTCGCGCACCGGCCGGCGACGGGCCTCGGTGCGCTCTTGATGCGGATGCGTGTTGCAATGCACACCGCCCCGCTTCAATATCGTTCTAACAGGTACAACCCTTCCGGCCGGCTGCAAAGAGCAAAAGCAGTCCTGCGACAAGAACTTAAGGTTCCGCCGTCCGTGGGGGCGTCGGCATTCGGGGGACGCGGAACAGAAGGACCTTCCGGCATTATGCTGCAAACTTCCATCAGGTCATCTTCTCCGGAGCGGCGCCTCCGGGCGGGGCAGTGCGGGCAGCCATGATGTATCAGGCGTACCAGGCCCAGGCCGATCTCATGAGCTCGATCCGGTTCTTCGCGGGCCTCGCCCGGCAGACCCTCACGGGCCCCCTCATCAACGGATATGGACACGCGGGGGTGCGGCATCTCGCGGCCGGCTACGAGCTGCTGGAGCGCGCCACCCTCACCCACGGCCGTCCGGATTTCGGCATCAAGTCGGTCGAGGTCGGCAACCGCGAGGTCCAGGTGAGCGAGGAGAAGACGGCGGTTCTGCCGTTCGGCACCCTGCTGCGCTTCAGGAAGGACGTGGATGTTCCCCAGCCCCGCGTGCTCGTGGTGGCGCCTCTCTCCGGCCATTTCGCCACGCTGCTCGTCAATACCGTAAAGACGATGCTGCCGGATCACGACGTCTATATTACCGACTGGCACAATGCCCGCGACGTGCCGCTGTCGGAGGGGCCGTTCGGCTTCGACGACTATGTGGAGCACGTCATCCGCTTCCTCGAGATCATGGGCCCGGGCTCGCACCTCGTCGCCGTGTGCCAGCCGTGCGTGCAGTCGCTGGTGGCCGCGGCGGTGATGGCCCAGGACAAGAACCCGGCGGCCCCCGCCTCCATGACGCTCATGGCGGGGCCCATCGATTGCCGCATCAACCCCACCAAGGTGAACGAGCTCGCCACCTCCAAGCCGATCTCCTGGTTCGAGAAGAACCTCATCGGGACGGTGCCGAAGGGCTTTGCCGGCTCCGGCCGGCGGGTCTATCCGGGGTTCATGCAGCTCACCGCCTTCGTGAGCATGAATCTCAGCCGCCACATCAAGGCGCATTTCGACCTCTACAACGCGCTCGCCGAGGGTGACGAGGAGAAGGCCGAGACCACCAAGGCATTCTACGACGAATATTTCGCCGTACTGGACCTCGCCGCCGAATTCTACCTGGAGACGGTGCGCTACGTGTTCCAGGAATATCGTTTGCCCAAGGGTGAGCTCACCTATCGCGGCCGGCCCATCGACTTCCGCGCCATCCGCCGCACCGCCCTCCTCACCGTGGAGGGGGAGCGCGACGACATCTGCTCCATCGGCCAGACCATGGCGGCGCAGGACATCTGCTCGGGGCTGCGTCCGCACAAGAAGCGCCACCACATGCAGGCGGGGGTGGGCCATTACGGCGTCTTCTCCGGCCGCAAATGGGCCGGGCAGGTGTATCCCATCGTGCGCAATCACATTCTCGCCAGCGACTGAGGCCCTCCGGCCCCGATGACGGCCGGGGCACGGCTCGCGCACGTGCGCCGCGCTGCCGTTCCCCAGGGGGAGATCTGCGCCGGCATCGGCGCGCCCGGTGACAGGCATGCGCGCCGGGGGCTTGCGCGGCGTGCCCGCGCTGGATACCGGGGAACTGGCTGCCGCCGGTCTGCGGAGATCCCCGTGCCCCGTCCTTCCGTCCCCGCCCCTGAACGGCTCAGGGACCATCCGGCCTTTTTCCTCTTCTGGATGACCCGCGTCGCCTCGGCGCTGGCGTTCCAGATGCTGGGGGTCGCGGTGGGCTGGCTCATCTACGCTCTCACCGGCAGCGCCGTCGCGCTGGGCCTCGTGGGGCTGGCGCAGTTCTTCCCCATCCTCTGCCTCACCCTGTTCGTGGGCCACGCCGCCGACACCTTCGACCGGCGCCGCATCGTCTTCCTGTGCCAGACCCTCGCCGCCCTCACGCTGGCGCTGCTGGCCCTCGGCATCGGCCAGGGCTGGGCCGGCATCGCCGCCATCTATGCCGCGGTGATGGTGGTCGGCGCGGCGCGGGCCTTCGAGCACCCGACCATGGCGGCGCTGCTGCCGCGGCTCGTGCCGGCGCCGATCCTGCCGCGAGCGCTCGCGGTCTCCACCTCGGCCATGCAGATGGCGACCATCGCCGGGCCGGCCCTGGGCGGCCTCGCCTATGTCTTCGGCCCGACCGTGCCGCTCGCCGCCGCGGCCCTGTGCTATGGCGCGGCGGCGCTCTGCATGGCCAGCATCCGCCATGCCCACGTGCCGGCGCCGAAATCGGCCATGAGCATGACGACGCTGCTCTCCGGCCTCGCCTTCATCCGCCGCAGCCCGGTGGTGCTCGGCTCCATCTCCCTGGACCTGTTCGCGGTGCTGCTGGGCGGGGTCACGGCGCTGCTGCCCATCTTCGCCAGCGACATCCTGCACGTGGGCGCGGAAGGCATGGGCGCGCTGCGCGCCGCGCCGGCGGTGGGCGCCACCCTCATGTCGCTGGTGCTGGCCCGCGTGCCGTTGAGCCGCAACGTGGGGGCGACCATGTTCGCCGCCGTCGCGGTGTTCGGCCTGGCGACGGTGGTGTTCTCCCTGTCGCAGAACTTCATGCTGTCCCTGGCGGCGCTGTTCGTGCTCGGGGTCGCGGACAATGTGAGCGTCGTCATCCGCTCGTCGCTGGTGCAACTGTCCACCCCGGACGAGATGCGCGGGCGGGTGAGCGCGGTGAATTCGCTCTTCGTCGGCACCTCGAACCAGCTCGGCGAGTTCGAATCCGGCATGGTGGCGGCCCTTGTCGGCGCGGTGGGGGCGGGGGTCATCGGCGGCATCGGCACGCTGGTGGTCGCCGCCGTGTGGATGCGCCTGTTTCCCGAGCTCCGGCGCGTCGACGAAATGCCCCTCGGCGCCATGCGGAAGGCCTGAGGCCGCGCCCTTCCTGCCCGCCACCCGGGGCCCCCGGGCGAGGCTGGGAGGGCCGTTCCCCGGCCGCCCGCGGGCATGTGCCGCCGCCGGCGCGGCACGCGGGCCGGCGTTGGCATCATTTGGTTTGCCGGCTTCGGCGCGGCTCTTCGGTTGACGTTCGGGCGCGCTTTTCCCATGGTGCCGCCGCCCGCGCATCCGCGGCGGGCTCGTTTGCCCCCGAGCCCGTGCCGAAGCGGCGGTTCGCCGCGCCGAAGGCGCGCGCTCGGGATCGTGAAGCCACGGCGCCGCCTGCCATCAGGACGGCGCCGCCGCCCCGACGAGGAGTGTTGCACCATGAGCGACTGGCCGGTCCACGCGAAGATCGACGGCCCCATCGTGATGATCGGTTTCGGATCGATCGGCCGGGGGCCCTGCCCCTGATCGAGCGCCATTTCGATTTCGATCTGGAGCGCATGGTGGTGATCGACCCGGTGGCGGACCACAAGAAGCTGCTCGACGCCCGCGGCATCCGCTTCGTCCAGTCGGAGGTGACGGCGGAAAACTACCGCGACCTGCTGACGCCCCTGCTCACCCATGGCGGCGGGCAGGGCTTCTGCGTGAACCTGTCGGTCGACGTGTCGTCGATCGCTGTGATGGAGCTGTGTCGGGAGATCGGCGCGCTCTACATCGACACCGTGGTGGAGCCGTGGAAAGGCTTCTATTTCGATGAGACCATGGATACCGCCGCGCGCACCAACTATGCCCTGCGCGAGAGCCTCCTGGCCGCGCGCAGGCGCAATCCGGGCGGCACCACCGCGGTCTCCACCTGCGGCGCCAATCCGGGCATGGTGTCCTGGTTCGTGAAGCAGGCGCTCTTGAACATCGCCGCCGATACCGGCCTCGACCGCCCCGAGCCCGCCACCCGCGAGGAATGGGCCCAGCTCTCCCGCGCGCTGGGGGTGAAGGGCATCCACATCGCCGAGCGCGACACCCAGCGCGCCCGCGAGCCCAAGATCATGGGCGAGTTCTGGAACACCTGGTCGGTGGAGGGCTTCGTCTCCGAGGGCCTGCAGCCGGCGGAGCTGGGCTGGGGCACTCACGAGAAGACCTTGCCGCCGGACGGCCGCACCCATCCGGCCGGCTGCGGCGCCGCCATCTTCCTCATGAGCCCGGGCGCCGCCACCCGCGTGCGCTCCTGGACGCCGACGCCCAAGGCCCAGTACGGCTTCCTCGTCACCCACAACGAGAGCATCTCCATCGCCGACTACCTCACGGTGCGCGACGGCGCCGACGTGGTCTACCGGCCCACCTGCCACTACGCCTACCATCCGGCCAACGACGCGGTGCTGTCGCTGCACGAGATGTTCGGCAATGGCGGTCACTTCCAGGGGAAGTGGAAGATCCTCGACGAGCACGAGATCGTCGACGGCATCGACGAGCTGGGGGTGCTGCTCTACGGCCACGCGAAGAATGCCTACTGGTTCGGCTCCCAGCTCTCCATCGAGGAGACGCGCGAGCTCGCCCCCTACCAGAACGCCACCGGCCTGCAGGTGACCTCCGCCGTGCTCGCCGGCATGGTGTGGGCGCTGGAGAATCCGAACGCGGGCATCGTCGAGGCCGACGAGATGGACTTCCGCCGCTGCCTCGAGGTGCAGCTGCCTTATCTCGGCCCGGTGATCGGCACCTACACCGACTGGACGCCCCTGACCGGCCGCCAGAAGCTGTTCCCCGAGGATCTCGACCTGGAAGATCCCTGGCAGTTCAAGAACATCATCGTGCGGTAAGGCGGGCTTATGCCAATGGCCCGTGAGCTTGCTCATGGGCCATTGGTTAAGCCCGCGCGTCCGGGGGATCCAGGCCGCAGCCGGCCCGGGGCCGAACCGGATGCGGCAAACGAAAAAGGGCGGCCCTGCGGCCGCCCTTTCGCATTTCAGTGCTCCAAGCCGCGTGCGGATCACTCCGCCGCGCCGGCCTCGCCTTCGGAGGAGGTCCTGCCGCCGGCTTCGCGCTCGGCCTTGGCCTTGGCTTCGAGGTCCTCGCCGGTGGTCTGGTCCACCACCTTCATGGACAGGCGGGTCTTGCCGCGCTCGTCGAAGCCCATGAGCTTCACCTTGACCTTGTCGCCTTCCTTGACCACGTCGGAGGGCTTGGCCACGCGCTCGTTGGCCATCTGCGACACGTGGACGAGGCCGTCCTTGGAGCCGAAGAAGTTCACGAAGGCGCCGAAGTCCACCACCTTCACCACCGTGCCCTCGTAGATCTGGCCCACTTCCGGCTCGGAAGCGATGGACTTGATCCAGTTGATGGCGGCCTTGATCGCGTCGCCGGAGGCGGAGGCGATCTTGATGGTGCCGTCGTCCTCGATGTTGATCTTGGCGCCGGTCTTCTCGACGATCTCGCGGATCACCTTGCCGCCGGAGCCGATCACTTCGCGGATCTTGTCCACGGCGATCTTCATCACCTCGATGCGCGGGGCGTGCTCGCCGAGTTCCGCGCGGGCCGTGGTCAGGGCCTTCGCCATCTCGCCGAGGATGTGGACGCGGCCGTCCTTCGCCTGGGTGAGGGCGACCTTCATGATCTCCTCGGTGATGCCGGCGATCTTGATGTCCATCTGGAGCGAGGTCACGCCCTGCTCGGTGCCGGCCACTTTGAAGTCCATGTCGCCGAGATGGTCCTCGTCGCCGAGGATGTCGGAGAGCACCGCGAACTTCTCACCTTCCAGGATGAGGCCCATGGCGATGCCCGCCACCGGGCGGCGCAGCGGCACGCCCGCATCCATCAGCGCCAGCGAGGTGCCGCAGACGGTGGCCATGGAGGACGAGCCGTTGGACTCGAGGATCTCCGACACCACGCGCAGGGTGTAGGGGAACTCGTGCTTGGCCGGCAGCATGGGGTGGATGGCGCGCCAGGCGAGCTTGCCGTGGCCGATCTCGCGGCGGCCGGGCGAGCCCATGCGACCGGTCTCGCCCACGGAGAAGGGCGGGAAGTTGTAGTGCAGCAGGAAGTGCTCCTTGTAGGTGCCTTCCAGGCTGTCGATGAACTGCTCGTCCTCGCCGGTGCCCAGCGTCGCCACCACCAGGGCCTGTGTCTCGCCGCGGGTGAACAGGGCGGAGCCGTGGGCGCGGGGCAGGATGCCGACCTCGGACACGATGGGGCGCACGGTGCGCACGTCGCGGCCGTCGATGCGGATGCCCTCGTCGAGGATGTTCCAGCGCACGATCTTGGCTTCGAGCGCCTTGAGCACGTCGGAGACGACCTGGGCGGTGGGCACCTTGGTGCCGCCGAGTGCCAGCTCCTCGTAATACTTCTTCACCTTGGACTTGGCAGCGCCGACCGCCTCGTAGCGGGACTGCTTCTGCTTGATCTTGTAGGCGGCGCGCAGGTCGCTCTCGGCGATCTCGCGGACCTTGGACTCCACTTCGGAGACGTCCGCCGGCTGGAAGTTGCGCGGCTCCTTGGCGGCCTTCTCGGCGAGCTTGATGATGGCCTCGATCACCGGCTGGAAATGCCGGTGGCCGAACATCACCGCGCCCAGCATGATCTCCTCGGGCAGCTCCTTCGCTTCGGATTCCACCATGAGGACGGCGTCGCCCGTGCCGGCGACGACGAGCTCGAGCGAGCTCTCCTTCACCTCGTCCACGGTGGGGTTGAGCACGTATTCATTGTCGATGAAGCCGACGCGGGCGGCGCCCACCGGGCCCATGAAGGGCACGCCGGAGAGGGTGAGGGCGGCCGAGGCGGCAACCATGGCGACCACGTCCGGGTCGTTCTCCAGGTCATGCGCCAGCACGGTGATGATCACCTGGGTGTCGCACTTGTAGCCGTCGGGGAACAGGGGGCGGATGGGGCGGTCGATGAGGCGGGAGACCAGCGTCTCCTTCTCGGACGGACGGCCCTCGCGCTTGAAGTAGCCGCCGGGGATGCGGCCGGCGGCGTAGGTCTTTTCCTGGTAGTTCACGGTCAGGGGGAAGAAGTCCTGGCCGGGCTTGGGCTCGCGGGCGGAGACGACGGTGGCGAGCACCTTGGTGTCGCCGTAGGTGGCGAGCACGGAGCCGTCCGCCTGGCGGGCCATCTTGCCGGTTTCGAGGGTGAGGGTGCGGCCACCCCAGTCCAGCTCTTCGCGATGAATGTCGAACATGAGTCCTGCTCTTTCTTTATGTGGCGCGAACAGGACAGGCCATGAGCAAGACGGCCGGACGCGCCGCGCGGAGCCGTGCCTTCACGAGGCGGCTCCGACGGTTGCGTCCGGCGATCCTGCCATGGCTCGTCCTTCGTTCGCGGACCCGCAGCAGGCCCCATGCCCGCTGCGCGAGCGCGCCCTTGAAGGCGCGCGCGACGCCGGCCCTTCCGGGGCGGGCGTCGGCTGTGGCGTCAGCGGCGGATGCCGAGACGCTCGATGAGGGACTTGTAGCGCCCCTCGTCCTTCTTCTTCAGGTAGTCGAGAAGGCTGCGGCGCTGCGAGACGAGCTTCAGCAGCCCGCGGCGCGAATGGTTGTCCTTGTGATGGGACTTGAAGTGATCGGTGAGGTTCACGATCCGCTCGGTGAGGATCGCCACCTGCACTTCCGGCGAACCCGTGTCGCCGTCCTTCGCGCCATAATCCTTGATGAGCGCCTGCTTGCGCTCTGCCGTGATCGACATCGGTCTGTCCTTTCAACGAGAGTTCACTGTCTGCCGAGCCGCCCAAGGTCTGCCGGCTGGAGATGCCGGAGGGGGCGAGGTGGCAGGTCCGTCGGCCGGGCCGGGATGTCGTCCAGCGCGGTCGAGCAAGTACACGGGAGCGTCCCGAAGGACGGTCCCGGCGGGGCGGACTATAGCCATTTTTCCCCGTGGAACCAGAAGAATGTTTCGCCGGCGCGGGGCCGGGGCCCGACCCTATCCCGGCCTCATTGCCCGCTTCTGCGGGGCGCCTTCGCCTCGCGCTTTGCCCAGTTGAACACGCGATGCGGGAAGATCTCGCCCCCCTCCACGTCGCCGATGGCGATGAGCGCGCCCTGGCAGCGGATGGCCGCATGGCCCTCCATGATGGGCGCGTCGCGCCCGCGCAGGATCACGCTCTGGCCGCAGCGCAGGCGGTGGGCGTCGGGCGGGGTGACGGAGAGCTGCGGGATCTCTTCCAGCGCCACTGCCACCGGGTCGAGGGCGTCCATGAGCGCCTCCTCGCCGGCCTCGGCGCGCTCGCGCAGCTCGTCGAGGGGCACGAGGCGCTCCTCGAGGAAGGGGCCGACCGAGGCGCGGCGCAGGGCGCAGACGTGGCCGCGCGCGCCCAGCATGCGGCCGAGGTCGCGGGCGATGGCGCGCACATAGGTGCCCTTGCCGCATTCGGCCTCCAGCACCGCATGGTCGGCGTCGGGCCGCTCCACCAGGTCGATGCGGAAGATGCTGACGGGGCGGGCCTCCAGCACCACCTCCTCGCCCTCGCGGGCGAGGTCGTAGGCGCGCTCGCCGCCGATCTTCAGCGCCGAATAGGCCGGCGGCACCTGCATGACCTCGCCGCGGAAGGCGGGGAGGGCGTCGAGGATCTCCGCGTCCGACGGGCGCAGGTCGGAGGTGGCCACCGCCTTGCCCTCGGCGTCGTCGGTGTCGGTCTCGACGCCGAAGCGCACGGTGAAGCGGTAGGTCTTGCGCCCGTCCATCACGTAGGGGACGGTCTTCGTCGCCTCGCCGAAGGCGATGGGCAGGCAGCCGGAGGCGAGGGGATCGAGCGTGCCGGCGTGGCCGGCCTTCTTGGCCCCGAAGATGCGCTTCACCACGCTCACCGCCTGGGTGGAGGTGATGCCCACCGGCTTGTCGAGCAGCACCCAGCCGTCGAGGTCGCGCTTGGGCGCGCGCGGGCGATTGTCCTGCTCGCGGGTGAGGCGGGGCTGGCGCCCGGGGCCGGCAGCCTCGGGGGCCGCATCCCCGGCGATGTCCACGGGCACGGGCACAGGCTCGGCGACCGGCTGGCCGGTGACGGTCTGCGCGTCGATCGCCTGGGGCAGGACTTCGACGGCGGCTTCGGCGACGATTTCGGCGGCGGCTCGGTGGGCGGTCATTCGGCGTCGGTCTCTTTGTCGGTGTCGGGGGTATCCAAGGGCGCGCCATCAAGGTCGCGGGCCACCACGGGCGAGCGCAGCAGCGCGTCCATGCGGGCGCCCTCGTCGAACGAGGTATCCTCGCGGAAGCGCAGCTCGGGCACGGATTTCAGCTCCATCCGCCGGGCCACTTCGGTGCGCAGGAAGCGGGCGTTGGCGGCCAGCGCCTTGATCACCGGGGTGATGTCCTTGCCGCCGAGGGGCATGACGTAGCAGGTGGCGATCTTGAGGTCCGGCGACATGCGCACCTCGGGCACGGTGATGATGTGCGCGGAAAGCACCGGATCGGTCACGTTGCCGCGCTGGAGCACGTCGGCGAGGGCATGGCGCACCAGCTCGCCGACGCGCAGCATGCGCTGGGAGGGGCCGCCTCCCGTGCGGGTGTCAGGTCTCATTTTCTCTAAGCCTTTGCGGTGCCATGCGACCTTGCCGCGGCACCTTCTCCTTCAAGATGGAGCGGGCGGACTTGGACCGTGCCGCTCCGGTTGAAACTGTACGCTGCCGCGCCGCCACTCCCTCTTCCGCTGCCGGCAAGGAAAGCGCGAAGCGCGGACCGCGCCTTTCAGTCCGTCATGGCCGGGCTCGTCCCTGATGTCGGCTGTCGCCGACGTCTGGCCTTGCCAACGAAGCCCGCATGTTTGCGGGCTCCGGCCATCCACGTCGTCAACCGGGCACAGGCCCGTGAGCCTCATGCCAGCGGTCCGGCGTGGATGCCCGGCACACGGCCGGGCATGACGCTTCCGAAAGGGACGCCCGCCTCACAGCGAGCGCTGGATCACCTCGACGCGATAGCACTCGATCACGTCGCCGGCGCGCATGTCCTGGTAGTTCTCGAACGACATGCCGCAATCCTGGCCCGCATGCACCACGTTCACCGCATCCTTGAAGCGGTTGAGCGTGGCGAGCTTGCCTTCGTGGATCACCACGTTGTCGCGGATGAGGCGGACATGCTGGCCGCGTTCCACGATGCCGTCGGTGACCTGGCAGCCGGCCACCTTGCCCACCTTGGAGACCGCGAAGATCTCCTTGATGAGGGCGTTGCCCAGCATGGTCTCGCGGTTGATGGGCGCGAGCAGGCCGCTCATGGCCTTCTTCACGTCATCCACGAGGTCGTAGATGATGTTGTAGTAGCGGATCTCGATGCCCGCCCGCTCGGCCGCGTCGCGCGCTTCCTTGTTGGCGCGCACATTGAAGGCGATGATCGCGGCGCCGGAGGTCTCCGCCAGCGTCACGTCGCTCTCGTTGATGCCGCCCGCGCCGGAATGGATGATGCGGGCCTGCACCTCGTCGTTGCCGAGCTTTTCCAGCGAGCCGATGATGGCTTCCACCGAGCCGGACACGTCGCCTTTGATGATGAGGGGGAATTCCTTCCGCCCCGTGGCCTTCACCTGGCTCATCATCTGCTCGAGCGAGCCGCGGATGGTGGCGGACCGGGCCGCCGCCTTCTCGCGCTTCTGGCGCTGGCGGTAGTCGGTGATCTCGCGGGCGCGGGCCTCGTTCTCCACCACGGCGAGGCGGTCGCCCGCCTCCGGCGTGCCGTTGAAGCCCAGAACCTCCACCGGGAAGGAGGGGCCGGCCGCGTCCACATTGGCGCCGGTGTCCGAGATGAGGGCGCGCACGCGGCCCCATTCGGCGCCGGCCACCACGATGTCGCCGACCTTGAGCGTGCCGCGCTGGACCAGGACGGTGGCCACCGGGCCCCGGCCGCGATCGAGCTTGGCTTCCACCACGGTGCCTTCGGCGTCGCGGTTCGGATTGGCGCGCAGATCGAGCAGTTCGGACTGGAGGGCGATCGCCTCCAAGAGCTTGTCGAGGTTGAGATGCTCCTTGGCGGAGACCTCCACCTCGAGCGTCTCGCCGCCCATGCTCTCCACCTGCACTTCATACTGAAGCAGTTCGGAGCGCACGCGCTCGGGCTTGGCGCCGGGCTTGTCGATCTTGTTGATGGCCACGATCAGCGGCACGCGCGCCGCGCGGGCGTGGTTGATGGCTTCCACCGTCTGGGGCATCACGCCGTCGTCGGCCGCCACCACCAGCACCACGATGTCCGTCACCTTGGCGCCGCGGGCGCGCATGGCGGTGAAGGCGGCGTGGCCGGGGGTGTCGATGAAGGTGATCTTGCTGCCCGAGGGCGCGGTCACCTGATAGGCGCCGATATGCTGGGTGATGCCGCCGGCTTCCCCGGAGACCACGTTGGCCTTGCGGATGGCGTCCAGAAGCGAGGTCTTGCCGTGGTCGACGTGGCCCATGATGGTCACCACGGCCGGACGCGGCACCAGGGTCTCGATGGCGTCCGGCGTGTCGAACAGGCCTTCCTCGACGTCGGATTCCGAAACGCGGCGCACCGTATGGCCGAGATCGGTGGCGATGAGTTCGGCCGTGTCTGCGTCGACCACGTCCGTGATCTTCAGCATCTGGCCCTGCTTCATCAGCATCCGGATCACGTCCACCGCCCGCTCCGACATGCGGTTGGCGAGCTCCTGGATGGTGATGGTCTCGGGCAGGATCACCTCGCGCAGGATCTTTTCCTTGCTCTCCTGCTGCCGGTGGCCGGTCATGCGCTGGGTGCGGCGGCGGAACGACGCGAGCGAGCGCTGGCGCTCCTCCTCGCCGGACAAGGCGGTGACCAGGGTCAGGCGGCCACGCTGCTTCTCCTGCCCGGCGGGGGCGCGGGGCACCTTGACCGGAGCGACCGGGCGTGCGCCGGGGCCGCGGCGGACGGCGCCACGGCGCTCCTCCTCGGCCTCGGCCTCGGCCCCGGCGGCGGTGCCGGCGGGACGGGACGTGAGCGGCCGTGCGGCGGTGGCGCCGGCGCCCGCGCCGGTGGTGCCGGCCGGACGGGAGCCCTGCTCCTCGCCGCCGAAGCGCTTGCGCGCCTCCTGCTCGGCGCGGCGCTTGCTCTCATCTTCCTGGGCGCGGCGGGATTCTTCCTCGCGCTTGCGGGCCTCGGCGGCCTCGCGCTCGGCGCGCTCGACGCGCTCGCGCTCGGCACGACGGCGGGCCTCGTCCTCGGCGACACGGCGCTCCTCGGCCATGCGCCGCTCTTCGACCTCGCGGACGCGGGCATCGGCAAGGGCGCTGGCGCGGGCGTTGCGTTCTTCCTCGGTCAGGGTGCGCAGCACCACGCCGGAACCGCCGGGGCGCTGGTTGCCCGGACGGGCCGGACCGCCGCCGCCGGGACGGCGATCGGCGCCGGGTCCCCCGGAGCGCGGCGGCTGCTGGCCGGGACGGCCCTGGGTACCGGGCCGCGACGACGTCTGGCCAGCGGCGGAACCGGGGCGGGACGAGGCCGACGAACCCGTGCGGGCGCCTTCCGCCGGGCGTGCGCCGGCAGGCTGGGCGGAACGCGCCGGCGCGGACGGCGCCGGAGCCTTGGATGCCACGGTGGCCGGCGCAGACGGAGCGCTCGGCGCCGGAGCCGTCATCACGGGAGCCGTCGCAACAGGAGCTGCGGCGACAGCCGGCACGGGCTCGGCAGGTGCAGCCGGGGCCGGAGCTTCGGCCGCCGGTGGTGCGACAGGCGCGGGCGGCGCCGGGGCCGCAGATTTGGCCTCGACCGGAGCGGGCGTGCTCGGAGCCGGCGCGGCGGGGGCCGCCGCAGGAGCCACAGGCGCAGGTGCCGGCGCGGCAGGCGCCGCAGCGGCGGGGGCCGGGGTCACGGGGGTCGGCGCCGCAGGAGCGGGAGCAGCCGGGGCCTTGGCCTGCACCGGGGCGGCCGGCGCGGGGCTCGCGGCCGCCGGACGCGGCGCGGCGGGCGCAGCCGGGGTCGCGGCGGGGGCCGCATGACCCGCGACGTGTCCTGCTTCACCTGGGGCGATGACGCGGCGCTTCACCTTCTCCACCACGACCGCCTTGGAGCGGCCGTGGCTGAAGCTCTGGCGCACCGTCCCCTGCTCCACCGGGCGCTTCAGGGTGAGCGTCTTGCCGGGGGCGGGATGCAGCGTCTTGTCGCCTGGGGTCTTCGTATCGTTCATTCCGTATCCGTTCCTTGCATCCGGCCGGTAACATGCGCCTGGCTCTCGCCCTGCCCATGCCCGTCGCTGCCGGACGCACCCGTCCGCCAGCGCCCGAGCTTTTGGCAGCGCCCGAGAAATCCTGCGGTCGTCGGATGCGCGAGCAGCGCCGCATGTACCACATTTGACCGCCCCAACGCCAAGTCCAATTCGATGCCTGGAAAGCAATCGATGATGGTCACCGGACGAGAACCGGCATTTTCCACCTGACGCACGAGGGCATTCAGCTTGCGCACGCCGTCCGGGCGCGCGTCCGCGGCGTGCAGGAGCACCTGCGCGTCGCCGGAGGCGAGAGCCGCCTCCACTTTCGTATGGCCCGTCACCACCTTGCCCGCCTTGTTGGCAAGGGAGAGGGAACTGCGGGCGTCCTTGTCGAGAAGCAGGTCCACGAGATCGGCAAGGCCGGCGGCGGCCGTTCCCTTGCCCTTGAAGGCGCGGCCGAAGGCCTTGCGCTTCAGTGCCGTCTCGAAGTCGGCACGCGTGGCGCTCACCCAGGCGCCACGCCCCGGCAGCTTAGCGCCGAGGTCCGGGACGATCTGGCCGTCCGGCCCCACCACGAAGCGCAGCATTTCCGCAACCGGGGTGACTCGCCGCGTGGCGAGGCACAGGCGCGACAGCGGCGCGCGCGGCGAGCCTAGGCTCCGCGGTCCCCCGTCCGTCTCGTCCTCGTCCATCGTTGCGAGCACCCTGGGTCATCTCCTTGTCTCAGGCTTCGTCGGCAGCGGCGGCGTCTTCGCCTTCCGCTGCCGGCTCGTCGGCCTCGATCCAGCCGGCGGTGACACGGGCCTGCATGATCAGGGCCTCGGCGTCCTCGCGGGAGAACTCGAAGCCGTCGAGCGCGCCGGCATGGCGAACCGTCTCGCCGTCCTTGCGCTCGGTCCAGCCGGTGAGGTCGTCCGTGGCGCAGCCGGCGAGGTCCTCGACGCTCTTGATATCGTTCTCGCCGAAGGCGACCAGCATCTTGGACGTCACGCCCGGCACCGCCTTGAGGTCGTCCGCGACGCCCAGCTCCTTGCTGCGGGCGTTCAGGGCCTCTTCCACCTCGGCGAGGTGCTTGAGGGCGCGGGCCTGCAGCTCCGCCGCGGTGTCCTCGTCGAAGCCCTCGATGGAGGCGAGCTCGTTGATCGGCACGTAGGCGATCTCCTCCACCGAGGCGAAGCCTTCGGAGGAGAGCAACTGGCCCATCATCTCGTCGAGATCGAGCGCCTCGGAGAACATCTTGGTGCGCTCGGCGAATTCCTTCTGCCGCCGCTCGCTCTCTTCCTGCTCGGTCATGATGTCGATGTCCCAGCCGGTGAGCTGGGTGGCGAGGCGCACGTTCTGGCCGCGGCGGCCGATGGCCAGCGACAGCTGGGCGTCGGGCACCACCACCTCGATGCGCTCGCGATCCTCGTCGAGCACCACCTTGACCACCTCGGCGGGGGCAAGGGCGTTGACGATGAAGGTGGCGATGTCGTTGTTCCAGGGGATGATGTCGATCTTCTCGCCCTGCAGCTCGTTCACCACCGCCTGCACGCGCGATCCGCGCATGCCGACGCAGGCGCCCACCGGGTCCACCGAGCTGTCGCGGGAGATGACGGCGATCTTGGCGCGGGAGCCGGGGTCGCGGGCCACCGCCTTGATCTCGACGATGCCGTCGTAGATCTCCGGCACTTCCTGGGCGAACAGCTTCGCCATGAACTGCGGATGGGTGCGCGACAGGAAGATCTGCGGGCCGCGCGGCTCGCGGCGCACGTCGTAGACATAGGCGCGGATGCGGTCGCCGGTCTTCACCGTCTCGCGCGGCAGCAGCTCGTCGCGGCGCAGGATGCCTTCGCCGCGGCCGAGATCCACCACCACGTTGCCGTACTCGACCCGCTTGATGAGGCCGTTGACCACGTCGCCGATGCGGTCCTTGTACTCGTCATACTGCCGGTCGCGCTCGGCCTCGCGCACCTTCTGCACGATGACCTGCTTGGCGCTCTGCGCCGCGATGCGGCCGAAATCGAAGGGCGGCAGGGTGTCGGCGATGGTGTCGCCCACCTGCGCCGCCGGATTGTGGCGGCGGGCGCCGTCCAGCGTGATCTCGGTGGCGGTGTTCTCCACCTCGTCCACCACCAGCAGATGGCGCGCGAGGCGCAACTCGCCGGTCTTGGGATTGATGTCGGCGTGGATGTCCGTCTCCTGGCCGTAGCGCGAGCGCGCCGCCTTGGCGATGGCATCCTCCATGGCGGCGATCACGATGCCGCGGTCGATGGACTTTTCCCGCGCGACCGCGTCGGCGATCTGCAGGAGTTCCAGCCGGTTTGCGCTGACGGCAACCATCAGTGCGTCTCCTTCACGGTGCTGGCGGGTGTGGCCTCGAAGCCGGATTTCTTCTTGGCGTTGGACTTCTTGGACGTGGGCTTGGCACCCTTGGCCTTCTTGCCCGCGACCTTGCCGGTGGCGCCCTTGTTGGCGACCGGCTTGCCGGACGCCTGCTTGGTGGACGCCGGCTTGCGCGCCGGGGCCACGGGGGCGGGCGTCTCGTCGGTCGGCGCCTCGTCCGCGTCCGCATCGCCCTCCTCCTCGCCATCGAGGAAGGCTTCCGCCTCCTCGTCGAGGGCCTGGCCGGCGGCCTTGGCGGCGCGCAGGGCCTCGCGGATGAGGGCGTCGGTGAGCACCAGGCGGGCGTCGTGGATGTCGGCCAGCGGCAGGCGGACGGTGGCTTCCTCGTCGGCCCGCGCGTCAGTGCGGCGGACCACAGCCATGTCGCCCTCGGCGCCGATGAGGATGCCGCGGAAGCGCTTGCGCGTGTCCACGGCGTGGGCCATCTCCACCTTCACCTCGTGGCCGGCCCAGCGGACGAAGTCCGACAGGCGCACCAGCGGGCGGTCGATGCCGGGGGAGGACATTTCCAGGCGATACGCGCTGGAAATGGGATCTTCCACATCGAGCACGGGTGAGAGGGCGCGGGATGCGGCCTCGCAATCGTCGATGCTCATGGTGCCGTCGGGACGCTCGGCCATGATCTGCACGGTGCCGCCGTCGCGGTTCGTCACCTTCACGCGGACGAGCCGGTAGCCGAGCGTGCCGAGCACGCCGGCGGCGATGGCGGCCACGCGGGCGGCCACCCCGGTTTCGGTGATGAGGCGCGGCTCGTTGGGATCGTCGAGCACGGCGTTGATCTCGGTCATGTCCCTCCGGGACGCGTGATCTGCAACGGCTGGTCTGCCGAAGGGGCGTCCGGCGGTTCGGCACCGGCGCCCGGTTGAGTGTCTCGCCTCGCGGCTGGCAGGTCGTGTCCGGCAGGGGCCGGATAAACAGAAACGGAGCGGGTCCCGGGAGGGGCCCACTCTCATCACCTTCGACTGCGATGGCGCTGAGGCATCCCCATCGGGGACGGCGCTAATATAGCTGCAAATGGCGAAGGTGCAAGCGGCTCGCGTCGGAGCATCCGGGCACCTTCTTCCCGCGTGTTCCTCGTCCGGCGCGGGTCCGGGCGCGGGGCTCCGCCGCATTTGCGCCAAAGAGAACGTGTTCAAGGCCGCCTCGTCGCCGCACGGCCCGCTGTTCCCGGATCGGGCCCGGTCCGCGCCATCGCCGTCGGCCGCACTGCGCATCCGGACGGCACATGCGGGCGGCGCACCTGATCCGCACGCGTCCCCAGATCTCCGGGTCAGAGATCTCCGGGGCCCGGATCTCCAGCGTTTCGAACCGCCCTGTCGGCCGAGGCCCATGTTTGCGCGTCAATCGGCCGGGCAGCGCGACCGCCGGGACGGGATCTTGTGTCCCTCCCGGCGGTGAAACGGGAGGGCCGAACCCCAGCGCCTTGATCCGCCAGCCTCAGGCGAGGGCGTCGAGCTCGGCGTCGGTCAGCGCCCCCGGCACGATGGTGACCGGGATGGGAAAGCTCGCCGCGCGCCCCGCCGCCAGCGAGGAGACGAGGGGACCCGGCCCTTCCTTCCCCACGCCCGCCGCCAGCACCAGGATGGCGATGTCGCGGTCCTCGTGGATGAGCGCGGCGATGATCTCCGCCTTCTCGCCCTCGCGGATGACGCATTCGGGCGTGAGGCCGGCAACCTGACGGGCGCGGGCGACGAATTTTTCCAGCCGCGCCTCCATCTCCTCGTGCGCCTCGGCGCGCATGAGGTCGGCGACCCCCAGCCATTGCTGGGCGACGCCTTCGAGCTCCAGCACGCCCAGAAGCACCAGGCCGCCCTCGGTGCCGGCGGCGCGGCGGCTGGCATAATAGACCGCGCGGTCGCACTCGGGCGTGTCGTCCACCACCACGAGGAACTTGCGGCGGTGGCCGGGTTCGTGGCTCTGGCGCGTGGCAATCATGGGCCGTCCGGGCTCCGTCATTCGGGCGCGCATGGTGCCATGGCGCGCGGTCCGGGCAAGAGCGGGAATTGCCGCGTCTCCCCCGGCACCGGCACCGGCACCGAACTCTGCCGCGCCCGCGCGGGACGCGGAACCCGGGGCGGGTGAAGAAAACGCGCCGAACCAAAGGCCTGGAAAACCAACGCGGAAATACTCTAGACCGGGACGGGGGCGCCGGGTGGGCGCGCCAGCACGGGAGATGTCGCGGTGTCCGAACTCAACCTGGAACAGGCTCAGACCATGGTCGCGGCGGCGCTCGCCCATGCGCGGGCCAATGCCATGAACCCCCTCGCGGTGTGCGTGCTCGACGCCCGCGGCGCGCTCAAGGCGTTCGCGGCGGAGGATGGCACCAGCCTCAACCGCGCCGATATCGCCAGAGGCAAGGCCAACGGCGCTCTCGCCCTCGGCATGGGCTCGCGCTCCCTGCTCAAGCGGGCCAAGGACCAACCCTACTTCATCTCCGCCGCCACGGCCGCCATCGGCGGCTCGCTGATCCCGGTGCCCGGCGGCGTGCTCATCCGCTCCGGCGAGGGAAAGATCATCGGCGTCGTCGGGATTTCCGGCGACACCTCGGACAATGACGAGGCCTGCGCCGTGGCCGGCATCACTGCCGCCGGCCACCTGCCTGATCCCGGCGCGGACTGAGCCGGCGCCGGGACATGGGGAAGCGGCTCAGAGGATCTGGGCCGCTTCCTCGAAGGCGAGGCGCGGCAGGCGGGGCATGACCTTCTCCGGGTCGCCATGGCCGATGGCGGCGATGAAATTGGTCTTCACCGTGCCCCCGGGGAAGAATTCGCCGTCCACCTTGGCGGCGTCGAAGCCGGACATGGGCCCGACATCGAGGCCGAGGGCCCGCGCCGCGAGGATGAGATAGGCGCCCTGGAGCGAGGAATTGCGGAAGGCGTGCGGCTCGATCGCCGCCGGGTTGTTCACGAACATGTCGCGGAAGCCCGGATTGTGCGGGAAGACCTGCGGGATCTTGTCGTGGAAGTCGAGGGCGTAGCCGATGAGGACGATGACCGGGGCGGCCAGCGCCTTGAGGTTTCCCGGCGACAGGCCCGGGCGCAGGCGCTCCTTGGCCTCCGGGGTGGTCAGGAAGACGAAGCGGGCCGGCTGGGTGTTGGCGGAGGTGGGGCCGGACTTCACGAGGTCATAGAGCGCCCGGATCTCGGCCTCGGTGACGGGCGCGTCGGTCCAGCCGTTCTGCGAGCGGGCGTCGAGGAAGAGGCGGTCGATCGCGGCCTGGTCGATGGCGGCGTTCTCGATCGTGGCGGTCATGCGGCGTGTCCTTGCTGGGTCGAGGCGCGTGCGGGCGCCGCGGCCGGGGAGAGGGGTCCACGGTGGAGGTACGACCTGCCGCCCGCCGGCACAATGACCGAGCTTGCAAAGACCCCTTGCACCGCTGCATTGAGACCCATCAGCCACAGTGATCCCTCCGCCACGGCAATTGATAAGCCTTCGGAGGCGCGAGCCATTATAGGATCGCGAGCCGCCTGATCGCGCGCCTTGCCTAAATTCGTTTCATGAGCCCGCCATGACCCCGCAAGCCCTGCCGCTCCTGCCCCACGCCGAAGGGGATGACCCCTATCTCGAGCGGGTGCGCGCGCATGTCCGCGCGCTCCCGGAGAGCGGCATCGTCGAGGTGATGAATTACGGGCGGGCGCGGCCCGGCATGATCCCCCTCTGGGCCGGGGAGGGCGACGTGCCGACGCCGCCCTTCATCTGCGAGGCGGCCGCCGCCGCGCTGCATGCGGGCGAGACCTTCTACACCTGGCAGCGCGGCCTGCCCGAGCTGCGCGGCGCCATCGCCCGCTACATGAGCGGCCTCTACGGCATCGCCGAGGATCCGGAGCGCTATTTCGTCACCGGCTCCGGCATGCAGGCGATCCATATCGCCCTCGCCATGGCGGTGGGCGCGGGGGACGAGGTGATCATTCCCTCGCCCGCCTGGCCCAATGCCGCCGCCGCCGCGCAGAAGGCGGGGGCGCGGCCGGTGCCCGTTCCCTTCCGCTATGGCCCGCAGGGCTTCACCCTCGACCACGAGCGCCTCGCCGCGGCGGTGACGGAGCGGACCCGCGCCATCTTCCTCAACACGCCGGCCAACCCCACCGGCTTCGTGGCGACCCACGACGACCTCAGGGCCGTGCTCGCCCTCGCCCGCCGCCACGGTCTATGGATCATCGCCGATGAGATCTACGGCCGCTTCTACTACGACGCGGACGACGGCACCCCGGCGCGGGCGCCGTCGCTCCACGATGTGATGGCGGACGACGACCACATTCTCTTCGTGCAGACCTTCTCGAAGAACTGGGCCATGACCGGCTGGCGCGTCGGCTGGATCGAGGCGAACCCGAAGCTCGGGCAGATCATCGAGAACCTGATCCAGTATTCCACCTCGGGCGTCGCCGCCTTCATGCAGCGTGGCGCCGTGGCGGCGCTCGACCTCGGGGAGGGCTTCGTGGCCGAGCAGGTCGCCCGGGCCCGCAGGGGGCGCGACCTCGTCGGCGACGCGCTGCTCGCCACCGGGCGGGTGGACCTGGTGAAGCCCCCCGGCGCCTTCTACCTGTTCTTCGGCATCGCGGGGCGGGCCGACGTGCGCAGCCTCGGCCTGACGCTGGTGGACGAGGCCAATGTGGGCCTCGCGCCGGGCACCGCCTTCGGCCCCGGTGGAGAGGGCTTCATGCGCCTGTGCTTCGCCCGCGGCGATGCCCAGCTCGCCGAGGCCAGCCGACGCCTCGTCGCCTGGCTGAAGGGGCGGAGGCGGCGTGACGCTGCTGCGGTTCCAGGTCCGTTCCGCCGTCGCGGCCGGCGTCACCCTCGGCGCGGCGGCGCTGGGCGGCCTCGTCTTCGCGCTCGCCGGCCTGCCCGCCGCGTGGATCTCCGGCGCGCTCGTGGTCACCATCGCGCTCGCGGTGGGAGGCGTGCAGATCGCCGTGCCGGAATGGACGCGCGTCCTCGCCTTCATCGTCCTGGGCACCTCCATGGGCACGGCCCTGACGCCGGAGACCTTCGCCCGCGCCGCCACCTGGCCGGTGAGCATGGCGTGTCTTGCCGGCAGCGTCCTCGGCACCATTGCGGGGGGCATGCTGTTCCTGTCCCGCGTTGCCGGCTGGAGCCGGGAAACCGCCTTCTGGGCCTCCGCCCCCGGCGCCTTCGGCACGGTGATCGCCATGGCCGCGGACACGCATGCGGACCTGCGCAAGGTGGCGTTCGCCCAGGCGCTGCGGCTGTTCCTGCTGGTGGCAGCCCTGCCCAATGTGCTCGCTGCGGTGGGCCTCGCGGCCGGGGGCTGCCGCCGCCGCCGCATGTCTCGAGCCTTGCGGAGGTGGGCCTGCTGCTCGCGGTGTGCTGCGGCACCGGCCTTCTCGCCGCCCGGCTCAGGCTGCCGGGAGGCCTCATCATCGGGGCGCTGGCCGGGAGCGCGACCCTTCACGCCTTCTCCTTGAGCAACGCGGTGCTGCCGCCGGTCCTGCTGGTGCCGGCCTTCGTCGTGCTCGGGGCGAGCGTGGGGGTGCGCTTCCTCGGCACCACGCTCGGTGCCATCCGCTCCTATTTCTTCGCCTCGCTCGGGGCGCTGCTGGTGGCTTCGGCCGTCTCGACCGCCTTCGCGCTTTTGGCGGCATGGCTGACCGGTGACGATCTCGGCAAGCTCGTCACCGCCTTCGCGCCGGGGGCGCTGGAGGCGATGACGGCGCTGGGCTTCGCCCTCGGCTACGACCCGGCCTTCATGAGCGCCCATCACCTGTTCCGCTTCGCCGGCCTGTCGGTGGTGCTGCCGGTGGCGGCCCGCTTCATGTTCGCGGCGGTGGAAGAGGTGGAAGGGCCGGATCGGAAGCCGCAGCTCACCGGCCAGGAGCCGCACACGAAATAGTGTGTGCGGTGCAGCATCGTCCTGCTTGAGGTCGCTTCACGCAACGGCAGAATGCGCGCTCCCGTTACCGCCCTACAAGGAGAATGGCGTGCGCGTTCTGGACGATCTGGCACTTCTGGTGGGGCGCTTTTGCGCCGCGGCGCTCTTCCTGCCTGCGGGCATCAGCAAGATGGGCAAAATCGCAGGCTTTGCCGGCAGCCTCGCCGCCAAGGGCATACCTTTTCCCACCCTCATGGCCTACCTCACGGTCGTGGTGGAGGTCGGCGGCGGGCTGCTGCTGATCCTGGGCCTGTTTCCCCGCATCACCGCGGTGGTGCTCGCCGGCTTCGTCGTGATCGCCACGGCCACGTCGCACGTGTTCTGGATTCTGCCCGATCCGGCGGCGCAGGCGGCCCAGCAGATCCACTTCTTCAAGAACGTGGGGATCATCGGCGGGCTGCTGTTCTACTTCGCCTCCGGTGCCGGCGCGTTCGCCCTCGGTCGCAAGGCCGCCGCGGTCTGAATACGGAGCACGCCGGGGCGGCGGGCGCTCACGCCCCGCCGTAACGGTGGAGGTCGGAGCCGTTGCGACGCAGCCACGCCTCCGCCTCCCGCCGTGCCGGGCACACCTGCTCCACCAGCCGCCAGTAGCGCGGGCCGTGGTTCATCTCGAGCCGGTGGGCCACCTCGTGGGCGGCGAGATAGTCGAGCACGAAGGCCGGCGCGAGGATGAGCCGCCAGGAGAAGGACAGGTCGCCCTGCGCCGAGCAGGAGCCCCAGCGGCTCGCCGTGTCGCGCAGAGTGATGCGGCCCACCTCCACCTTCAGCGCCGCCGCATAGCGCCGGACGGCCGGGCCGAGGTCGTGGCGCGCCTCGCGCTTGAGGAAGTCCTGCACGCGCCGGGAGAGGTGCGGGGCGTCGCCGGCGACGTTGAGGGTGGCGGGTTCGCCATCCTCCTGCGCCGGGGCGATCCACACGGTGCCGCGGGCCTCGGGACGATGGACGATGCGATGCGGCTCGCCGCGCAGCGGGATGATCGCGCCGTCGGCGAAGGGCACCGGCTCCGGCAGGCGCACCAGGCGCACCCGAACCCACTCGCGATGCCGCTGCACGAAATCGTGCGCGAAGGCGAGGGGCACATGCGGCGGCGCGGTCAACGTCACATCGCGGGCGGCGGCGCGGACCCGCAGGGTGAGTCGCCGGGCCTGAGGGTGCCTTCGTACCGCCACGCGCAGCGGACCGTCATCGAGCATCAGCTCGATCCATTCGGCGCCGCGGGTGAGCGGCGCTTTACGGTCGTGGCGGCGGAACAGCATGATACAACCGGAGCGACGTGGGTATCCGCATCTTCACCGGAATTGCGCCGGCCTGCCAGTCCTAAGTGGGAGCAATCCGGGGATAAAGCGCGGTCACCTTCGCGCCCAGCCCGAAAACGTCGGTCTCGTCGTCGGCGGCGGTGAGGGGCGCCGGCGCTGGCCGCTCGGGGGACGGCCGCGTGGACGTGGCGCCGCGCGGCAGCTCCTGGGAGAGGATGAAGTCGGAGATGCGCGGCGCGATCTCGGAGCGGAAGCGCGATCCGTTGAACACGCCGTAATGTCCCACGCCCGGCTGCTCCCAGTGGGCGCGCTTGTCCTCGGGGATGCGCGGGCACAGCTTGTGCGCCGCCTTGGTCTGGCCGATGCCGGAAATGTCGTCCTTCTCGCCCTCCACCGTCATCAGCGCCACGCGATGGATCACCTCCGGCTTCACCGGCCGGGAATGGTGCAGGATCTCGCCCTTGGGCAAGGCATGGGTGATGAAGACGTTTTCAACCGTTTCAAGATAGAAGTCGGCGGTGAGGTCCATCACCGCGAGATATTCGTCGTAGAAGTCGCGGTGCTTCTCGGCGGAATCGCCGTCGCCCTCCACCAGATGGCGGAACAGGTCCCGATGGGCCTGCAGGTGGCGGTCCAGGTTCATGGACATGAAGCCGTTGAGCTGGAGGAAGCCCGGATAGACCTCGCGCATGGCGCCCGCATGGGGCCACGGCACGGAAGTGATCACGTTGCGGCGGAACCAGTCGATGCCGCGGTCCTTGGCGAGGGCGTTGACCGCGGTGGGGCACTCGCGGGTATCGATGGGGCCACCCATGAGGATCATGGACTTGGGCACGTAGGGGTCGTCCTCGGCCTCCATGCGGGCGATGGCCATCAGCACCGGCACGGCGGGCTGGCACACCGCCATGACGTGGCAGTCGCCGCCCATGCTGTGGAAGATGGAGATCAGGTAGTCCACATAATCGGACAGGCCGAAGCGGCCCTCCGAGAGCGGCACCAGCTTCGCGTCCACCCAGTCGGTAACGTAGACGTCATGGGTCGGCAGCATGGCTTCCACGGTGCCGCGCAGCAGGGTCGCGTGGTGGCCGGACACCGGAGCCACGATCAGGAGGCGCGGCTGCGGCCGGCGCGGCGGATATTCGAATGCACGCTCGAAGTGCAGGAGGTTGCAGAAGGGTCGGCGCCAGACGGTATTCACATGCACCGGCACGCTCTGTCCGCCCACGCTGACGCGGGGAATGTCCCATTCCGGCTTGCCGTAGCGCCGCGTGGTGCGCTCGAACAGCTCACAGGCGGCCGCCATCGATTTGCCGAGGGTGGTATGGGAGACCGGATTGATGGGATTCTTCAGGAAGATCCGGCTGGCATCCGCCAGGGCCCGCGACGGATTGAGCGCCGCGTGGCTCATCTCATACATCCAGTAAAGGGGAGTCGAGAGGCCGACATCGCCCTGCGGCGGCAGGCGCATCGCGCTTGCGAACTCACCAATTGCCATGTTCGCTCCTCGCGTTTAGTGCGCTGTTCGCGATCTTGTCGTTACGAAGCGTGGGCGCACTCACAGGTTTGGTCAATGCCGACAAAAGACATAGGACGCTCTCGCGGGTCTTGTATGACCAAGATGTCACAATGCCCTTGCGGCAGTGTTACCGTGCGCTCCGTCTTTCCGGGGCGCGCCGCATGACCTCTGCCTTTGCCACGTCGCTGCACGGCCGCCCCTCGGGCCTGCGGCTCGACACGCTGATTCGCTTGCGCTGGCTGGCCGTCACCGGCCAGATCGCGGCGCTGGTGGTGGTGAATCTGGGCCTCGGCTTCCCCCTGCCGCTCAGCTCGTGCCTCGCGGTGGTGGTCCTGTCGGCCGCGGTGAACGTGCTGCTGCGCGTCAAGTATCCGGTCGCCCGCCGGCTGGGGGATGCGGCGGCCGGGCCGCTGCTGGCCTATGACGTGCTGCAGCTGACGGCGCTCCTTTACCTCACCGGCGGATTGAAGAATCCGTTCGTGCTGCTCTATCTCGCCCCGGTGATGATCTCGGCGACCACCTTGGCCTGGGGCACCACCGTGCTGCTCGGCATCCTGGCGGTGGCCTGCGCCGGCACCGTGGGCCTGTGGGCGCGGCCGCTGCCTTGGGCGGGGAGCGATATCCCGGTGCTGCCCGAGCTTTATCTCGCTGGTATTTGGGTGTCGCTTTCCGTGTCGGTGGGCTTCATCGGGCTGCATGCGTGGCGGGTGGCCGAGGAGGCGCGCGAACTGGCGGATGCCCTCGCCGCCACCGAGCTGGTGCTTGCCCGCGAGCAGCACCTGACCGCCCTCGACGGGCTCGCCGCCGCCGCCGCGCACGAGCTGGGCACGCCGCTCTCCACCATCTCCCTGGTGGTGAAGGAGATGCAGCGCTCCATGACCGACGACGATCCCCACGCGGAGGACGTGGCGCTCCTGCGTGACCAGGCGAACCGCTGCCGCGACATCCTGCAGACCCTCACCTCCCTGCGCTCCGGGGATGCCCCGTTCGACCGCATGCCCCTCGCCCTGCTGCTGGAGGAGGTGGTGGAGCCACACCGGAATTTCGGCATCGGCATCCATGTGTCGGTGAAGGACGATCCCGGCGCGCCGGTGATCGCGCGCAATCCGGGGCTGCTCTACGGCCTGGGCAACCTGGTGGAGAATGCGGTGGACTTCGCGTCCAGCCGCGTGGATATCAGCGCCGAATGGAGCACCGCGGGCCTCGACATCGTCGTGGCGGACGACGGGCCGGGCTTTGCGCCGGAGGTCAGCGGGCGGATCGGCCAGCCCTATGTCACCTCCCGCGCCCGCGACCGGCTGGAGCCGGACGGGGAGAGCGGCCTGGGCCTCGGCTTCTTCATCGCCAAGACGCTGCTGGAGCGCACCGGCGCGAGCCTCACCTTCGAGAACCGCCCCCCGCCCGGCACCGGCGCGGTCATCGGCATCCACTGGCCGCGCACCGCTCTCGCCATCGAGGTGGATCCTCGCGCGACAAACGGACGCAGTTCGGATTAGTCTGGGTCCCGGACGGCGTAAAAGCCGTGGCGGGCTCTTTTCGTTGGCCGGTCCTGCCGGCACTGGATTTGAGGAAGACGTGATGAATGAGACGCCGCTGCCCGACGTTGGGGAAGACCGGTCGGTTCTGATCGTGGACGACGACCGCTCCTTCCTGCAGCGCCTCGCGCGAGCCATGGAGGCCCGGGGGTTCGAGGTTGCCACCGCGGAGACGGTGGCCGACGGCCTTGCCCGGGTCGAGGCGTCGGCACCGGCCTATGCGGTGGTGGACATGCGCCTCGGCGACGGGACCGGGCTCGATGTCATCTCGGCGCTCAAGAAGCACCGGCCGGGGGCCCGGGCCATCGTGCTCACCGGCTACGGCAACATCGCCACGGCGGTGACGGCGGTGAAGCTCGGCGCGGTGGACTATCTGGCCAAGCCGGCCGATGCGGACGACGTGGTGGCCGCCCTCCTCGCCAGCGCCGACCACAAGCCGACCCCGCCGGAAAATCCCATGTCGGCGGACCGGGTGCGCTGGGAGCATATTCAGCGCGTGTACGAATTGTGTGGACGCAACGTATCGGAAACGGCGCGCCGCCTGTCCATGCACCGCCGCACGCTCCAGCGGATTTTGGCCAAGCGCGCGCCGCGCTAGCGGCTCGCGCAACGCAAAGTCGGCGCGCCGCGCTAGCGGCTTGCGCAACGCAAGATCAGCGCGCCGCGCGAGCGCCAGCGGGGCGAGGGTGGAGCGGGGTCGGCTTCAGATCCACCCTGCCTACCTCCGCCGTCATGTCGGGGCTTGACCCGGCCATGACGGCGGTTCGGGACGAACTGCCGTCGCCGGGTGTCAATCGCCTCACAGCAGTCCGCGCAGCAGGTCCGGATCGTGCAGCACGGCGAGCCGCGTGGCGGCGGCGCGGGCGAAGCGCAGGGTCAGCGCCTTGCGGGTCGCGCCGGGCAGGGGATGCAGCGGGGCCGCGCGCAGGCAATCGGCGCCGAAGGCGTCCGCCACCAGGAGGCCGGTCTCCTCGGGCAGGATCTCGACCGGGAAGTCGAGCGGCACCGCGAACATCAGCCGGTCGCAGAAGGCGCGGTATTCCGGCCATTTGGCATCGGTGCGGAAGTCGGCCACCGACGACTTGATCTCCACGATGGTGATCTCGCCCTTCGACCCGACGGCGAGGATGTCCGCCCGCCGTCCGGTCACCAGCGAGAATTCCGGGATCCCGGCTATGCCGGCGAGGGCAAGGTGGCGCAGCACGCCGCGCTGCACCGCCCGCGCCGTCTCCGACTGGCGTCCGTCCGGCCGCGGCGCCGGCAGGCCGTCCCTCACTGCTTCGCCTCCGCCGGGGTGCCCTCGCTGGCGCTGGCGGGCGCGAAGCCGCGCTTGATGGCGGCGTTGAGCTCGCCGCCGAACACGAAGATTGTTGCGGTAAGGTACAAAAACACCAGCGCGATCATCACGGAGGCGAGGCCGGCATAGGTGGTGACGTAATTGGCGGGGAATTCGGCGAGATAGAAGCCGAAGGCGGTGGCCGCCACCAGCCACAGCACCAGCGTGACCAGGATGCCCGGCGCCACTTCGGCGATCTTGCGCCGCCCGGCGGGCAGCCAGAGGTGGGCGACCACCAGCGATACCACCAGGATGATCGAGGTGGCGCCGAAGCGCAGCAGGGTGATCACGCGCGAGAACGGCGCCAGGGCCGGCAGTTGCGCCACCGCCGTCTGCCACAGCAGCGGGCCGAGCACCACGAGGAAAGACAGGGCCAGCATGGAAACGGCGGCGAGCAGCACGTAGCCGATGGATTCCAGGCGCAGCCAGTACCAGTGACGCATCTCCTTGACCCCGTAGGCGCGGTTGAGGCCGATGCGCAGGCTCTCCACGCCGTTGGAGGAGAAGTAGATGGCGAGGATCACGCCATAGGTGAGCACGTCGGTGCGCACCTGGTTCACCACGTTGTAGATCTCGCGCGAGATGGGGCCCGCCACCTGCTCCGGCCAGGTCTCCAGGATAAGCTGGATGGTTTCCGCCGCCAGCGGACGCAAATCAAGGAAGCCGGCCAGCGCCGTGACGAAGATTAGGAACGGGAACAGCGACATCAGCGCGGACAGGGCGATGTGGCTGGCGATGGCCCAGCCGTCGTCCGCGGAGAAGGTCCAGACCGCGTCGAACACGATATGGTAGATGCGCCGCAGCATGAAGGCTCCCGTTTCCCGTCACATCGGGCTTTCCGCTGGGATTGGCAAGCGCGGGACGCCGGACGGCGGCATCGCACCGTGTCCGCGCGACTGCGGCTGGCGGGCCGCGGGAGGCTGGGATAGAGACGCGGCGGGGCCGATCGGATGCCGCATCCGCGAGCCCTCCGGAAGAGGACCATGACGAGCCCCGAACCGGGTCCTGCCGCACCAGGGCCTCCCGCCCCGGATCCTTCCCCAGCCGGCCCGGCCAAACCCGGCTCGGCGGGATCGGGCGGCGCCGCGCCGGGCCTGCGGGCCCGGCTCGCCGGCTTCGTCGGGCCGGCCCATTTCAAGCTCGGCTTCCGCGCCGCCTTTGCCGGCCTCGCCGCCTATGCGCTGGCCTATGGCCTGTCGCTGCCCAACGGGTATTGGGCGGTGCTCACCGCCGTGCTGGTGGTGCAGTCCACCATCGGCGCGAGCCTTGCCGTCGCCATCGACCGGGCGCTCGGCACGGTGGTGGGCGGCGTGGTGGGGGTGACCGCCGCCATGCTGGTGGGCGATTCGGTGCCGCTCACCTTCGTGGCGCTGGGGGTGCCGTCTTCCTCACCGCCACCCTCTCCGCCCGCTCGTCGAGCTACAAGCTGGCGCCGGTGACGGTGGTGATCGTGCTGCTGGCCGATCCGGGCCACGTGCAGCCGTGGCTGGCGGGCCTGCATCGGGTGTTTGAGATCGGCGTGGGCGGGGTGGTGGGCATGGCGTGCGCCATCCTGATCCTGCCCGAGCGCGCCCTGTTCCGGCTGTTTCCCCATTGCGCCAAGACGCTTCGGATGTGCGCCCGCCTGCTGGAGCTGGGCCGGGACGGGCTGCTCGGGCGCGGCCTCGACCCGGGGGAGGTGGATGTCCTCAATACGCAGACGCGCACGGCGCTGCGCGCCGCCGATGCCCGCATCGCCGAGGCGCGCGCCGAACGCGCCGGGTGGCTGACCGGCCATGCCGATCCCGCGCCGGTGGTGCGCAACTGCCGGCGCCTGTGGCATTCGGTGATCATCCTGCTCCGGGTCTCCGACCGGCCCCTGGTGGAGCCGGTGGCGGGACGGGTCGCGCCGGCCCTTGATGCGGCGGTGGCGGCGCTCGGCGCCAGCATGGAGGGCCTCGCCGCCCGGCTCGACGGCGCGGCGGTGCCGGACTTCGCCGGCCGCATGGCCACCGCGGCGGCGGCCGTCGCCGCGCTGGAGGCGGAAGCCGAGCGGCTCAAGGCGGAGGGCGGGCTCGATGTCGCCCGCAGCGAGACGCTCATCGCGCTCTACTCGGCCGTTTCGGCCTGCGCGCAAGTGCGGGAGAACCTGGAGGATCTCGTCGCCCGCTACGACGAGGTGAAGGCCGAAGGCGGCGAGGGGGCGTAATCAGGCGTTGCTTTGGAACGGTTCCGAGGCAAGGATAGGCTAATTCTGCAATGCACAATTCCGGGAGTTGCCCATGTCCGTCAGCGCCGCCCTTCAGCCCGTCGGCACCGACCCCGTGGATGCGGTCGCGCTTGGTCGGCTGGCCACGGGGCGCCTCGAAGCCCTGCTGGCGGAAGCGACCTCCCTGGTGCGGGCGCGGGTGAGCGACGGCGGGCGCATCTCGTCGGCTTTGCTGGAGCGCGAGCAGCGCGCCACCCACGGCCTCGCCTGGTTCGCAACGTATGTCTTCTCGGTGCGCGAGCTGGTGCACTATGCCGACCGCCTCACCGAGATGGGCAAGTTCAGCGAGACCGAGCGCCTGATCGTGCAGATCGGCCTCGGCGAATATGTCGCGCAGATCCTCGGCGGCATCCCCATGAGCCAGGGGGAGATCGTCCGCCTCGGTGACCTCTACGTGGCCGAGGCGTCGGTGGCGAAGCTGCGCGAGGACCCGGCCATCGCCGCCCTCGTCGCCGGCGGCAACACCGCGCAGAGCCGCGCGGCGCTGGCCGACATCGTGCGCGCCGCCCACCCCACCGGCACCATCGGCGAGGCCGGCCTCGATGAGACCATGGAGGCCATGCGCACCGAGATGCACCGCTTCGTGGAGGCGGAGGTGGCCCCCCACGCCCACGAATGGCATCTGAAGAACGACTACATCCCGCTGGAGATCATCGCCCAGCTGTCGGAAATGGGCGTGTTCGGCCTGACCATCCCGGAAGAGTTCGGCGGCCTCGGCCTGCCCAAGGAGGCCATGTGCGTGGTCACCGAGGAGCTCTCGCGCGGCTATATCGGCGTCGGCTCGCTGGGCACCCGCTCGGAGATCGCGGCGGAACTGATCCTCGCCGGCGGCACCGACGACCAGAAGGCCCATTATCTGCCGAAGCTCGCCTCCGGCGAGATCCTGCCCACGGCGGTGTTCACCGAGCCCAATACCGGCTCGGACCTTGCCTCGCTGCGCACCCGCGCGGTGAAGGAGGGGGACGTCTACAAGGTGTCGGGCAACAAGACCTGGATCACCCATCCTGTCCGCGCCGACGTGATGACGCTCCTGGTGCGCACCAACCCGGCGGAGCCCGGCTACAAGGGCCTCAGCATCCTTCTGGCCGAGAAGCCGCGCGGCACCGACGAGAACCCGTTCCCGGCCGAGGGCATGACCGGCGGCGAGATCGAGGTGCTCGGCTATCGCGGCATGAAGGAATACGAGATCGGCTTCGACGGCTTTACCGTGCCGGCGGCCAACCTGCTGGGCGGCGAGGAGGGGCAGGGCTTCAAGCAGCTCATGACCACCTTCGAGAGCGCCCGCATCCAGACCGCCGCCCGCGCCGTGGGCGTGGCCCAGGCGGCCATGGAGGTGGGCCTGAAATATGCCGAGGAGCGCGTCCAGTTCGGCAAGCCGCTCATCGCCTTCCCCCGCGTCGCCGACAAGATCGTGATGATGGCGGTGGAGACCATGATCGCCCGCCAGATCACCTATTTTGCCGCCCGCGCCAAGGACGAGGGCCGCCGCACCGACCTCGAGGCCGGCATGGCCAAGCTGCTGGGCGCCCGCGTCGCCTGGGCGGCGGCGGACAACGCGCTGCAGATCCACGGCGGCAACGGCTTCGCGCTGGAATATCCGGTGTCGCGCATCCTGTGCGACGCGCGCATCCTCAACATCTTCGAGGGCGCCGCCGAGATCCAGGCCCAGGTCATCGCCCGGCGTTTGCTGGACGGGGGGAACTGAGCGCCAGGGTATCGAAGGCAGGGTATCGAAGGACCGCGGCCCCGGCGCCGTGGTCCTTCGCTTGCCGGAGCTTCCCGAGGGGGTGGAAAGCGGACCGCCAAGGCGCGCGGTGCTCAGGCCTTCAGCCGGGCCGCATTGTCCTGCGCATAGGTCGCCAGCGAACGCGGCGGCTTTCCGGTCAGGGTTTCCACACCGTCGGAGACCGCGGCCGTCCAGCCTTCGCGCACCGGATGGAAGATGGACGCGAGGAAGCGCGCATAATCCTGCGGCACGCCGGCACCGGTGAGGATGGCGACGAAGGCGTCGTCGTCGATGGGCGTGTAGGCGACGGGCTTGCCGACCGCGGCGGCGAGAATCGCCGCCGCGTCCGCGTAGCCGAGCGCCTCGGGCCCCGTCAGATTGTAGGCCTTGCCATCGAAGCTGTGGGAGGCGAGGGCGGCAGCGGCGCTTTCGGCGATGTCGCGGGCGTCGATGAAGCTGCTCTTCCCCTCCGCCGCCGGCAGGGCGATCCGGCCGTGGTCGAGGCCGGCTTTCCAGAAGGTGTGGAAATTGTCGGCGAACCAGTTGGGCCGCAGGATCACGAACGCCGTGCCCGAGCGCTCGAGCGCCAGTTCCAGCTGGCGGTAGGGGATGCTGTCGTCGGCGTCGACGCCGAAGACGCTCAGCAGCACCACCTTCACCTTGCGCTCCGCCGCGGCGGCGATCACCGGCAACAGCCGGCCCACGGGATCGGTGGATCCGGTGGGGAGCATCACGAAGGCGCGGTCGACGCCGGCAAAGGCGGAGGCGAAGGTGGCGGGATCGGCGAAGTCG
This sequence comes from Xanthobacter dioxanivorans, assembly GCF_016807805.1. Taxonomy (NCBI): domain Bacteria; kingdom Pseudomonadati; phylum Pseudomonadota; class Alphaproteobacteria; order Hyphomicrobiales; family Xanthobacteraceae; genus Xanthobacter; species Xanthobacter dioxanivorans. The sequence continues at coordinate 1,392,024 of NZ_CP063362.1, read as the reverse complement.
AACACCACCCCCTCCGCGCCGTCCACCGCCTTGCCGGTGCGCGAGGCCGCCTTCACCCTCTCGCCCCTGGCCAGAAGGGCCTCCACCAGGGGACGGCCCACATTGCCCGTGGCGCCCAGAACCAGAATCGCACCCGACATCGTCCGCTCCATAAGTTTCAATTGGAAACCAGGTATCGAACAGATACATACATGCCCGGTGGGTGCTCGGTAAGAACGAACCTGAGGCTCACATGGTCACCTCCGGGAAACCGGGGGCGGGAACCGGGGCGGAAAATCCGGGGTGCCGATGCTTGCTTTCGATGTGTATGAGGACCGCTGCCCCACGCGGATGGTGCTGGACCGTTTGGCGGACAAATGGGCGCTTCTGATCCTCGACCGGCTGCACGACGGGCCGGTCCGGTTCAACCATCTGCGCCGCGACATCAAGGGCATCTCGCAGAAGGTCTTGTCGCAGACCCTAAAGAAGCTGGAGCGCGACGGGCTGATCTCGCGGCAGGTCTTCGCCACGGTGCCGGTGACGGTGGAATATGGCCTCACCGATCTCGGCCGGACGCTCACCGACACGGTGGCCGCCCTCGCCCATTGGGCCGAACGCAACATGGATGCGGTCGTCGCCGCCCAGAAGGCCTACGACGCCGCCGCTCGCTAGGGCGTTTTCGAGCGAAGCGGAGACCGGTTCGCGCGGAGAAAACGCGATCGCGCAAAGGTTTGGAGCGTTTCGCCGATTCCGTGAAACGCTCCAGGACCGATCGACCTGTCTGAATGTCGATCCGCTCCACAGGCGCCCGAGGCCGACGGAGGCGGCCGTCGCCCGGTGGCAGCTCACGCGTCCGGCGTGATCCCCATGTCGATCTTCATGTCGATTTCCAGATGATCGTGGCCGGTCAGCTTGAGGAAGGCGCGCAGGGCGTCGGGCGACAGGGCTGTGGTGCGATCGTTGGTGAGGGGGTGGCAGCAGATGGCGTCGGCGCGCAGCAGCGCGGCATCGATGGCGATCCTCACGAGCCCGGCCGTGTCGTTGACCGCCGCCAGCAGCGTCACCGATCCCGGCAGGACCCCGAGCTGCTCATAGAGGGCTTCAGGCGAGCCGAAGGACAGCGATCCTCGGGCGCCGAGCGGGCCGCGCAGGGCCTTGAGGTCGACCGGCGTGTCCTCGGCGATCGTCACCAGGAAATGGGTCTTCCGGCTGTCACGCAGGAACAGGTTCCTGGTGTGCGCGCCGGGAATGTCGCCGCGCAGCACCTTGGATTGCGCCACCGTATGCAGGGGCGGATGGGAGTAGGTGGTGGCGGGGATGCCCCGCGCCGCGAGAAAGTCGAGCAGGGCATCGGGGGTCAGCGGCATGGGGGGCGCCGGGATGAGGACAGTCCCGGTCGCCATAGCGTGCGCCGGCGCCGCGGGCAAGCCGCAGCCGGCAGAAGCGCGGCCGTGCGCCTCAGCGCAGCTTGGTGAGGCAGGCGCCGGCAGCTTCGGCGGCGCTGCGGGCGGTGCCGCGGGAAATGGCGCCGGACATCACCAGCCCCTTAGTGGTGTCGGCGACGAGGCTGCGCGGGTCCGACGCGCCGACGAAGCCCGGAGCGGCCGCGGCATAGATGGTCTTGGCATCGCCATCGAGGCCGGCGGCGCACTTGTCGCCGGCGGCCTGGTCCGCGAAAGCGGGGGCGGCAAGGGTGGAAACGAGCAGGACGGCGATCGAAAGCTGCTTCATGGGGGGGAGCCTTGCAGTGTGTGACTTCGGAATGCGGACACAGCCCGGTTCAGCGGATGCCCACGCGATTGACGGGGCCGCCGGCATTGGCGCCGACTCCTCGTCCCGGCGCAAGGCCCACGCCGGCCGCGCCCGCGCCGGCGCCGGGCAGCACGCCCACGCCCGGTGCTCCGGCACCGGGAACGCAGCCGGCCGGATAACCCGGCCGCGTGCAGTGGACCGCGGCCCGGGCCGCCGGCGCCACGGGCCGCGCCACGCACCCCTTCGGCACGCCCACCGTCCGGCAATAAACTACGGCGGAGGCCGGCGCGGCATGGAGGAACAGGAGACCGGCTGCCGAAAGCAGGGCCGTGGACAGGGCTGTGCGGGCCTTCATGTGGGGCTTCCAAGGTTTGCCGATGACTTTGCGACAGCTAGCGGCCATGCTCCGCGCCCACAATGACGATTCTTGGCCTCATGCCGGTGGGCGGTGGTGCAGCTGCTCGCGTCCGGCGCGGGCGGGGAGAGGGACGTGGAACAGGCGGGGATTGCACCGATCGGGGCGGGCCCGGGGCTTCCCGAATGGCTGCAGGCCGGCGTGGGCGCCGAGGCGCACGCTGCCATGCGGGCGCACCCGGCGTTCGGCCGCGCCCTGTCGTGCGTCGCATCGGGCATGACCGGGCTCTATGCCGGCAATCGCCTGATGAACCGCCTGCTGGGCGACCGCGGGCGAGCCGTGTTCGGCCTGCTCGTGCTCTATCTCCATGCGCTTGCGCCGGCCCGCGGCGGCGGGCTCACGGCGGCGCGGATGGCGGCACTGTGCATGCACACCGGCCTGTGCAGCCGTGGCCGCGCCAAGGCGCTCCTCGCCCTCATGCGCTGGGGCGGATACGTGGCGCCGGAAGCCGATCCCGGCGACCGGCGGTCGAAGCCGCTGGTACCGCAGGAGCGGCTGCGCGCGCTTCAGCGCCAGCGCTGGGACGTGATGTTCGGCGCCGTGGCGCTGGTGGACCCGGCGATGGAGCGCCTGGCGCGCAGGCTCGGCGAGCCGGCATTTTCCGATGCGCTCATCGTCGCCCTGGGGGATGCCTTCTGCGCCGGCTATCGCGTGGTGTCCGACGCGCCGCCGCTCGATGGCCTGATCGACCACGACGGCGCCCTCATGGTGCTGCTCGCGCTCCTGTCGTGCGAGGACGAGGATCAGCCGCCGCCCGCCATCGCCGAGCTGGCGCGCCGGTTCGACCTGTCGCGGGCCCATGTGCTGCAACTGCTGCGCGAGGGTGAGGCGCGGGGCCTCGTGCAGCGCGGCGAGAAGGGCGCGGGGCGGCTCTCGCCCGCCGGCCGCGACGCCGCCGGTCGCTTCTTCGCCGCCGCCTTCTGCCTTGTCGCGGCCAGCGCCCGCGAGGCGGAACGGGAAGCGGCCCGCGCCTGAGTGCATCGGCGCTACGCGCGCCGGCCGCAACTCACCCTTGCCATTCCGCCACCCTTTCGCTCCTGCACAAATTCCTTAAGACTAAGGTCGAGGCATCGACGTCTCGGGGAAGGGCAGGTCATGACCAGTGCGGTTTGGTCGACGCAGGCGGGGCGGGATGCGGAGGATGTGAAGGACCAGCCGCTCCGGGACGACATCCGCCTGCTCGGGCGCATCCTCGGCGACACGGTGCGCGAGCAGGAGGGCGAGGAGGTGTTCGACCTGGTGGAGCGCATCCGCCAGACCTCCATCCGCTTCCATCGCGACGACGACGAGGCGGCACGGGAGGAGCTGGGGGCACTGCTGGGCGACCTCAACGCCGACCGCGCCCTCGATATCATCCGCGCCTTCAGCTACTTCTCGCACCTCGCCAACATCGCCGAGGACGAGCACCACATCCGCCGCAACCGCGCCCACGCCATCGCCGGCTCGGCGCCGCGGGTCGGGAGTCTGGCCAATGCCTTCACGCGGGCGCAGGCGCAGGGCATCGGCGCGGGCGCGCTGGCCGATTTCTTCTCCGGCGCCCGCATCAGCCCGGTGCTGACCGCCCACCCCACCGAGGTCCGCCGCAAGAGCACGCTCAACCGGGAAATGGAGATCGCCGCGCTGCTCGACCGGCGCGAGCGCGTGGTGCCGACCCCGGCGGAGCAGGCGGAGGACGAGGAGACCCTGCGCCGCGCGGTGCTGACCCTGTGGCAGACGGCGCTGCTGCGCCGCATCAAGCTCACCGTGCTGGACGAGGTGGCGAACGGCCTCTCCTATTACGACTACACCTTCCTCTCCGAGCTGCCCCGTCTCTACTGCATCATCGAGGATCTCCTGTCCCAGGACGGGGCGGAGGTGGCGCTGCCCTCCTTCCTGCGCATCGGCAGCTGGATCGGCGGTGACCGCGACGGCAACCCCTTCGTCACCGCCGAGGTGCTGAAGGAGACCGTGCGGGTCCATCGCGAGCGCATCCTTGCCTATTACGAGCAGGAGCTGACGCAGCTCGGGGCGGAATTGTCCCTCGCCGCCCGCATCGTCAAGGTTTCCGAGGCGCTGGGCGAGCTCGCCTCCCGCTCGCCTGACCGCTCGCAGGAGCATCGCGAGGAGCCTTATCGCCTCGCCCTCGCTTATGTGCTGGGGCGGCTGCGGGCCACCGCCCGCAGCCTGCGCGGCGAGGATGCCGAGCCCGGCGGACTTGCGCCCTATGCCGGCGCGGGCGAGCTGAGGGCCGATCTCGACATCATCGACGCCTCGCTCTGCGCCAACGGCTCGAAGGTGCTGGCGCGCGGCCGCCTGCGGCTGCTGCGGCGGGCGGTGGACTGCTTCGGCTTCCACCTCGCCTGCATCGACCTGCGGCAGAATTCCGACGTGCACGAGCGCGTGGTGGCCGAGCTGTTCGAGAAGGTGGAGCCGGGGACGAACTATGAGGGGCTCGGCGAGGAGGCGCGCATCGCCCTGCTCCTGCGCGAGCTGGCCACCGCCCGGCCCCTGGCCTCGCCCTTCGTGACCTATTCCCAGGAGACGCAGGCTGAGCTCGCCATCCTGCACGCGGCCGCCGAGGCCCACCGGGCGCTCGGGCGCGAGGTCATTCCCAACTGCATCATCTCCAAGGGCGAGGGGGTTTCCGACCTGCTCGAGCTGGCGCTGCTGCTGAAGGAAGTGGGCCTCGTCACGGCCGAGGGGACCAGCGAGATGAACATCATCCCGCTGTTCGAGACCATCTCGGATCTCAAGGCGTGCGCGAAGGTGATGGACCGGGCCCTGGCCATCCCCGCCTATCGCCGGCTGGTTTCGAGCCGCGGCGCCGAGCAGGAGGTGATGCTCGGCTATTCCGACAGCAACAAGGACGGCGGCTTCGTCACCTCCGGCTGGGAGCTGTACAAGGCGGAGATCGGCCTTATCGAGGTGTTCCGCGCCCACAAGGTGCGGCTGCGCCTGTTCCACGGCCGCGGCGGCTCGGTGGGGCGCGGCGGCGGGCCGAGCTACGACGCCATCCTCGCCCAGCCGGGCGGAGCGGTGAACGGGCAGATCCGCATCACCGAGCAGGGCGAGATCATCGCCTCCAAATACTCCAACCCGGACGTGGGCCGGCGCAACCTGGAGATCCTGGTCTCGGCGACGCTGGAGGCGTCCCTGCTGCAGCCCCAGCACAACGCGCCGCGCACCGAATTCCTCACCGCCATGGAGGAAATCTCCGACACCGCCTTCGGCGCCTATCGCAACCTCGTCTACGAGACCGAGGGCTTCGAGGATTATTTCTGGTCGTCGACGGTCATCAGCGAGATCGCGACCCTGAACATCGGCTCGCGCCCCGCCTCGCGGGCGAAGACGCGCTCCATCGAGAAGCTGCGCGCCATTCCCTGGGTGTTCTCCTGGGCCCAGTGCCGGCTGATGCTGCCGGCCTGGTACGGCTTCGGCACCGCGGTGGAGGCCTTCGCCGAGCGGCGGCCGGACTATGGCCTGTCGTTCCTTCAGGCCATGTACCGCGAATGGCCCTTCTTCCGTACCCTGCTCTCCAACATGGACATGGTGTTCGCCAAGAGCTCGCTCGCCATCGCCTCGCGCTATGCGGAGCTGGTGCCGGACGAACAGCTGCGCGCCGCCATCTTCGGGCGCATCCGGGCCGAATACGAGCGCACACTGAGGCACCTTCTGGCCATCATGGGGCACAAGAAGCTGCTGCAGGACAATCCGCTGCTCGACCGCTCCATCCGCAACCGCTTCCCCTATCTCGACCCGCTCAACCACCTGCAGATCGAACTGTTGCGCCAGCACCGCGCCAATGCCGGCGACGACAAGGTGCTGCACGGCATCCAGCTGTCCATCAACGGCATCTCGGCGGGGCTGAGGAACTCAGGGTGAGCATCCCGTGGTCGTCGTGAACCCATCTCCCGCTTGCCGGCGAGGGCGGCGGCACATGGGCCAGGGCCCGCGCAACCCGGCGCCATCCCATTCCGGCACAGCCGGTCACCTGCGGCGGCACGCAGGGTGAACACACCGTGTCCGAATCGGATCGCGGTGTGGTTTCCCTGTCTGTCCCGGTTGGGGAATGGACCTCGCGCCGCATGCGCGTGCGTGCCGCCGTGGTCGAACGAATATGAGGCCGGACGTTCCCCCTTCCGCGAGCGGGTCTTTGAGGCTCTAATTGAAACGATTAGTGTTCGCTCCGGCGCGCCAACAAGAACGAGAAGCTCCAAGGATCGCAGCCATGTCCCTCACCCTCGGCGTGATCGCCGACGACTATACCGGCGCCTCCGACCTTGCGAACACGCTGACCAAGGAAAGCGTGCGCACGCTCCAGACCATCGGCGTGCCCGATGCCGCCCTCGCGCTGCCCGATGCGGATGCGGTGGTGGTGTCGCTCAAAAGCCGCTCCGTGCCGGCGGAGGAGGCGGTGAAGATGTCGCTCGCGGCCTGTGCATGGCTGAAGGCCCGCGGCGCCTCGCATATCCTGTTCAAGGTGTGCTCCACCTTCGATTCCACCGATGCCGGCAATATCGGTCCGGTCACCGACGCGCTGCGCCTGGCCACCGGCGCCGCCATCGTTCCGGTGACCCCGGCGTTCCCGGAGACGGGGCGCACCGTGTTCATGGGCCATCTCTTCGTCGGCACCGTGCCGCTGAACGAGAGCCCGCTGAAGGACCATCCGCTCAACCCCATGACGGATGCGGACCTGCGGCGGGTCCTCGCCCGCCAGAGCACCGGCCGCGTCGGCCTCGTGCCGCTGAAGGATGTGGCGGCGGGCGTCGACGCGATCCGCGCGCGGCTGGAGGCGCTGGCGCTGGACGGGCGCACGGCGGCCATCGTCGATGCGGTGTTCGATGCCGACCTCGTCGCCATCGGCGCCGCCGCAGCGGGCCTGCCCTTGTCCACCGGCGCTTCCGGCCTCGGCCTCGGCCTCGCCCGGGCGCTGGTGGCGGGGGGGCGGGTGCTGTCGCAGGCGGGCGACGGCGGCGCCATCACGCAGGGGATCGCCGGGCTTGCGGCGGCGGTGGCCGGCAGCTGCTCGGCGGCGACGCTGGAGCAGATAGCGGTGGCGGAGCGGGTGATGCCGGTGCTGCGCCTCAGCGCCGAGCGCCTGGTGACCCATCCGGACGAAGAGGTGGCCGATGCCCTCGCCTGGGCGAAGGGACGCCTCGCGGCCGGGCCCGTGCTCATCGCCGCCAGCGACAATCCCGAGCAGGTGGCGCAGGTGCAGGCCCGCTTCGGCCGCACGGCGGCCGGGCTCGCGGTGGAGCACGGCACGGCCGCCATCTCGCAGGGGCTGGTTGCGGCCGGGGTGCGCCGCCTCGTCATCGCCGGCGGTGAGACCTCGGGGGCAAGCGTCGATCGCCTCGGCCTGCCCGCCTTTCTTGTAGGTCCGGAGATCGCCCCCGGCGTCCCGCTCCTGCGCACCGCGGGGCAGGCGGGGGAGCCCATGGTGCTGGCGCTGAAGTCCGGCAATTTCGGCGGCCCGGACTTCTTCGCCCGGGCCTTCGCCTTGATGGGGGCGGGCGTCGCCTGACGCCGCCCCTTCCGCTTCGGGATCCGAGGGTGGAGGTTCACTCCCCCGGCTGCAAGGCCGGGGGAGACGCCGGGGCCGGGGCCCCATGGGGGGCGGCCGGGGCCGCCGCCTCCAGCGTCGCGTGGCCGTGCTGGGTCAGCGGCCGGTTGCCGGAGAGCGCCCGCAGCAGCACGTAGAACACCGGCGTCAGGAAGATGCCGAAGGCGGTGACGCCGATCATGCCGGAGAACACGGCGATGCCCATGGCCTGGCGCATCTCCGCCCCGGCGCCGATGGAGCTGACCAGCGGCACCACGCCCATGATGAAGGCGAGGGAGGTCATCAGGATGGGCCGCAGCCGCAGCCGGCTGGCCTCCATGGCGGCCTGGACTGGCGTGCGGCCGGCGAACTCCAGCTCACGGGCGAACTCGACGATGAGGATGGCATTCTTGGCCGAGAGCCCCACCAGCACCACGAGGCCGATCTGGGTGAACACGTTGTTGTCGCCCCCGGCGAGCCACACCCCGGTCATGGCGGCGAGCAGGCCCGTCGGCACGATCATGATGATGGCGAGCGGCAGCATCAGGCTCTCATATTGCGCCGCCAGCACCAGGAAGACGAGGAAGATGGCCAGCGGGAACACCCACACCGCCGAGTTGCCGGCGAGGATGTCCTGGTAGGTCAGCTCGGTCCATTCGAAGGAGAAGCCCTTGGGCAGGGTCTCGTTCGCGATGCGCTCCACCGCCGCCTGGGCCTCGCCCGAGGAGAAGCCGGGGGCGGCGCCGCCGTTCACGTCCGCCGAGAGGAAGCCGTTATAGCGCATGGCCCGCTCCGGCCCCGCCGCCGAGCGCACCTTGAGCAGGGCGGACAGCGGGATCATCTCGCCGGTCTGCGAGCGCACCTTCAGCGTGCCCACGTCCTCCGCCCGCGCCCGGAACGGCGCGTCGGCCTGGACGCGCACCGTGTAGGTGCGGCCGAACTTGTTGAAGTCGTTCACATAGGACGAGCCGAGATAGATCTGCATGGTCTCGAACACGTCGGTGACGGCGACGCCGAGCTGGCGCGCCTTCACCCGGTCGATGTCGGCGAACAGCTGCGGCACGTTCACCTGGTAGGAGGAGAACAGGCCGGCCAGCTCCGGCGCCTGCCGGGCGGCGCCGAGGAAGGCCTTGGTGGCTTGGTCGAGGGCCTCGTAGCCGAGGCCGGCCCGGTCCTCGATCTGGAACTTGAATCCGCCGATGGTGCCGAGGCCCTGCACCGGGGGCGGCGGGAACATGGCGATCATGGCGTCCGGAATGGCGGCGAACTTGCCGTTCAGCTTCATGGCAAGGGCGTTGCCGTTCAGCGAGGGGTCGCGCCGCGCCTCGAACTCGTCGAGGCCGACGAAGACGATGCCGGAGTTGGACGAGTTGGTGAAGCCGTTGATGGACAGGCCCGGGAAGGCGATGGCCGACTTCACGCCCGGCTCCTTCAGGGCGATGTCGCTCATCTTGCGGATCACCTCTTCCGTCCGGTCGAGGGTGGCGCCGTCGGGCAGCTGGGCGAAGCCGACGAGATACTGCTTGTCCTGCCCCGGCACGAAACCGGGCGGCACGGCGCGGAACAGCACCACGGTCATGGCCACGAGGATCACGTAGAGCCCCAGCATGATCGCCTTGTGGGCGATGGCGCGCTTCACCACCGAGCCGTAGGCGTCCGACCCGCGCACGAAGGCCTTGTTGAAGCCCCGGAAGAACCAGCCGAACAGGCGGTCCATGATGCGGGTCAGGCGGTCCTTGGGCGCGTCGTGGCCCTTCAGCAGCAAGGCGGCGAGGGCCGGGGACAGGGTCAGCGAGTTGACGGCGGAGATCACCGTCGAGATGGCGATGGTGAGGGCGAACTGCTTGTAGAACTGGCCGGTCAGCCCGGTGATGAAGGCCAGCGGCACGAACACCGCGATCAGCACCAGGGCGATAGCGATGATGGGGCCGGAGACCTCCTGCATGGCCTTGTAGGTGGCCTCGCGCGGGGAGAGCCCGTTCTCGATGTTGCGCTCGACATTCTCTACCACGACGATGGCGTCATCCACCACGATGCCGATGGCGAGCACCAGCCCGAACAGGGTCAACGCATTGATGGAGAAGCCGAAGACGTGCATCACCGCGAACGTGCCGACGATGGAGACCGGCACCGCCAGAAGCGGGATGATGGATGCCCGCCAGGTCTGCAGGAACACGATCACCACCAGCACCACCAGCGCCACCGCCTCCAGCAGCGTGTGCACCACCGCGTCGATGGAGGCGCGGACGAACTGGGTGGTGTCGTAGACGATGGAATAGTCCACGCCTTCCGGCATGTTGGCCTTGACCTCCTCCATCACCCGGCGCACCTCGTCGGCGATGCGGATGGCGTTGGAGCCCGGCGCCTGGAACAGCGGCACGGCCACCGCCGAGGTGTTGTTCAAAAGCGAGCGCAGCGCGTATTCGGAGGCCCCGAGCTCGATGCGCGCCACGTCCTTGAGCAGCACGATCTCGCCGTTCGAGCCGCTCTTCACCACGATGTTGCCGAACTCCTCCTCGGTGGCGAGGCGGCCCTGGGCATTGATGGAGAGCTGAAGGTCGAGGCCGGGCGCGCCGGGGGAGGCGCCCACCACGCCGGCGGCCGCCTGCACGTTCTGCGCCTGGATTTCCCGCACCACGTCGGCGGCGGACAGGCCGTGCTCGGCCACCTTCTGCGGGTCGAGCCAGATGCGCATGGAATAGTCGCCGGCGCCGAACAGCTGCACCTGCCCCACCCCTTCGATGCGGGCGAGGCGGTCCTTCACGTTCAGCACCGCGTAATTGCGCAGGTAGGTGGTGTCGTAGCGGTTGTTGGGCGAGATGAGGTGCACCACCATGGTGAGGTCGGGCGACGACTTCACCGTGGTCACGCCGAGGCGCCGCACCTCCTCCGGCAGGCGCGGCTCCGCCTGGGAGATGCGGTTCTGCACCAGCTGCTGCGCCTTGTCCGGGTCGGTGCCGAGCTTGAAGGTGACGGTCAGCGTCATGATGCCGTCGGTGGTGGCCTGGCTGGACATGTAGAGCATGTCCTCGACGCCGTTGATGGCCTCCTCCAGCGGCGTGGAGACGGTCTCCGCGATCACCTTCGGGTTGGCGCCGGGATAGGTGGCGCGCACCACCACCTGCGGAGGCACCACCTCCGGATACTCGGAGATGGGCATGGCCCGCATGGCGATCAGGCCCGCGAGGAAGATCATGACGGACAGCACGCCCGCGAAGATGGGACGGTCGATGAAGAACTTGGACAGGTTCATGGCACCCTCCCCCCATTGGAGGCGGTTGATCGGGATTTGCTGAAGGACGCGGGCACGCACGCGCTCATGCCTTCGGCGCGCGGGGCGCGGCGGCGAGCGAACAGGGGGAAGGGGCTGCGCCGTGTGCCGGGGGCGTTGACACCCGGCGCAGCCCACTCCCAGCCTCCGCCGAAAAGGCAGAGGAAGAGGCGATCTGGGGTCGTCATCGCGCCACCCCGGACCTCGGGGGCTCCCGATTTGCCGGGGATGGCGCGCTGAAGATCAGTGGGGCGCGGCGATGGCCCCGGTGGCGTCCGTCACCCGCATGGGCACCGCCTCCGGCGTCACCACGGCGCCGGGGCGCACGCGGTGCAGGCCGTTGACGACGACGCGCTCGCCGGCGGTGAGGCCACCGGTCACCACCCGCAGCCCGTCCACCGGAGCGCCGAGGGTCACCTCGCGCCACACCGCCTTGTTGGCCGCGTCCACCACGAAGACGAATTTCTTGTCCTGGTCGGTGCCCACCGCCCGCTCGCTCACCAGCAAGGCGGGCTCTGTCTTGGGCTGGCCCATTTCGAGGCGGGCGAACTGGCCGGGCAGGAGGCGCCCGTCGGGATTGGCGAAGCGGGCGCGCACCCGGACCGTGCCGGTGCGCGGGTCCACCTGGTTGTCCACCAGCTGCATGTGGCCCTCCACCGGCGCGCTGCCGGCAGACGTGGTCATGAGCACCGGGATGCGGTCCAGCTCGTTGGAGACATCGGCGCCGGCGCCGAGCCCGGCGAGGGCCCGGGCGACGGTCGCCTCGTCGGCATTGAAGCTCGCATAGATGGGGTCCACCGAGACCAGGCTGGTCAGCACCGGCGCGCCGGGGCCGGCGGCGACAAGGTTGCCCACCGTGATCTCGGACTTGCCCACCCGGCCGGAAACCGGGGCGCGGACCCGTGTGTAGCTCAGGTTGAGCTTCACCGCGTTGAGCTTGGCCTGGGCGGCGCGCAGGCTCGCCTCGGCGGCGCGCTGGCCGTTCACCCGCTCGTCGAGGTCGCGCTGGGACACGGTGCGCGTGTTGAACAGCCGCTCGCCGCGCTCCAGCTCGTTGCGGGCGAGCTCGACGCGGGCCTGGGCGGCGGTCACCTGGGCTTCGGCCTCGTCCACTTCGGCCTCGAAGGGCTCGGGATCGATGGAGACGAGGAGCTCACCTTCCTTCACCAGCGCGCCTTCGCGGAAGTGGATGGCCTTGATGGCCCCGGCGACGCGGGAGCGCACCTCCACCCGCTCCACCGCCTCGAGGCGGCCGGAGAAGGTGTCGAACAGGCGGGCGTCGCGCTGCTCCACCGTCGCCACCGCGACGGTAACGGCGGGGACCACCGGGGCGGCGGCCTTCTCCGCGTGGGCGCCCTCCTGCGGCAGGCCGTAGAGGGTGCCGAGAACCGCCACGACGGCGACGCTCCCGAGGAGCAGGCCGTTGCGGATGCGGGCGGCCGCCGGTCGCCTGGTGGTTCCGGGCTCGGCCGCGCCTCGATCGGTGGGGGTGGAAACGGCCGGCGCGGTGTTGACGGGCTCGGAATTCGTGGATTCGGAGTTCATGGATTCGGAGTTCATGGGGGGCAGTCCTGAAGGTCCGGGTGTTCAGAGGACGGACGAGTGGGGCGTGCGCCGACGCGTCCGCGTGGATTCGAAGAAGCGGGAAAACAGGGTGCGCAGGGTGCCGCCCCAGGAGGCGGGTTTCTCGGGCGCGGCTGCGAAGCCGTCGGGCCAGTGGGTGGGACCCGGCAGGAGGTCGAACTCGGTCGGCACGTCCGCCTGTTCGAGGGCGCGGGCATAGCGGGCGCTCTCGTCGCGCATGGGGCAGTCCTGCGCGCTCACCACGAGGGCCGGGGGCAGGCCCTGGAGGCGCGAGCAGGCGAGGGGCGTGGCGTACGGGTGGGCCGCCTTCTCGGGGGAGCCCAGATACTTCTGCCAGCCATCCGCCCACTTGCAGCCGCAGACCCCGGCCTCCGCCTCCCGGATGGAGGCGGTGGCGAGGCGGGGGTCGAGCATGGGCGAGACGAGAATCTGGCCGGACAGGTGGGGGGCTTGCTGGTCACGCGCCATCATGGCCAGGCCGGCGGCGAGGTTGCCACCCGATTCCTCCCCCGCCACATAGAGCGGCGCGCCCCGTCCGGCGAACTCGGCCCGCCGCCGGTAGAGCGTGGCGAGCGCGCCGAACGCGGCCGTGAGGGCGAACGGAAAGGGATGGTCCGAGGCCAGGGGATAGTCGGCCGACACCACCACCGCCCCGGCCTCCGCCAGCAAAGCGGCGATGAAGGCGCCGCATTCCAGCGTGCCGCCGGTGAACGCGCCACCGTGGAGGTGGAAGACGAGCGGTGCCGATCCCTTGTCCGGGCGGACGCCATAGAGGCGGGCTGGCAGGGAGCCGGTCTCCGTCTCGAGGCGCATCGCAGTCCAGGTGGCAGTCATCTCATCCGTCCTCAACCCCGAGCGGTCGGAGCAGCCTTGTGCAGTGCGATAACGTTATTGCCGATGAGGCTGCCGATAAAGCCTGCTGGATTGATATTATTATTCACCTTTGTGAACAATAAGCGCTGATCGACCAATGGAGCGCACGGCGATGGACCAGCTTGCTGCAATGCGGGCGTTCGTCCGGGTGGTGGAGACGGGAAGCTTCACCCGGGCGGCCGACCTGATGGACATGCCCAAGGCGACGTTCACCAAGCATATCCAGACGCTAGAGGGGCATCTGCGCACGCGTCTGCTCAACCGCACCACCCGGCGTGTCACCGTGACCCCCGACGGGGCGGCCTATTACGAGCGGGCGCTCGCCATCCTCAACGACGTCGACGAGCTGGACGGCTCCCTGTCCTCGGCGCAGGCGGCGCCGCGCGGGCGGCTGCGCATCGATCTTTCACCATCCCTGGCGACGCGGCTGCTCATTCCGGCCCTGCCGGACTTCCTCGCCCGCTATCCCGACATCGCCCTCGACGTGGGCTGCACCGACCGGCCGGTGGACCTGCTGGGCGAGAATGTGGACTGCGTGATCCGGGTCGGCGAGATCCACGACCCGAACCTCGTGGCGCGGCGCATCGGCGAGCTGCATTTCATGGCCGTGGCGGCGCCGTCCTATATCGCCCGCCATGGCATGCCGGCTCATCCGCGGGACTTCGACGACCGCCACCTCATGATCCGCTATTTCAGCGCCCAGACCGGGCGCTACTACCCCTTCGACTTCGTCCGCGGCACGGAAGTGGTGGAGGTGACCGGCCGCTATCGCGTCGCCTCCAACGACGGCAATGCCTATTTGGCCGCCGGGCTTGCCGGCCTCGGGGTGATGCAGGCGCCGCGGTTCCAGATCGAGGAGCACCTGCGCTCGGGCGCCCTCGTCCCGGTGCTCGCCGACTGGACGCCGGGGAGATGCCGATCCACGTGGTCTATCCGCCGAGCCGGCACCTCTCCAACCGGCTGCGCGTGTTCGTGGATTGGGTCGCCGAGCTGTTCGCCCGCTCCGAGCTCGTCCGGCGCGCGGCAGCGTGAGGCAGGCGGACCGGCGGCGCCTCAGTCGTCCGAATAACGCTGCTCGGCCCATGGGTCGCCGCGCATGTGATAGCCGCGCTCCTCCCAGAAACCGGCGGTGTCGCGGGCGATGAACTCGATGCCCTTCAGCCACTTGGCGCTCTTCCAGAAATAAAGGTGCGGCACCACGAGGCGTGCCGGCCCGCCATGCTCGCGGGTCAGCGGCGCCCCCTCCCAGGAATGGGCGATGAGGGCGTCCTCGGCGGCGAAGTCCTCCAGCAGCAGGTTGGTGGAATAGCCGTCGTAGGAATGCAGCATCACCGCCACGGCGTGCGGCGCCGGCTTCACCCTCTCGATGAGGTCGCGGGTCGAGACGCCCTCGAACGCATTGTCGTAGCGCGACCAGGTGGTCACGCAATGGATGTCGCTGACGTTCCGCGTCTGCGGCAAAGCGAGGAACTCGTCCCAGCTCAGGGACAAGGCGGTCTCCACGGCGCCGGACACGTCGAGGCGGAAGCGCTGCGGCGTCACCATGGGGCTGAGGCCGAGATCGAGCACCGGCCAGTCCTTCACCAGGTGCTGGCCGGGCGGCAGGCGCTGGGCGTCCGACCGGGCGACGCGGCCGGTCAGGAAGCGGCCTTCCTCGGCCCAGCGCTTCTTGGTGGCGGTGAGCTTGGTGTCGGGGGGCAGCGCGTCGTCGCGCGGTGTTTCGCTGGTCTTTTCGTTCACGGCGGGGCAGCTCCAAAAGAACGAAGGCGGAGAACGAACTCTGGCGAGCGGAAGCGACCATGATGGCATGGTGGCCGGGTCCGCGAAATGCGGCCGGCCCTTGCCCTCGCCCGCTCGTTATGAAAAACGCACGGTGATCGACACGGGCGGATGCGTGATGGGTGAAGCAGAGACGGCGGCGGGGAACGGCGGCGACTTCCCGGATCTTCGGCCCCTGTTCGCCGATGGCAAGCCCGCGCCGCGCGGCACCCTGACCGTGAACGCTCCCCTCGCCGACCTTACCTGGTTCCGCGTCGGCGGGCCGGCGCAATTGCTGTTCCAGCCCGCCGACGCGGACGCCCTTGCCGACTTCCTCGCCCGCCGGCCGGCGTCGCTCCCGGTGACCGTCATCGGCCTCGGCTCCAACCTCATCGTGCGCGACGGCGGGGTGCCGGGCGTGGTCATCCGCCTTGGCCGCGGCTTCACCGAGGTCGCAGTGGAGGGCACCCGCGTCACTGCCGGCGCCGGGGTGCCGGACGTGAAGGTCGCCCGGGCGGCGGCGGATGCGGGCGTTGCCGGTTTCTCCTTCCTGCGCGGCATTCCCGGTGCCATCGGCGGGGCGCTGCGCATGAACGGCGGGGCCTATGGCGGCGAGGTCAAGGACGTGCTGGTGCGGGCGGACGGCGTGACTTTCGCCGGCGAGACGGTGAGCTACACCAATGCCGGGATGGACTTCACCTACCGCCATTGCGGCGTGCCGGAGGACGTGATCTTCACACGCGCCGTCTTCGAGGGCCGGCCGGGCGACCCGGCCGAGATCGCCGCCGAGATGGCGAAGGTCACCGAAAGCCGGGAGGCGACGCAGCCGATCAAGAGCCGCACCGGCGGCTCCACCTTCAAGAACCCGCCAGGCCTGAGCGCCTGGAAGCTGGTGGACGCGGCCGGCTGCCGGGGCCTCACCATCGGCCGGGCGCAGGTGTCGCAGCTCCACACCAACTTCCTGATCAATCTCGGTGGCGCCACCGCGGCCGAGATCGAGGGCCTCGGCGAAGAGGTGCGGCGCCGGGTGAAGGCCCATTCGGGGATCGAGCTGGAATGGGAAATCAAGCGCATCGGCCTGCCGCGAGGGCTGCCGGGCGCGCACGACGTTGCGGGCCATTAGCAAAGGCGCAAGGCAACGGCGCGATGGTGTGGCGCCGCGCCGCCCGAGGGCGGGCGCGAGAGATCGGGCGCGAGAAATCGGGAACAGGCAGATGGCGAAACACGTGGCGGTGCTCATGGGCGGCTGGTCCGGCGAGCGCGAAGTCTCCCTGAACTCGGGAGCGGCCTGCGCCGCGGCCCTGGAAGGCGCCGGCTACAAGGTGACCCGCGTCGACGTTCAGCGCGACGTGGCCGAGGTGCTGGCGCGCCTGAAGCCGGACGTGGCCTTCAACGTGCTGCACGGCTGTCCCGGCGAGGACGGCACCATCCAGGGCATCCTGGAGATCCTGCGCATCCCCTATTCCCATTCCGGCGTGCTCGCCTCGGCCCTGGCCATGGACAAGGCGCAGGCGCGAATCATGCTCGCCGCCGCCGGCGTGCCGGTGGCGAGGGGGGGCTGGTGGCGCGCGGCGCGGCGGCGAAGGCGCACGTGATGGAGCCGCCTTATGTCCTCAAGCCCAATGCGGGAGGCTCCAGCGTCGGCGTGTTCATCGTGCGGGAGGATCAGGCCCATCCGCCGCAGGAGCTGACCCGCCTCGACTGGTCGTTCGGCGAAATTCTTCTTGTGGAAGAGTTCATTCCCGGCCTGGAGCTCACCTGCGCCGTGATGGGCGACAAGGTGCTCGATGTGATCGAGATCGAGTCCACGCAACAGTTTTACGATTACGAAAGCAAGTATGCACCCGGTGGTTCGCGCCACATCCTTCCTGCCCGGATTTTACCTGAAATTTACCAACGGGTGCAGATGTTAAGCCTCACGGCGCACCGAGCTCTCGGCTGCCGGGGGGTGTCGCGCAGCGACTTCCGTTTCGACCTCTCGAAGGGCGATGCCTCCGGCCTCGTCTGCCTGGAGGTGAACACCCAGCCCGGCATGACGCAGACGTCTCTGGTGCCGGAACTTGCAGCCCACGCGGGCGTCTCATTCGGTGAGCTTGTGACATGGATGGTGGAGGACGCGTCGCTGGAGCGCTAAGACCCCGCCCCGGCGCGGGGATGAGACCGTCACAGCGCCCCACCCCGCTGCCGCCGCCCGGCCGCCACAAGCGCCTGGTGATGGATTCGCGCCCGGCGAGCCGCAGTGCCCTCCTGCTCCGCCGCCTCACCGTCCGCCTCGCCGCCTCCCGCCTCGGGCGGCGCAGCGCCAGCCTGCTCACCCTCGCCGTGGTCGGCGGCTTTGCCGTCTACGGCGTCGTCCTCGGCGGGCACGTGGAGGTGGCCAAGGGCATCGTCCTCGACGTCGCCGACGCCGCCGGCAACATCGCCGGGTTCAAGGTCAAGGAAGTGAACATTTCCGGCCATGATCACATGACCCCGCCGGAACTCCTCGAGGCGGCCGGCATCAAGGCCTCCACCTCCATCCTGTTCGTGAACGCCGACGAGACCCGCGCGCGGCTCGAGCAGCTGCCGTGGATCCAGTCGGCGGCGGTGCGCAAGTTCTATCCCGACCGCATCGACATCGCGGTCACCGAGCGGCAGGCCTTCGCCCTCTGGCAGATCAACGGGGAAATCAAGGTGATCGCCCGCGACGGCACGCCCATCGCCCCCTATTCGGACGATCCGCGCTACGTGCAGCTGCCCATCGTGGTGGGCGAGGGCGCGCAGAAGCAGGTCGGCCCCATCGTGGATGCCCTGGCCCGCCTGCCGGCGCTGCGTGACAACGTGCGCGCCGCCATCCGCGTCGCCGAGCGCCGCTGGACGCTGAAGATGCGC